>JAYWCH010000171.1:0-25351 GCA_043780755.1 Hymenobacter sp.
GGCGGCCAGAAGCAGCGCGTGAGCATGGCCCGCGCCCTGGTGAAGGAGCCCAAAATCCTGATCCTCGACGACTCCCTCTCGGCCGTGGACACCAAAACGGAGAACGTAATTCTTGGTAGTTTGCAGCGCATCATGGCCCGGCGCACCAGCCTCATCATCTCCCACCGCGTGAGCTCGGTGAAGCTGGCGGATGAGATTCTGGTACTTGATGACGGCGTAATCGTGCAGCACGGCTCGCACGAGGCCCTCATGGCCGAGACTGCCGGCCTCTACCGGGCGCTCTACGACCGCCAGCTACAAACCGAGGAAGCGTAACTCTTCCAATTTTATAACCTGTTGGGCGTCACCCACCGGAACGTCAGGTTCAGGCGGGGGCCGATGGGGCGGGCGGTTTTAGGGAGCGCGTGCTGCCAGCGTTGCTGGGTGGGGCCGCGCATGAGCAGCAGGCTGCCGTTGGGCAGGTCGAGGCCGAGGGGCACGTGGGCCAGCCCGGCGCGAGGCCGCAGGCGGAAGCGGCGCGTGGCGCCCAGGCTGAGCGAGGCGATGGCGGGCGCGGGGCCCAGCTCGGGCTCATCATCGGCGTGCCAGCCCATGCTGTCGCGGCCGTCGCGGTAGTGGTTGAGCAGTACGCTGTTGTAGCGGGCCTGGGTGGCGGTTTCCACGCGGTGGCGCAGGTTGAGCAGGAGGGGTGTCCACGGACGGGGCTCCCAGACCAGCCCCGAATACGAGTAGCGCGCCGCCGGGTCGCCGTACCAGGCGGTGAGGCGGGGCTGCGGAATTTCCTGCCCGAAGATCCGAATGGCCCGCTGCTCCCAGGCAATGCCAGTGCTGAGCTGCGCGAGCAGGTCATCGGCCTCGGCCCGCGGCAGAAAAACGGGGTCGAATAAAAGATCAGCCTGGGGCAGGAGCAGGGGCGAAAGGGCCATGACTAAAAAACGAAAAGCAGCGGGCGCAGAGTGAGTATCAACCTCTCAACAGCCCGGCCGCCCGAATAGCCCGGCGCCCGGCGGCAAAATCCGGCGCGCCCGCCAGCCGGGGGCGATTACTTTTACGGGGCCATTGCGTGCGTCGGCTCAGAATAAAGTCCCCGTTCTTTTATGCACTTGTCCCGTTTGCGCGTCTTTTTACGCGCTTTTTTCGCCACCCGCTCGCGCCACTTCTTCATTCGGGGGCATTTTGCGCTGCTGCTGCTGATCGGGCTTAGTCTATACAAAGATTACGGCGTGTCCTGGGACGAGCCCGTGGACCGCACCAACGGCATGGTGAGCGCCCGGTACGTGGCCGATCTGCTCGCCCCGGAGTGGGCCAGCGAGCGCCCCGGCTTCGCCCAGACGCCGGACATCCACGGCTATCGGGAAAACGACCATGGGGTGTTCTTCGAAATGCCCCTGGCCCTGCTCGACCAAACTTTTCGGCTCGACGACTCCCGGACGTACTACCTGCTGCGGCACGGGGCGGTGTTTCTGGTCTTCACGCTGGGGGCCTGGGGGCTCTACCGCATTGGGCGGGCGCGATTCGGGAGTTGGCAAATCGGCTTGTTTATCAGCACATTGCTGGTACTGTCGCCGCGTTTTT
The DNA here is from genome assembly GCA_043780755.1 of Hymenobacter sp. GTDB lineage: Bacteria > Bacteroidota > Bacteroidia > Cytophagales > Hymenobacteraceae > Hymenobacter. Next base: position 1,576 of record JAYWCH010000171.1, read on the forward strand.
TCGCCGAATCTTTTTACAATGGGAAGGATATTGTCTTTCTGGCCATTTTCACCCTCGGTATCTTCACCCTCATTCGCGTGCTGCAAAAGCCGACGCTGGCCCGCGCCGCCGCCCACGGCCTGGTGACGGCGGCGGCGGTGGATGTGCGCATCCTGGGCGTCCTGCTCGTAGCCCTGACGCTGGGCATGGTGGTGCTGGAAATCCTGTTTGGTCCCCCCGAAAAAAAGCTCCGCTGTCAGCTCACGCGGGCCGGGCTGGCCTTTGTGCTGGTGGCCACGGCGGGTACGGTCCTCGGCTGGCCCTACTTGTGGGAAGCACCGCTGGATAACTTCCTGGCCGCGTTTGAGAACATGAAGAAGTTTCGCTGGAACGGCGAAGTCCTCTACCTCGGTCAGCGGGTTTCGACCTTGCAATTGCCCTGGCACTACGCCCCGGTTTGGATCATCATCACCACGCCGCTGGCTTACACGGGGGCTTTCATACTCGGCGTGACCGGCGTGCTCTACGCGCTGCTGCGGCGTAATCTGGCCTACCTGCGCACGTTCGAAGGCCGGCTGGACATCCTGATTCTGGGCTGGTTCAGCCTGCCGATCATCATGGTGATTGCCCTGGATTCGGTGATCTACGACGGCTGGCGGCACCTGTACTTCGTGTACCCGGCCTTGCTGCTGCTGGCCGGGCGGGGCGCTTTGGGCCTGTGGCGGGCGGGACAGCGGCGGCGGTGGCTGCGGCCGGTGGCGGTAGGCGCGGCCCTGCTGGCGGGGGGCGAAATGGGCTACACCATCGTCCAGATGGTGCAGGCGCACCCGCAGGAGCAGGTGTATTTTTCCTGCCTGTCGGGGCCTGCTGCCGAACGGCTGTTCGAGCGCGACTACTGGGGCTTGTCCTATCGTGAAGGACTGGAGTGGATTCTACAACACGATTCCTCGCCCCAACTCAACGTAACGGGCCAGAACGACGGCTTGATTGAAAACAACCTCGCCATTATGAAGCCCGCCGACCGGGCCCGTTTCCGGGTGGGCGGGCCCGGCCCGACGCAGTACTTTCTCGGCGCCTACCGCACCCGCAACGAGCCGTATCCGGACAGCCTGGGCCGGGAAATTTATACCGTTAATGCCTATGGAATGAAGGTGTTATCTGTGCTTTGCCGGTGGTAAATCTACGCTCGCGACGAGTCATGCAAAACGGCGGGTGACACAAAATGACGAGTCATGCAGAGCGCAGCGAAGCATGACCATCGCAACGCGGTGTCTGATCAACGTGCGTCATGACTGAGTGTTAGATTTTCTGAATCACCCCAAAAAACCAACCCAAAAAACTACTTCTGCTGCTGCATGCGCTCCACCTGTTGCTGGATTTCCTTGGGCTGTCTTTTCAGCACGTAATCGCTCAGCTTCTGCATGCCAAAGAGGAGGCCGAAACACACGGCCAGGGGTAGCAGCCAACTGCGGTTGCGGTAGCTGCCCGTGCCCACGTGCCGGGGCCAGAACCACAGCACGTACACCAAAATAGCGGGCAGATTAAACAGCGGACCGTACCACATGCTCATGCCAAAACGCGGCAGGGCCCAGGTCAGAATCAGCAGGCCCAGCACCAGGTACACGCTGATAAACGCCACCAGCCCGAGCAGGGCCCGCTTGCGATCCAGCCGCCAGAGGTTGATGCCCAGCAGCGCCCCGCCGGCCAGCAGCGTGAAAGGAATGGAAAACAGCACAATGGTGACCGGCGAATAAAGCTCCGGGCCGGCGGCTTCCGGCGAGTCGGAATCGGGGGCGCGGGGGGCGGCCGTGGGAGCGGCCGGACGCTGCGCGGCGGCGGCAGCGGCGTCGTCGAGGACGCGCTGGGTGGCGGCGCCGGCTTCCAGGTCGGGGCGCAGGGCGGCTTCTTCGGGGGCGGGCTGGCCCCGGCGACGCAGTTCGTCGAGCGCGGCCAGCACGGCGGCTTCGCGGTACTGGACATGGCCGGTCACGTATTCGCGCAGGGCCGCGTCGGTTTTGAGCAGCATCTTAGCGGCGTAATCTTCCATATTTCTTAAAGGAGCGAAGGATTGAATAAGTGCCGATACCGGGCACGGACGGGTAATTACGGGCAGAAATCCGGAAAACCGGGTTTGATTGCCGTTCAGCGACCCGGCTGCCCGCTCACCCACTGGCGCAGCGCGGCCCCCACCCGGCGCACATCTTCAAACGAATTATAGAGCGGTACGGGCGCCAGCCGGATGACGTTGGGCGCCCGCCAGTCGGCAATAATGCCTTGATCTGCTAGGTAATCAAACAGCTCGCGGCCCCGCTCGTGCACCAGCACCGAGAGCTGGCAGCCGCGCTGGGCCGGGTCGGCCGGGGTAATGATTTCGAGCTGGCTTTTGGGTAAATCCAGGGCCAGAATCAGGCTCTCGAGGTAGGCCGTGAGCTGCTCGCTCTTGCGGCGCAGCGCCGGCAGCCCGCCGGCCCGCTCCAGGAGGTCAAGGCTGGCGCGGTGAATGGCCATGGGAAAAATCTGAGCATTCGAGAGCTGCCAGCCGGCCGCGCCGGGCATGGGCCGGAAGCCTCTTTTCATCTCAAACCGATCCGTGGGATCGTGGCCCCACCAGCCGGCCAGGCGGAGCAGCTCGGGCTGGTGAGCAAACCGCTCGTGCACAAACACGCCCGACGTGCCGCCGGGCCCCGAATTCAGGTACTTATAAGTGCACCAGCAGGCAAAATCCACGTCCCAGTCGTGCAGGTGCAGCTCCAGGTTGCCGGCCGCGTGGGCCAGATCGAAGCCCACCAGGGAGCCCACGGCGTGGCCCGCCCGCGTGATGGCGGCCATGTCAAACGCCTGTCCGGTGTAATAATTCACGCCCCCGATCAACACCGTCGCCAGCGAATCGCCCAACTCCTGAATCTTGGCTTCGATATCGGCCGTGCGCAGGGTGTGTTCGCCGGGGCGGGGCACCAGCTCCACGATGACGGCAGCAGGATCGAGGCCGTGCAAACGAGCCTGGCTTTCGATGGCGTACTGGTCGGAAGGAAACGCGCCGCCCTCCATCAGAATCTTGTTGCGCGTGGCGGTGGGACGGTAAAACGTGACCAGCAGCAGGTGTAGGTTCACGGTCAGATTATTCATCACCACCACTTCCAGCGGGTGGGCGCCCACCAGGCGGGCGGTGGCGGCGGTGAGCGTGTCGTGGTAATGCAGCCAGGGCGAGGCACCCCGAAAGTGGCCCTCGACGCCCAGCCGTTCCCAGGCGTCGAATTCCTGCTCCACGGCGGCGCGGGCGGCCTTAGGTTGCAGGCCCAGGGAGTTGCCGCAGAAGTAGGCTACGGGCCGGCCATCGGGACCGGCCGGCAGGTGAAATTCCTGGCGGAAAGCGGCCAGCGGGTCGGCCGCGTCGAGCTCAGCGGCAGAGAAAAGAGCGGGGGCGTTGGTCATGGGAGCGCAAATATCGGCAGCGGGCGGCGGGCTCAGAGCCGGGCCCGCCGCACCAGGGTTGGCACGAACTGTTCGCGGGCCAGGCCCAGCCAGTCCAGCGCGTTCTGACCCAACATCTGCGCCTTGATTTCGGCTGCAAACGGCATCGACTTTATCAGTCGGCCCGGCTCCAGCTCGCCCAGGGGAAAGGGATAGTCGGAGCCCAGCGTGATTTTATCGGCGCCCAGCGTTTTCATCAGGTACTCCAGCATGGGCGGGTCGTGGACCAGCGAATCGACCCAGAACTTTCCCAGGTAAGAGCGCGGATTGTGGGGGTTGTCCACGGCGCAGAGGTCGGGGCGCACCTGCCAGCCGTGCTCGATGCGGCCAATGCTGCCGGCAAACGAGCCCCCGCCGTGGGCCACGGCCACGCGCAGCCGGGGCAGCCGCTCCAGCACCCCGCCGAAGATGAGCGAGCAGAGCGCCAGGGTGCTTTCGGCGGGCATGCCCACTAGCCATGGCAGCCAATATTTGGGCATTTTCTGCTGGCCCATCATGTCCCAGGGATGCACGAAGATGCAGGCGCCCAGCTCCTCGGCCGCCGCAAAAACCTCGAACAGCTCCGGCGCGTCGAGGTTCCAGTCGTTGACGTGGGAGCCGATCTGCACGCCGGCCAGGCCGATTTTCATGCACCGTTCCAACTCTTTGACCGCCAGGGCGGGCGCTTGCAGGGGCAGCGTACCCAGGCCCACGTAGCGCGTGGGATAGCGCCGGACCACGTCGGCAATGTGGTCGTTGAGCAGCTGGCTCAGGTCGAGGCAGTCGGCCGGCCGGGCCCAGTAGCTGAACATCACCGGTACCGTGCTCAGCACCTGCACCTGCACCCCGAACTGGTCGTACTCGCGCAGCCGCACGGCCGGATCCCAGCAATTATCCTGCACTTCCCGGAAAAACTTATCATCCTGCATCATCCGGGCGCAGCAGGGCCGGTGGTGATCCAGCCGGATGAAGCCCCCGTAGCCGTAGCGCTCGGCCAGATCGGGCCAGCGCTCGGGTAAGATGTGGGTGTGGATGTCGATGGCAAGCACGGGGAGGCGGTGAAGGGCGGGCGGGAATCAGGGAGCGGCGGGCAGGGGCGCGGGCGGCGCCATCACCGTGCCGCACTGCTGGCAGGTGCGCAGGGCTTCCGAGGCCCAGAATTTATCCATGATCGGCGGCAGCTGGGCCACGATGTCGGTGATTTCGGCAAATTCCTCGTGCAGCTTGTGCCCGCAGTTTTCGCAGTACCACTGGAAGCCATCGACCTCGCCGGCGGTCCGGTAGCGTTCCAGCACCAGCCCCACCGTGCCGGCCGGGCGGCGCGGCGAGTGGGGCACATTGGGCGGCAGCAGAAACATTTCGCCCGGCCCGATGATGATGTCCACCGGCCGGCCGTCCTCGATGATTTTCACCGTCATCGTGCCTTCCTGCTGAAAAAACAGCTCCTCGCCGGCGTCGACGTGGTAGTCTTTGCGGGCGTTAGGACCACCCACAATCATGACGATGAAATCCTTGTTGTCTTTGAACACCTGCTGATTGCCCACCGGGGGTTTCAGCAAATGGCGGTGTTCATCAATCCACTGCTGCAAATTGAAGGGGCGCGTGATCATGAGCGGGAAGAAATGGGGGATGAAGCGGTTCATCAAAACTACTTAACAGCTTGCACTACTTTTGCCCCAAGGTCGGGTTAATCTTTTTCGGTCCCGGTTGTCCATATTGGTTTCATCCCCGCTCATTTCTGCGCCTTCGGGTCTGGCCCGGCCGTGGCTGGCGGCGGGCGCGCTGCTCTACGCCATCCTGTTCGTCTTTTATTCCTGGCCGTTGGCGCGGGAGTTCCGCACGGCATTCGTGGGGCTGGCGCAGGGCGATGCCAACCAGTACGTATGGAACGCCTACAATTTTCAGCGACAGGTTGGCGCCGGGGCCAATCCGTTTTACACCCCGCTCCTGCTGTATCCCGCCGGCGTGGGGTTGTGGCTGCACACGTACACGCCCATTCTGGGGCTGCTGAATGTGCTGCTTGGCCACGAGATTCTGGCCGTGAATGGGGGCCTGCTGCTGAGTTTCGTGCTGTCGGGCGTGGGCGCGGCGCGGCTGGCGGGGCGCTGGCTGCGCAGCCCGGCGCTGTGCCTGCTGGTGGGGTTTGTGTTTGCGTTTTCGCCCTATAAACTGGCGCATTGGCCCGAGCACTATCATTTGCTGCTGACGGCGGCCGCGCCTTTTTACATCACGGCATTTCTGGAGGCTTTTGAGTTTGCCGATGGCCGTTGGCCGCGGGTTCGGCGGTGGTCGGCCGTGGGCGGGTGCGCGGGCTTGCTGGTGCTCACGCTGTTCAGCGATTACTACACGCTGGCGGGCCTAGTGTATTTCTCCGTGGGCTACGCCACGTGGTTTGGGCTGGGGCTGGGCACTATCAACTGGCGGCGGCCCCGGCCCTGGCTGGTGCTGGGGGCGGTGGTGGTGCTCGGCCACGTCGGATCGCGCCTGCTTTCGCTGGCGGGGGTGCCCGACAATGCCGGCTTCTGGTGGGGCGGCGACCTGGCCGGTTACCTGCTGCCGCCCATTGGCAACCGCTGGCTGGCCACGGCCGCTACCGATGCCCTCTGGCAAAGCCCGCGTTTCAACATGCCGGGCTCGGTTGAAAACGTTGTTTTTCTGGGCTATGCGCTGCCTTTGCTGGCCCTTGGGCTGGCCCTGCGGGGCCGGCGGGCGGCGGGCAACGGGGCAGCCCCGGGGCCGGCCGAAGCCCGGCCGCTGTGGGCCTTGGTGCTGCTGTTTTTACTGCTCACGCTCCCGGTCGTGAAGATTATGGGGCACACCATTGTGCGGCCGCCCACCGGGCTGGTGCATTACCTGCCGTTTCTTAACAACATTCGCTGCCCCACGCGCTACGTGCTACTGCTGACGCTGCTACTGCCGATGGCCACATTCATCGGGCTGGAGCGGTGGTGGCAAACGCGCCCGGTGGGCTGGCGCCTGCCGCTGGTCGGGCTGCTGAGTTTGCTCATTGGCCTGGAGTTTCAGCCCCGCGCTTATCCTTTGATCCGGGCGGCGGCGGTACCCGCGGCCTACACCGTCGCTGCTGCCCTGCCCGGCCCGCTATTGTACCCCATTCCGGTGGGGCTACTCGATGGCTACCGGCAAGTCGGCCGCATGAACCCGGCCGAGCTGTTTTATCAGACGCGGCACCACAAAGCCTTGCCGGGCGGCTACATCTCCCGGCTGCCGGCCGCCACTTTTGCGGCCTTCGCCACGGCCGATCCGGTGCAGCGGGCCCTGCTGCGGGCGCAGCAGCAGCCGGACTCCGTGCAGCTTGCACCTCCCACTCCGGCCCAGGTAGTGGTTTTTCTGCGGCGCTACCAGCCGGCTGCCTTTATAGTCCACCCGGAATTCCGTAATTCGCCGGTGCATCAGCTCCTGCGCCGCCTGCTGCAGCCTATTGGCTACTCCGAGCGGGTGGTGGAGGGCTTTATACTGGTGCAGCCGGCTCCGCTCCCGCGTCTCAACTAGCTCTCATCCTCACGCTTTCATTCTGCAAAAATGGACCTTCTCCCTTACCGGGCCCTGGTGGGCGGCAGCACCCAGGGCATTGGCCGGGCCATTGCGGTGGCGCTGGCCGAGCGTGGCTGCGGCGTCACGCTGCTGGCCCGCAACGAAGATTCGCTGCGCGAAACCCTCGCCGCCCTCCCCGCACCCACCGGCCAGGCTCACGATTTTCTGGTGGCTGATTTCGATCATCCTACCCAGCTCGCCGACGTGGTGCGGGCGTACCTGGCGCAGCACCCCGGCGGCTTTCACATCCTGGTGAACAACACCGGTGGCCCGCCCGCCGGGCCGCTGCTCGATACGCCGGTGGCAGCTTTTCAGCTGGCGTTTAATCAGCATCTGGTTTGTAATCACCTGCTGGCGCAGGCTGTGGTGCCGGCCATGCGGGAGGCGGGGTTCGGGCGCATCATCAACATTATCAGCACTTCGGTGAAAATTCCGCTGCCCGGCCTGGGCGTGAGTAACACCATTCGCGGGGCTGTGGCCAGCTGGGCCAAAACCCTGGCCAATGAGCTCGGCCCGCACGGAATCACGGTGAACAACGTGCTGCCCGGCGCCACGCTCACTCAGCGCCACCACTCGCTGGTGGAGAATAAAGCTGCCCAGTCGGGCCTGCCCACTGAGGTTATCGAAGCCGGGATGCTGCAGCTGATTCCGGCCCGGCGCTTCGGCCTGGCCGAGGAAGTAGCGGCCGCCGTGGTCTTTCTGGCCTCGCCTCTGGCGGGCTACATCACCGGGACCAGCGTGCCCGTGGATGGTGGCCGCACCGGCAGCTTGTAGCGGCCGGCCCGGCCTGACCCGGCCGGATAGTTTGAATTTGTTCCGCACTTCGACCCCGAAGTTCGCTTACTTTTGCCCCGGCAAATCCTCCTGATTTTGGTAAAATTCGACACGCTTTCCATCGTCATCCCGGTTTACAACGAGGCCCGCACCATCCACCAGATCCTGGATTTGCTGCGCGAGTTGAAACTGGTGAATAACATCGGCAAGGAAATTATCCTCGTCAACGACTGCTCGACCGACGCTTCGGCCGCCACCATCCGGGCCTACGCGGCGCGCTATCCGGAAATGGGCCTGCGCCTGCTCGACCACGCGGTGAACCAGGGTAAGGGTGCGGCGCTGCACACCGGCATCCGCGAAGCCACCGGCGACTTCGTCATCATCCAGGATGCCGACCTGGAGTACGACCCCGAAGAATACAACCTGCTGATAAAGCCCATTTTGAAAGGTTTTGCCGATGTGGTTTTCGGCTCGCGTTTTATGGGCGGCAACCCGCACCGGATTCTGTTCTTCTGGCACAGCATCGGCAACGCTGTGCTCACGTTCTTCTCCAACCTCTGCACCGACCTGAACCTCACGGACATGGAAACGTGCTATAAGCTGTTCCGGCGCGATATTATTCAGGGCCTGACCCTGGTGGAAAACCGCTTCGGCTTCGAGCCCGAGGTCACCGCCAAAGTGGCCCGGGTGAAGGACGTCCGCATCTACGAAGTGGGCATCAGCTACTACGGCCGCACGTACGCCGAGGGCAAGAAAATTGGCTGGCGCGATGGCTTCCGGGCCATTTACTGCATCCTCAAATACGGCTTGCTGGGCCGTTGAGTCCGGTCTGTTTCACCAGTCGGTTTTGGGCTGCATGAGCTCGGCCTGCACGTCGTCGATGTAGCAGCCGGAGGCGTTCTCACTCAGCACGTACACTTTGAGCAAGTCGCCGGGGCGGGCGTCGGCGGGCAGGGGCGCGTCGAAGTAAACGAGGTTCCAGGCGCGGTCGAGGCTCAGGTTATTTTGCAGGCGGACGCCGTTCCAGGCCAGGTTCTGGCCGGCGCGTTCGACGGTCATCACCAGCTTGTTGCTCCAGGCACCGTAGTCGGAAAATACCCGGCACGAGGCCCGCACGTATTGGCCCGGCCCCAGGCCGGCCGCGCCCAGGCGGATGCTCAGGGCCGGGCCGTAGGCGTGGCCCGCATCGGCGCGAAACGACTGGCGGCTGTAGTAGCCCAGGTCGGCCGAAATGCCAGTGGCGGCATTGGGCGGCTGGTTTTCGAAATCGAGCTTGCCCAGGGACTTGGCCCGGTAGTGGCGCTCGGCGCGCGGCAGGTGGGTTTTCACGTCGAGCAGCGCGAAATCGGACTGTGTGGGCATCGTCTTGTTGAACACCGCGAAGTAGTAGCGCCGGTTCATTTCCTCTGGGTTGATAATGGAGCGCATGTACTGCCAGTGCTGAAACAGGTTTAAATCGACCAGCAGCACCCCCGCGACCACGGCCGCTGCGCGCAGGGCGGGCCGGCGGCCGGGCGCCAGCAGCCACGCTACGGCGGTGCCCCAGGGCAGGGCCAGCACGGCGTAGCTCTGCACCAGCGCCCGCTGCCCGATGCTGCCACCGTACCACCAGATATCCCAGGCCGAAACCACCCACAGGTTGAGCACCACGAACGCCAGCACCGGCACGGCCAGCGCCCGCTGCTGCCGCCACAGCACGGCCAGGCCGGCCAGCGGCAGCAGCAGTAGCGGCGAGTACAGCAGCCAGCCCTTGCGGAAGCTGAACAGCACTTCCCAGATGTGCGGTCTCAGAAAGCTGAAATGCTGGTCGCCGTAGCTATAAAACAGGAAATGCCCGGTGGCCCAGTGCCAGTACAGCGCCTGCGGCAACACCCCGAGTACGCCGCCGAGGGCCAGCAGCAGCACATCGGGCCAGCGCTGGCGCAGCCGGGCGAGTTTCGCCCGTCCCGCCGCCACCGAGCCCACGCCCCACAGCAGCGGAATAACCAAGGCCACGGCTTCGGAAGGCCGGATCAGCACGAGCAGGCCCAGCGTGAGGCCGATGGCCAGTGCCGTGCCGCGCCCCGGCCGCTCGTGCCAGCAGATGGTGAGCCAGAGTAGCAGCGCGTAGCTCGTAAACAGGTAGTTGTGGGCCATGGCCGCGTCGAACACGGCGTACTGAAAGTAGTTGGAACCCAGCACCAGCAGCACCAACACGAGCGTCGTTACGACATCGGAAAAGAAGCGCAGCAGCACCCGGCGCAATAGCCCCAGCCCCAGCAGCGCAAAGAGCAGCCCGCCGAAGGCAATGGCCACCTGATAGGGCGCCGAGAAGCCATCCTGCGGATAATCGAGCGCGCCCGCCGCCCAGTGGCCCAGGAAAAAGAAGGGCGTCCAGAGCAGGGCCAGCCCGCCGGTGTACTTGGTCACGAGCTGCCCGGCCGGCCCGCCCGGCACCTGAAACGCCTGGTAGAACGAGCTGCTCGGGTTGTACTCCCGCATGATGTCGTGGGCAAACGCCATGTGCCCCAGATCATGATAGATGAAATGCGCCGGCAGGTAGATGTAATACCCCATGGCATCCCAGGTAAGGATGGCCTGCACGTTGTGGGTGTCCCAGTACGGCGCCCACAGCCGCGCCTGCACCATGAGCAGAAACAGCACCAGAATTGCCAGCAGCGAATACGGATGGGGGAAACGAAGCCTCATAATCGGTAAGAAATCCCAAGCCTGCGCCAGGTGGATGGAAGTGCGGAAGTGAGCCTGTCGGGCGCGGTAACTACGGTCTGTTATGTTCTATTGGCGCCTCTGGCGAGCATGATGCAAGCGAAGACGATAAAGTGGAGTGTGTTGTAAAATGCAACTGAGCCGTGGGCTCGCCAGCAAAGTAGCAGCAACCTATGATACCATGTAATCCACAATAGCATGGGAGTGAATTTTTACCGTATCGAATACCGGCACGGTAAAATCAGCCTGGCTAATCAGCAGGGGAATCTCCGTACAGCCCAAGACGATGGCTGTTGCCCCGCTGCTCACCAGCTCTTGCGCAATGGTTATGTACCGCTCTTTTGTCTCCGGTTTTAAGAGCCCCCGCCCCAATTCCTCCTTCACCGTAAACTGCACGTAGTCGCGCGTGGCCTGGGTTGGAGGCGTAAGCACAGTTATCCCGAAGGCGGCCAATCGGTCGCGGTAGAAGGGCATTTCCATTGTCATTCTGGTGCCCAGCAACCCAATCGTGGTGTGGCCTTCGCGCCGTAAGGCCTTGGCCGTCTCCGTCACGATGTTAATGAAGGGTAAGTGCAGTTCTGCCTCCAGCTGGTCAGCAAACAGGTGAGCGGTATTCGCGCACAGGGCGATGGCTTCAACATTACCCCGTTGCAGGCTGGCACACGCCTCACGCAGCAGTTCGTAGGCATTCTCCCACGTTACCGCCTGCACGTCGGCAAAATTGAGGGAGTAGATCAGGCATTCTGCAAAGTGAAGCCCTCCCAGCCGGCTGTTTACCCCTTCGTTGATGAGCTTGTAATAGTCCAGCGTAGACACCCAGCTAATTCCGCCTACCAATCCAATTTTCTTCATCTTCCTATCCGTTAAGTAAAATGCTCGCTCTCAAAAGTAAAAAGCCCCATTCTTACTAAGGACTTGGCCTTTATTCCGGACTAATCAGGCGCACGATGGGGGAGCAGAGGCTTACTCATTAGGTGTATAAAATCAGCTAATAGCTTGCACCACCGGGCTCGCCGCCACTTTCTGCGGACTGCCCGCGCCCGTCATCATCACCACAAACACCGAGATGAACAGACCCAGGGAAGTGAGGTAGGGGTAAGGAATCTGAATGAAGGCGTAGAAAACGGCCAGGTAAAATTTGAGGGCAATGAGGGCTACCAGCCGGTAATCGTAGCGGTGGCGCAGGCGGTGGTAGAGGCTGGCGGCCAGCAGCACCGCGCCGAGGGAAAACAGCACATCGGCCCGCTGCAACAGGCTGATGCGGGCGGCCAGATCGCCGGGTCCGTAGGTGTACAACCAGGCGGCCAGCCCCACGCCGGCGAAGAGCTGCGGCGGGTGACCATCGGGACCATCGGTGCGGCTCCATTCGCCCAGAGTGGCAATGTGGTACTCGCTCAGGGCGTGGGTAAAAATGGTCCAGTCCCGGCTCAGAAAGGGGATGACGTAGATGCCCACGATGCCCGCCAGCACCAGTCCTGCCACCAGCAGGGCGTGGCGGCGGCCGGCCTCCCGCCACAGCACCCACAGGTAAAACGGCACCCAGAAAATCACCGAGTATCGCGACAGCAGACAGAGCACCAGCCCCGTCGCCTGCAACAGCGCCGAGCGACTCAACACGCTCGCCGCCAGCACGCAGTAGTAGGCGATGATGGTTGGCTCCACGGGGTGTGCGTATAGCTCCCCGTCGCGGGAGATGAGGCGGTAGAGCACGTAGCCGGGCAGGGCGATTTTCAGCAGGAAGCCCGGGCCGGTCAGCGCCTGCCGGGCCAGCGTGGCCTGGTAGGCCCCGAAGCCGACCAGCAGCAGCAGCCCCAACGCCCACCAGCGGTAGTCGATGCCGAGCTGGTCGGCCGGCACGTAGGGCAGCCATTGCAGCGGCAGGTGGTTGGGAAACAGCGGGTAAGGCAGCGTGGTGAGGTAGCGGTAAACCACTTCGCCGCTGCGGAACCGGGCCACGTAAACCTGCAGAATGGGAATGATATCGGACGAGCGCACGTCGATGGCGTGCGCGGCAATGATGGGCGCTTGCACGTACAGCACCTGCACCGCCCCGAGTAGCAGCCCGATCCCGACCAGCGGAAAGCGCCGGCTGGTGCGCGCCGGCTCGGCCGGGGGTACGGGCCGGTCGAGCCAGTAGAGCCCGGCAAATACGCACAGCGCCAGCGAGGCCGCCAGAAACAACACCGGATTCAGCAGCGGCCCGTAGTGCAGGCGCAGGTCGGTAAACAGGCGCAGCTCCGCCCAAAAGCTCAGGTAGAGGCCGGCCTGCCACAGCCAGGCCCGCTGAAACGGACCCTTTCGGGCCCAGGACGGTAGAAAGCGCATTGGTTAAAGCGGGTTGCGGGTGGACGGGGCTACTCCAGGGCCTTCACCCGTAAGTCATCGAGGTAGACCGGCTCGTGACTGGAATTACGCCAGAGAAAAATGCGCAGGTGGGCATCGCCGGGCAGCCCGGCGGGGAAGGCAAATGTCTGCCGGACGCGGGTCCACTTCGCACCTTCCTTCACTTGCTCGGGCAGGGCCAGCCGGCCGGCAAAGCCCATGCGGTTGCCGGGGCCGGGCAGCTGCACCTGCACTTCCAGCGAGGCGGCGGCCTGCGGGCTGGGCAGATACACCCAGGCTTCCACGGCCACGCCTTTAAGCGGATGAACGCTGGCCTCATTCAAGGGCAGGTCGTAGGTGAGGCTGTACTCGCGGCCGGGACCGATGAAGGTGGCGTACTGTCCGGAGTGGGCGTGGTCGCGGGTGAGGGCGGCGGCATCGGGGCTCCAGCCGCGCACGGCCTCAAAGTCGTTGCTGGTCACGTAGTCGCCCACCCATTGGCCTTCGCCGGGGCTGGTGCAGGCGGCCAGCAGTCCCAGCAGGGGCAGGGCGGCGCGCCACGCGGCCGGGCGGCGGGGCTTAGTTCTCGACACTGAGCGTGATGTCATCGGCATACACGTTCTCGTTGGTGCCGCAGCGCCAGAGGTAGCACTTGAGCTGATTGGTCGAGCGCACCGAATCGGGCAGGGTGAAGGTCTTCGAAACCTGCTGCCAGGTCTTGGCCCGCTTCACCGTGACGGGCAGGTTGATGGTACTGGAAAAAACGGGCGTGCTGACCTCCGGCGAACGGGTGATATCGAGCACGATCTGGCTCGGGGCCCGCATTTCCGGAACCCACACCCAGGCCGAAACGGTGATGGTGCGGATCTTGGAGGCGCTCATGTTGCCCAGCGTCCGCACGTAGGTGTAGCCGAACTCATTCTGCGGCCCCACGCGCACGGCGTACTGGCCGGAGTGCGCCCGGTCGGTGGTTACGCTCGCGTCGTTGCTGCCGCCCCAGCCCAGCACGCTCTCGAAGTCGTTGCGCGACACCAGCGTCCCCTTGGTGATGGTATCTCTTTTGGAACAGGATGCCAGCAGTAGGGTAGCACCCACCAGCAAAATCAGGGGTTTGAGAATCGTTTTTGCCATGAGAATCAGGTTAGATTTTTCGGAACAAAACTAAGGGAAATTACAGCCCGGCAACTTGGCTACTGCCCAGCGGCCGCGGGCGGTGCGGGCTGCTGCCAGGCGGCATCCGGCCCGGAGCCGGCCGGGCGGCCCAGGATGGTGAGCGGCTGGGTGAGGCTGCCGGCGCCCTGCTGCAATTGCAGGCCGTAAGTGCCGGGCGGCAAATCGGTCCAGCGGGGTAGCCAGGCGCCGCCGCCCGCCGCCGTGCCGTGGGCCACGGTCTGCCCACGCAGGTCCCGCACGATCCAGCACACCGAATCAGGGTTGGGGATCTGCACGCGCAGCTCGGGCAGGCCGTTGGTCTGCGCCCAGGTGGGAGCCCAGCGGCCGGCCACGGGCAGGGGCAGAGCCAGTTCGCAGGGCGGGTTGTAGTTGTCGGTGAGCTGCAGGGCCAGGCGTTGGGGCGCGCGCGGCGGCGGGGCCAACTGCCAGGACTGGTGGGTGGCCTGATCGGGCCGGCCGGGCTGGGTCTCGGCCGGCATCCAGAAGTCTTCGGACTTTGGGTATTCGGCCCCCGACTTCAGCGCGGCCACCATGCGCGGGGGCTGTCGCAGGCGGTAGACCCGGATGTAGTCCACGGCCAGCGTGTCGGTGGGCGCTTCGGCCCAGGCCAGGGCGGCGAGGTTCACGATGACGGCCATGGCGCAGCCCGCCGGAATCAACCGGGTTTCGTGGCGGATGGGGATGCCGTCGTAATAAAAGATGACGCCATCGGGCAGCCAGCTCACGCCGTAGGTGTGGAACTGCTGGCTCAGGTTGCCGGCCGGGTCGGCGTTGTAGAACAGGCACTGGCAGTCCTGCACCAGCCGGCGCGACGGCCGCCAGTAGTCGTTGGGCATGAGGTGAAAGTTGTTGGTAAACGCATCGGCGGTAGCTTCGAAGACATCGATCTCATCGGGCACGCCGCCGAAAAGCCAGAACGCCGGAAACGCGCCCGCCGAGCGCGGCTGCCGCGCCCGCACCTCAAACAGGCCGTAGCTGAAGCCCTCTGCCGGGTGGCAGTTGTAGGGCCGCAGCGAGTCGATGAGGTGGCGGCTGAAAAGCATGCCCGTCTCATAGCGGCGCGGCCGGCCCCGGTAGAGGCGGGGCTCGGTCAGCTTGCGCATGGTCAGGTTCAGGGCGCCGCCGGTCGTGTGCAGCTCCTTACCGGTGTAGTAGCCGGTTTCAATCGTTGCGTCGAGCGCCGGGCCCCAGGGATAGCAAAACCGCCACCGCTCGCCCAGCGCGGCCGTATCGAGCGGCGTGTTGAACTCCTCGGCCCACTCCAGGCGCCAGTCGGCGTAGTGGATCGGGCCTTGGGCCCGCCCAGTCAGGGCCGCGCCCCATAGCAGGAACACCAGCCCGATAATGCGCGGGAGTGGGTTAATTGTCATTGGTTTTGGCGGGCTAAGTGAGCGAACGAAGTCCCAGCCGGAACGGACCGGGGGCCAATGGGGTGATTTCTGCTGGTAAAGTTAGAACCCCGGCCGCTTGGCCAAATCGCCGATTCGGGAATGCGCCGTAGTTTTGAAAGTGCCAAAGTCCAGCCGTCGCGTCGGATTTAAAGCGCCGCGTGAGCAACTCCCGGGGCCGACTGGCCGGGCTGACATCCACCCCGGTAAGTATTCGAATCAATCCTCATACCTGATTTTTGGCGCCCTTCCCCACTCCTTTATCTCCTGCATGAATTCAACTTTCCGCCGGTCGCACTGGCTGGGCATGGGCGGCGTGGCGCTGGCCGCCGCCCTGCTGACGGCCGCCCTGTTCGGGCCGGTGCTGCTCGACCCGAACAACTACTTCTTCAAGCCCGGCGGCGACGCGTTGCAGAGCTACTACGCCACCGCCTTCTACGCCCTGCACGATGCGGGCAACCGCTTCACGGGAATGAATTATCCCTTCGGCGAACACATCAACTACCCCAACCTGCAGCCGCTCATCGCTCTGAGTCTGGGCTTTTTGCAGCGGCACGGGGTGCCGGCGGGCCGCTACACCGTGGGCATCACCAACCTGCTGGCCCTCAGCTCGCTGGTGATGACGCCAGTGGTGCTGTATGCTATTCTGCGCCGCACGCGCCTGCCGGTGATTTTCGCCGCCATCACAGCCCTCATTATCGGGTTCATGGCCCCGCAGGTGCTGCGGCTCGACGGCCATATCTCGCTGAGCTACGCCTGTTTTGTGCCTTTGCTCTGGTACTGCATCATCCGGATGCAGGAAGCGCCCCGGCAATGGCGCTGGTACGTGCTCTTCGCCGGGGGGAGTATGCTGATGGGGGCAGTCATGCTCTATTTCCTGGCCTGCGGCTGCTTTTTTCTGCTGGGGCACGTGCTGGTGCTGGCCTGGCAGCAGCCCCGCCTGCGGCCCTGGCTCTGGCGCATGGCGCTGGCCGCGCTGCTGCCGCTGCTGCTGTTCCGGGGCTACCTCTGGGCCACCGATCACGTCACCGACCGACCCCCCAATCCCTACGGCCTGCTGGTGTACCTTGCCAACTGCCGGACGGTATTCACGCCCGTACTAGGGCCCTTGCACGACTGGTGGCAGCAGCAATGGCCGAGCGAAGAGTATAATGATGAGGGTTTTGCCTACATCGGGCTGGTCGGCACGGCGACGCTGGCGCTCAGCCTGGGGCTGGGAGCGGTGGCCGTGCTGCGGCGTCGGCAGTGGCGGCGGCTGGGGCGGCCCGCCCTGCCGCTGCACCTGCGCACCGGACTCTGGGCAGCTACATTTCTCCTGCTGCTGGCCTTCGGAATTCCGTTCAAATGGGAGTGGTTCAGCTGGCTGACCGACCACTCGGGGCCGGTGAAGCAGTTTCGTTCGCTGGGGCGCTTTGCCTGGCCGTTTTACTACGTAGCATCCACGTATACTGCGTATTGCCTGTATCGAATCTGGCGGTATCTGCGGCGCCGGCAGCTGGGCCGCCTGGCCTGGGCCGGCCTGCCGCTACTGCTGCTCTGGGCCGGCGAAGCCGGCATGCAGGTGGTCACCAAATCCAATCAGGTGATGGAAGGCACCGGCGCCCGCGACTTCCTGGATCCCGCCACCGGCGTCGTAGGCCGGCTGACGTGGACCAACCGCCGGCTCTCAGATTTTCAGGCTATCATGCCGCTGCCCTACTATAATATGGGGACCGATAAATTTGACCTGAGCGGCAGCGGCAACGCCATCTATCAGGCCGATAAAGCCTCGGCCACCACGGGGCTGCCACTGCTGGCTACCTACGTGTCGCGGGCTTCGGTGGGCCAGGCCATGCAGCACATTCAGCTGCTCAGCAGCGACATGGTAACCAAGGAATTGCTGCCCCATTTCCCTAGTAATAAACCCATTCTGCTGCTCGTCACGCCCGACTACCTGACTGAGGCCGAGCAGCGCCTCGTGCGGCGGGCGCACCTGCTGGTTCAAACGCCCGAAGCCACGCTCTACGAGCTGCCCATCGCGGCGCTGGCCGCCACTGCCCTCCCCCGCGAGCGTGCCCAAGCCGATTCGCTGCTGCCCACGCTGCCCCGGCGGGCGGGGGGGCGGCGCGTCACCACGCCCGCCGGGGTGCTGGTTGAATCCTTCGATGGGGCCCCCGACCGGCGGGGGCGCCTCGGGCCCGGTGCCTACTACCAGGCCCGGGACGGATTTTCCACCCTCTACGCCGGCCCCGTGCCCGTACCTGCCGACACCGGCCGCTACGAAGCCTCGGTCTGGATCAATGGCAAGTCCGATTACGGCTACGGCAACATGCGCGTCAAGCTCTACAACGCCCAGGGCCTGGCGGGCGAGTCGGTCGTGGATGGCCGCAAAGCCACCGAAATCATGGGCGACTGGGTGCGCGTGGTGGTGCCGTTCCGGGTGCCGCCGGGCATTATCCGTCTCGAAGTGCTGTATGAAAACCGCGATCTGCTGGCCGATGACCTGCTCATTCGTCCGGTCAATACCGACGTTTACTACTACGTCGGGGCCGGCCGTCGGCGCCGGCTGATCAAGAATACCTACCCGCTTACGCCCTGAAGCGGTCGCGGGCCGGGAGCCAGTTTTGAGTTGAAACTGTACTTTTGCCCGACCCCATTGCTGGCCGCTGATTCCCTGATTTTCATCCCCTGAGCCCTACCCGTGTGGATTTGTCCATCGTCATCCCCATCTACAACGAAGAAGCCAACATTGCCGAGCTGCATCGCCGACTGGGCGGGGTGCTCGACGGTCTGGCGCTGCCGGGCGGCTACGAGTTGATTTTCGTCAACGACGGCTCCCGCGATCAGTCGCTGCCTTTGCTGAAGGTCCTCGCCGGGCGCGACCGGCGGGTGCGCTTTCTGGACCTGAGCCGCAATTTCGGCCACCAGATTGCCGTCACGGCCGGGCTCGATCGGGCCGCCGGGGCGGCGGTCGTCATCATCGATGCCGACCTCCAGGATCCGCCTGAGCTCATCGCCGACCTCTACGCTCGGTTGCGGCAGGGCTACGACGTGGTGTACGCCAAGCGGCGTTCCCGCCAGGGTGAGAGCTACACCAAAACCTTGACAGCCAAAGTGTTTTATCGGGTTCTGGCCCGCATCACCCGGGTTTCGATTCCGGTAGATACGGGCGACTTCCGCATCATCTCGCGGCGCGTGCTGCTGGCCCTGCGCCAGATGCCCGAGCAGCACAAGTTCCTGCGTGGGCAGATCGCCTGGGTGGGCTTCCGCCAGACGTTCTTGGAGTACGAGCGGGCCGAGCGGGCCGGCGGCGAAACCGGCTACACCTACCGCAAGATGTTCCGCTTCGCCCTCGACGGCATCACGGGCTTCTCCGATGCGCCCCTCAAAGCGGCGACGCTCATGGGTTTCACCGTGTCGGGCGTGGCCTTTCTGCTCATGATCTACACCCTGTACTCCCGCCTGATCCGTCAGGATTACGAGCCCGGCTGGGCCTCGCTGATGATGAGCATCCTCTTTCTGGGCGGGGTGCAGCTCATCGCCGTGGGCATCATCGGCGAGTACATCGCCCGCCTCAGTGCCAACGTGCGCCAGCGCCCCCTCTACCTGATCGCCGAATCTGATCGCGGCCCCGAAGGTATTGACCAGGAGTTGGTTTAATTCCGTAGTTCCAGGCTGCCCCCGGCCGGTTCCGTACCGCCCCCGGTCGTTCCGGGCGGCTTCTTTCCTTCCTGAATGGGTCCTCTTTCCTTACGCCGGCAGGCGGCTTACACCTTTCTGCTCTTCACGCTGCTGCTGCTGCTGGTACCCCGGGCCGCGCACGAGAGCGACATGAGCTTCTGGGTTTCCTGGGCCAAAGACATCTTTTACCAGGGCCTGGGCAACATCTATCAATCGCCCAGTAATAGCTACAACCCGCTCTACCACTACATCTTGTGGCTATTCGGCAAGCTGATGGGCAGCGCTGAGAAGATCGAATATTACCGGCACTGGCTCAAGGCATTTACGCTGGTATTTGATTTTGCCGGGGCTTTCCTGGCGGCCTCGCTGGTGCGCGAGCGCGACCGGCGCTTCGGCTTGGCCCTGCTGCTGCTGTTCAATATCGGCTACCTGTACGATACGCTAGTCTGGGTGCAGGTTGATGCGATCTACACCTTCTTCGTTTTCGGGGCGGTGGTGCTGGCGGTGCGGCAGCGGGCGGTGCTCAGTATGCTGGGCTTCGTGCTGGCGCTGGCGGCCAAGCCGCAGGCTATCATCTTTCTGCCGCCGCTGCTGCTGCTGTGGGCGCCGCAGTGGTGGCAGCGGCCGCGCCGCCTGGGCGAGGCCCTGGCGGCCGGGCTCGGGCTGGGCACGCTGATCCTGGCGCCTTTTATCTGGGGCGGGGACCAGAATGACTTGCCGCGCATCCTCGATATCAACCTCGGGGCGGCTAACTTTTTCCCGGTACTGTCGATGAACGCCTACAACTTCTGGCACCTTGTAGCCCCCGAGCCGGACCCGTCGAAGGCGCCGGATTCGCAGCTTTTTGCCGCCGTCACGTACCGGGTCTGGGGCCTGCTGCTGTTTTTTGGCACCTCGGGGCTGGCACTGTTGCCGCTGCTGCTGCGGGCGCTGCGCCACCTGCGCCGGCCGTCGCCGGTCGCAGCGGATGATTCTACTCCGGACCTGGCGCTGGTTTTACTGAGCTGCGGGCTGATTCCGTTGCTGTTCGCTTTTTTCAATACCCAGATGCACGAGCGCTACTGGCACGCCGCCGTGCTGTTTCTGGCCGCCTACGGTTTTCTGCGGCGCGACTACTGGCCCTACGTACTGGTTTCGGTGGCTTACTTTCTGAATCTGGAAGGCGTCCTGCGGTTTTTGCAGCTCAAAAAATACTCAGTGCTGATTTTTGATCCTCGGTTTGTAGCTGCGCTGTTTGCCCTGGCCATTGGTTTGGGGCTGATCAAGCTTTACCGTCTCATCCCCTGGCGGGCCGACTGGCGCCTGATCCGGCGCGGCCCGCGCGCCGGGATCACGGGCTGAAAATTCTCCGGCTGCTCCCGTACTTATCGGTACCTTGCCCGTCATGTTGCAGCTCCAGAATTACCTCAACGGCCAGCTCGTGCCCCCGCTGGCCGGACGCTACTTGCCACTTATTGAGCCGGCTACCGGCCAGGTGTACGGACAGTTGCCGGATTCTGGTCCCGAAGACGTGGCCGCCGCCGTGGCGGCCGCCGAAGCCGCCCTGCCCGCCTGGCGCGCCCGGCCGGCCGAAGAGCGCGGTCGCCTCTTGGTCCGCCTCGCCGACCTGATCGATGCCAACCTGGAACGACTGGCCTGCGCTGAAAGTCAGGATAATGGCAAGCCCCTCAGCCTGGCGCGGGTGATGGACATCCCTCGCGCCGCCGCCAACTTCCACTTCTTCGGCACTGCGGCCGAACACTTTGCCACCGAGGCCCACGTGCAGCCGGGCCAGGCCCTGAACTACACCGTGCGCCATCCTGTCGGCGTGGTGGGCTGCATTTCGCCCTGGAACCTGCCGCTGTACCTGTTCACCTGGAAAATTGCGCCGGCCCTGGCCGTGGGCTGCTGCGTGGTGGCCAAGCCGTCGGAAATCACGCCCGCCACCGCTTTTTTGCTCGGCGAGCTGTGCATCGAAGCCGGTCTGCCGCCGGGCGTGCTCAATATTATTCACGGCACCGGGCCGGGTTGCGGGCAGGCCCTGGTGGAGCATCCCGGCATTAAGGCCATCAGCTTCACCGGGGGGACGGCCACCGGGCGGCACCTGGCGGCTACGGCCGCGCCCCTGTTTAAAAAGCTGAGCCTGGAGCTGGGCGGCAAAAACCCCAACCTCATTTTTGCCGACTGCGACCTGGCCGCCGCCGTGGCCACCAGCATCCGCAGCAGCTTCGCCAATCAAGGCCAGATCTGCCTGTGCGGCTCCCGGATTTTTATCGAGCGCCCGATTTACGAAGCTTTTAAAACCGAGTTTCTGCGCCAGCTGAAGGACCAGAAAGTAGGGGATCCGCTCGACGCCGCTACCCGGCAAGGCGCCCTGGTGAGTGAAGCGCATTTGCGCAAGGTGCTGGCCTACATCGAGCTGGCGCACGCGGAGGGCGGCGTGCTCCTGGCCGGCGGGCACCGCGTGGCGGTGCCCGGCCGCTGCGCCGAGGGCTACTTTCTGGCCCCCACCGTATTTGAAAATCTGCCGCCCCACTGCCGCACCAATCAGGAAGAAATCTTCGGGCCCGTAGTCACGCTCACGCCCTTCGATACCGAGGCCGAAGTAATCGCCTGGGCCAACAGCACCGACTACGGCCTGTCGGCCACCATCTGGACCAGTGATCTGAACCGGGCGCACCGCGTGGCGCCGGCCCTGCACAGCGGCGTGGTCTGGGTCAATACCTGGCTGCACCGCGACCTGCGCACGCCCTTCGGCGGGATGAAAAACTCGGGCGTCGGCCGCGAGGGTGGGCTGGAAGCCCTGCGCTTTTTTACCGAGGCACAGAACGTCTGCGTGAAACTTTAACTCCTGATTTAAAGTATGCTTAATTATCTATTTAAATAAATATTAATCAGATATTGTTAAAATAATCCGGCGAATACAGATCAGCCCGCGGACGAAACCAAGCCCGGTTGGCTTATTACCTTTGCCCGCCTAAACTTTGCCGCTTTTCGTGCCTCACCCTGCTTCCGACTACTTCGCCCACCCCACGGCCGTCCTCGACGAAGGCTGCCAGATCGGTTCCGGCACCCGCATCTGGCACTTCTGTCACATCTGCGCCGGGGCCGATATCGGCGAGCAGTGCAACCTGGGCCAGAACGTGTTCGTGGCCGCGGGCGTGACCCTGGGCCGCAACGTGAAAGTGCAGAACAACGTCAGCCTCTATGGCGGCGTGATTTGTGAAGATGATGTGTTTCTGGGCCCTTCGGTGGTCTTCACCAACGTGAAAAACCCGCGCAGCGCCGTGCCGCGCAACGGCACCGGGCAGTACCAGACCACCTATCTGGAGCGGGGCGTGACGGTGGGCGCCAATGCCACCATTGTGTGCGGAATCCGGCTGGGGCGCTTTGCCTTTGTGGGGGCGGGCAGCGTCGTCACGCACGACGTTCCGGCCTATGCCCTCGTATACGGCACGCCCGCCCGGCCCCGGGGCTGGATGAGCGCCCACGGGCACCGTCTCGAGTTTGATGATAACCAACGCGCTACCTGCCTCGAAACCGGCGAGCAGTACGAGCTGGATGCCACTACCCAAACGGTGCGCCCGCTCCGTAAAAACGACCAATAACCTCCGAAAAATTAACCCCGTGTACGATCAACTATTGCGCAAAGAGGCCACCTTGGCCGTCATCGGCCTCGGCTACGTGGGCTTGCCCATCGCCCTCGAATTTGCCAAGCAACTCAAGGTAATTGGCTTCGATATCAACGCCGGGCGCGTGGCCCAGATGAAGCAGGGCATCGACCCCAGCGGTGAGTTGGAAAAGCAGGATTTTGAGGGCTGCGACATCACGTTCACTGATTCGCTGGAAGTCCTGCGGCAGGCGCAGTTCTACATCGTGGCCGTACCCACGCCCATAGACGAGCACGCCCAGCCCGACCTCAAGCCCCTGCTCGGGGCGACGGCTTCGGTAGGCAAAGTGTTGAAAGCGGGCGACTACGTGGTGTTTGAGAGCACGGTATATCCCGGCTGCACTGAAGAAGACTGCATCCCGGTCATGGAGCGGCTCTCGGGCCTGAAATTCCCGCACGAATTCAAAGTAGGCTACTCGCCCGAGCGCATCAATCCCGGCGATAAGGAGCACACGCTCACGCGCATCGTGAAAGTGGTGAGCGGCTGCGACGAGGAATCGCTCGATACCGTGGCCAAGGTCTACGAGCTGGTGGTGAAGGCCGGCGTGCACCGCGCCAGCAGCATCCGCGTGGCCGAGGCCGCCAAGATCATCGAAAATACCCAGCGCGACGTCAACATCGCGCTCATGAACGAGCTGTCGATGATTTTTGACCGCATGAACATCAACACCTACGAGGTGCTGGAAGCGGCGGGCACGAAGTGGAATTTCCTGAAATTCTCCCCCGGCCTGGTGGGCGGTCACTGCATCGGGGTCGATCCTTACTATCTGACTTACAAGGCCAAAGAGTTGGGTTACGACGCCAAGGTAATCCTGAGCGGCCGCACCACCAACGACAATATGGGCGCTTACATCGCTCGTAAAACGGTGCAGATGATGATCAAGAAAGGAAAGGATGTGGCCAAAAGCCGCGTCCTCGTCATGGGCGCCACTTTCAAGGAAAATGTCGAGGATATCCGCAATTCCAAGGTGGCCGACGTGATTCAGGAGCTGAAAAATTTTTCCGTTAATGTGGACATCGTGGACCCGCACGCCGATTCTGACGACCTGCACCACGAATACGGCTTCCGCCTGACCCACAACGACGACGTGCGCACCGACTACGACGCCGTAATCGTGGCCGT
>JAYWCH010000172.1:0-10351 GCA_043780755.1 Hymenobacter sp.
TTTAGCATCATTCGGCTTCACCTCCGTGCCGTAGATGTGCGCCATCTCGCTGAAAACGGCCGTGTTGTCCACGTTCAGATCTTTGAGCAAGCCATCGGCAATGTCGTAGACGAGGCCGTGCAGGCGGGGCGGATTGTCGCCGCGCATAGCGTTCTGGATGATGCTGGTTTTGGCCAGGTTGCGGACCTGTTCAATCACGTTGAGCTCCACCAGCCGGCGGGCGCGCTGGGCGGGGTCTGTGATGCGCAGAAACTCGGTTTCGTGCAGGCGAATAACGTCGCGGATTTGCGTTAACCAGTTGTCGATCAGACCATACTGCTTGTTGGCCGCCGCCGCCGCCACGCCGCCGCAGCCGTAGTGGCCAACGACAAGAATGTCTTTCACGCCGAGTACTTCCACGGCGTATTGCAGCACGCTGAGCAGGTTCATGTCGGTCTGCACGACCAGGTTGGCGATGTTTCGGTGCACGAACATCTCCCCCGGCCCGGTGCCGGTGATGCCGGAAGCTGGCACCCGCGAGTCGGAGCAGCCAATAAACAAGTACTTCGGGGCCTGCCCATCGGCCAGCCGCTTGAAGAATTCGGAGTCCTGGGCATTTTTTTCCGCCACCCAGAGACGGTTATTATCGAGGATTTTCTGGACACCAGACATGGTAGGAGCGGTTTTTTTGAGAATAGATTGGGCAGTCACAATATTACGGGATAAGGGCAGAGAAAGGTTAGGACGAGGACGGCGCACCTAATGCCCGGCCAGCGCTACCTGCCGGATACCGCGCAGCTCCAGCTGAATACCGCGGGCCGGGGCAGCCTGCCGAAAGGCTTCGATGGCTTCGAGCACGTCGTGGTCGATGACGTCGGAACGGGTACCGTCGAGGATGACCCGGCAGCCGGTGGGCAGCTGTTCGAGGGTGGTGACGATACTGGCTTTGTTGAGAAAAGAAACGTGCTCAGGCAGCCGCAGGTGCAGCTGATCGGGCTCCTCGCCTTCGTTGATTCCGGCGGGGTCGAGGCGCAGGTAAGAGCCAGCTTTGGCATTATCCCGCAGGATAAAAAAGAAGCCCAGCACCAAGCCAATACTCACGCCTTTAAGCAAATCAGTAAATAAAACCGCCACAATGGTGATGATGAACGGCACGAACTGCTCGCGCCCCAGCCGCCACTGCTTGCGGTACAAGGCCGGCTTGGTGAGCTGAAAGCCGACCAGTAGCAGCACCGCCGCCAGGGCCGATAAGGGAATCAGGTTCAGCACCGAGCCGAGAAACAATAGGCTCACCAGCAGCAGCAGGCCGTGGATAAAGGCCGACATGCGCGTCTGGGCCCCGGCGGCGATGTTGGCCGAGGAGCGCACGATAACCGCCGTGAGGGGCAGCCCGCCGAGCAGTCCGCTCACCAGGTTGCCAGCGCCCTGGGCCAGCAGTTCGCGGTTGGGGGGCGTGTGCCGTTTCTGGGGGTCGAGGTTATCGACGGCTTCCACACTGAGCAGCGTTTCGAGCGAGGCCACAATGGCAATGGTGAAGGCCACACCGTAGGTGGCCGGCCGGCGCAAGGCACTGAAATCGGGAAAAATCATCTCGCCCGTCAGTTGGCTCAGCGACGAGAGGACAGGAAGTTTCACGAGGTGTTCGGGCCGAACCTGCCAGTCCGGGGCCACATTTTTCAGGAGCTGATTGACCGCCACTGCGGCCAGCACGGCCACCAGCGCGCCCGGCACCAGTCGGGACCAGGGCTGCCGGCGCACGGGCGCGCTGTTCCAGATCAGCAGCAGCGTCAGCGAAACGACGCCCACCAGCACCGAGCCCGGACTCAGGGCCCGGGCCGCCGCGCCGAGGGCCGAAAAGGTGTTCAGACCATTGAACTGCTTGAATTTCATGTCCTCGAAGTAATCGGTACTGGCACCGAAAAAATGAGGTATCTGCTTTAGAATCAAAATAATGCCAATGGCAGCCAGCATGCCGCGAATGACCGCCGCCGGAAAGTAGAGCGCGATAATACCCGCCCGGACCAAGCCCAGCACCAACTGCATCAGGCCCGCCACCACCGTGGCTGCCAACACGGCCGGAAACGAGCCCAGCGTGGCAATCGCCGAGAGCATCACCACCGTCAGCCCCGCCGCCGGGCCGCTCACGCTCACGGCCGAGCCGCTCAGCCAGCTCACCAGCACCCCGCCCACGATGCCCGCCACCACGCCCGCCAGCAGCGGCGCGCCCGAGGCCAGCGAAATACCCAGGCACAGCGGCAGCGCCACCAGAAAAACCACCAGCCCGGCCGGCGCATCCCGCCCGATGGTGCCAAAAAGGGTAGGCCGGGGCGGAATCGCCGCCGGCCCGCCGCCGGCAACAATGGGAACGCCGGTGCGGGCTGAAGATGAAATAATCTGCGTCATAATCTTGCGGGAAAGGGAACTCCGCCCGGTCCCATTCGGGTCCCGCCGGGAGTTCAGATGCAAGGTTACGGGGGCGCTATTAAGACGAAATTAAAGCCGGGTTAAAAGGAAGTTAAAACCGTCAGAACCCCGGTCCAGGCGGTACTGCGGGCCATTCCAGCCAAACCTGCGTGCCCTGACCGGCCTCGCTTTCCAGCCGTACGGTGCCGCCGTGCAGGGCCATAATCCGGGCGGTGAGGGGCAGACCGATGCCGTGGCCCGGCACCGAGCGCACCGCCGACGCCCGAAAAAACGGGACGAAAACCTGCTGCAGATCCGCCGCATTCAGCCCCGGTCCTTCGTCGGTCACCAGCAGAGTCAGGCTCCGAGTGGTGCGCACCAGCGTGGCCGTGACGGTGGCGCCGGTGGCGGCCGAGAATTTACAGGCATTGTCGAGTACGTTGAGCATGGCCGAGAGCAGCAGGGCCTCATTGCCGCGCACGGTAAAAGCGTCGGCGGCGTCGGCATCGCCAAAATCCAGGTCGACGCGGCGGGTGGGGTAGCGGCGCAGCAGCTGCTCGTGGGCCAGCAGCAGCAGCTCATCGAGCCGGACGGTCGTCATCGACACCTGCGAGGGATCGTCGGAGGCGCGGGCGATCTGCAGCAGGCCGTTGGTCAGCTCATTGAGCTGGCGGGCCGAGTCCAGCGTGCTTTGCAGCACGCGGCGGTACTCGGCCGGCGAGCGCTCGGTCTGCAAAAGCGCCACCTCCAGCTCGCCGGTGAGAGCCGTGAGCGGGGTGCGCAACTCGTGCGAAGCATCGCGCACGAAGGTGCGCTGCCCGGCAAAAGCCGATTCGAGCCGGACCAGCAGCCGGTTGAACCGCTGGGCCAAGCGACCGATTTCGTCGGTCGAGCCCTTGGCCTGCGTCAGCCGCTGGCTCAGGTCGGTGGCCGTAATGCCGTCGACTTCCTGCACCATGCGCCGCAGCGGATACAGCGCCTGCCCGGCAAAGATCCAGCTGCCCAGGCCCATCACCACCAACGCCACCAGCAGGCCCACGGCCAGCAGCTGCCCCAGCTGCCCGAGCTGCTGCCGGCTGTCTTCGTCCACCGACGAGGCTACCACTACCAGGGGGCCCAGCCGGGCATCGTGGTAGAGCAACCCCACGGTTTCGTGGTAATTGGTTTCGGGTTCGAGCACGGCCCGGCCCAGGCGGCGGACTTCGGCCAGCCAGGCCGTCGGCGCTGGGCGGGCGGACCCCTGCCCTTCCCGGAACACCAGCCGATCGGCCGTATCGTAGACGCGGCCTTCTTCGTCAGGCAGAGTGCGGTAAAGCTGGCGCAGGTAGCGCCGGTACGAAGCCTGCTGCCCGGCATCGCCGTGGTCCTGCTGCCCGTCGGCGTAGGCGTGTCCGACTACCAGCGTGCGCTTAAACAGGGTTTGGGTGAATAGCTTTCGCCGCGATTGCTGGGTGGCAAAATAAATAACCAACGCAAACAGCAGCAGCGTCAGGGCCAGAATAGAACCGAACTGCAACGCAAGACGAAGGCGGATAGACACGGAGCCGGGATTGAAAGAAGCGCGCAAAGAGAACGGGGATTAACGACAAAAACCGGGGATCAGCCTTCGTTTTTCAGCACGTAGCCCATGCCCACAAGGGTGTAAATGAGCTTGGGCTCGAAGCCTTTGTCAATTTTTTTGCGCAGAAAGTTGATGTAGACATCAATCACGTTCGAGCCCGTGTCAAAGCTCAGATCCCAGACGTGCTCCAGCAGATCGGCCCGCGACACGACGCGGCCCTGATTGCGCAGCAGGTATTCGAGCAGGGAAAACTCGCGGGCCGTGAGCTGTACTGCCTGCCCGGCCCGCTCCACGCGCTTGGCGCCGGGGTCGAGGGTAAGATCGGCCAAGTGGAGCACGGCCAGGGGGGCGGGCGCTTCGGTGCGCCGCCGCACCAGCGCCCGCAACCGGGCCAGCAGCTCGTCGAAAGCGAAGGGCTTGACCAGGTAATCGTCGGCGCCGGCGTCGAGGCCCCGGATTTTGTCGTCGGTTTCGCCCAGCGCCGTGAGCATTAGGATGGGCACGCCGGGGTCGTGGGCGCGCACCTGCCGGCACACTTCCAGACCGTTCAGGCCGGGCAGCAGCTGGTCGAGAATCAGGCAATCGTAGCGCGTGGACTGGGCCCGCCGCAAGCCCAGCAAACCATCGGCCGCGAGATCGACGGTGTAGTCCTGCTCGGTCAGCCCGCGGTGGATAAATGCCGCCACCGAAGGCTCGTCTTCAACTAAAAGGATTTTCATGGATCTGGTAAGGTAAGACCAGCCGCGCGAAAAGCCCCGGGGCCGGTTGGCCGGCCCGCGCTGTTTTCAGGCTGATTCCGGAGCGCTACACCGCAGCATTTGGCAATAACAATACGCCGGCCCGATTGGCCCCGCCGGCCGGCCCGGCGCGCCCGAAAAAACGAAAATAAAACCTTTTCCCGGGGCTGATCCCGGTCGGCTGTTCGATCCGGCTAAGTTGTTCTTTTTCAATATCTCACCAGGACTTCGGGGGCAAATTTTTTTCCTGGAAACGGCCTTTGAACAGCCCGGGATGGCGCCGTCGGACAACGTGCCTTCGGCGTGGCGCCGTATAGGCGGGCAGCCCGGGACGACCACGGGGCGAGCCCGTTGGGCTTTCGCCGGCTCCCGTTGCCTCACTTCTTCATTTCCACCCAATGAACCAAGTAACCCCCGCCCCGCCGGCCCGTCCGGCCGGAGTACTGGCGCCCGCCCAGCCCGTCACGCTGCGCATCAACGGCCAGAGCCGCACCCTCCACCTCGCGCCCTGGACGACCCTGCTCGACGCCCTGCGCGAACACCTCGACCTGACCGGCACCAAAAAAGGCTGCGACCACGGCCAGTGCGGCGCCTGCACCGTACTCGTGGATGGCAAGCGGATTAATTCCTGCCTCGCGCTGGCCGTCATGCAGCAAGGCTGCGAGATCACGACCATCGAGGGCCTGGGCACGGCCGAAAACCTGCACCCGCTGCAACAGGCGTTTATCGACCACGACGCCTTTCAGTGCGGCTACTGCACGCCGGGCCAGATCTGTTCGGCCCAGGGCCTGCTCAACGAAGGCCGGGGCCGCAGCGAGGCGGAAGTCCGCGAGCTGATGAGTGGCAATATCTGTCGCTGCGGGGCATATTCCAATATCCTGACCGCCGTGCTGGAAGTCATTCACCAGGAAGAATCGGGGAGCCCGCGTTAGGATTTCAGGTCCGAAATCCGCGCAACAGCCTTTCCTTCACCCTTCTTCACTCGCTAAATGAACAGTTTCACATACTCCAGCGCCCCGGCCGTGGAAGCGGCGGTACACGAAAAAACGGCCCACGCCGGCGCCGCTTACATCGGCGGCGGCACCAATCTGGTGGACCTGATGAAAGAGAACGTGGCCCGACCCACGCACCTCATCGGCCTCAAAAACCTGCCCCTGGCCGCTATTGAAAACACGCCCGACGGCGGCCTGCGCCTGGGCGCCCTGGCCACCAATGCCGACACCGCCTGGCACCCGGAAGTGGAGCGGCGCTACCCTTTGCTCAGCCAGGCTATTCTGGCGGGGGCTTCGCCGCAGCTGCGCAACATGGCCACCGCCGGCGGCAACCTCATGCAGCGCACCCGCTGCTACTACTTCTACGACCTGGCCACGCCCTGCAACAAGCGGGAGCCCGGCAGCGGCTGCTCGGCCATCGGCGGCTACAACCGGGTGTGCGGCATTCTGGGCACCAGCGCGAGCTGCATCGCTACGCACCCGTCGGACATGTGCGTGGCGTTGGCTGCGCTGGCCCCGACCGTGCGCGTGCAGGGTCCCCAGGGCGAGCGCACCATTGCTTTTGCTGATTTCCACCGCCTGCCCGGCGACCGGCCGGAGCTGGATAACAACCTGTTGCCCGGCGTGCTGATTACCGGCCTGGACCTGCCGGCCAAAGGCTTCGAGAAAAATTTCTCCTACCTCAAGCTGCGCGACCGTACCAGCTACGCCTTCGCCCTGGTATCGGTAGCGGCGACACTGGAGCTGGATGGCGACCTGATTACGGATGCCCGGCTGGCGCTGGGCGGCGTGGCCCACAAGCCCTGGCGCGACCCGGCCGCCGAGGCCCTGCTCATCGGCCAGCCCGCTACGGCCGACACCTTTCGGCGCGTGGCAGCTAAGGTGCTGGAGGGCGCCCAGGGCTACGGCGCTAACGATTTTAAGATTGAGCTGGCTAAGCGCGCCATTGTGCGGGCGCTGAAGCAGGCTACGGAAATGAATCAGGCCCTCGACGGCAACGCCTTTTTGAACTCAAATCCATGAGCCATACCACCGACTACATCGGAAAACCCACCAACCGCGTCGACGGCCCGGCCAAGGTGCTTGGCACCGCCAAATACGCCGCCGAATTCAACGTGCCCAACCTGCTCTACGGCTACGTAGTGAGCAGCCCGATTACCAAAGGCCGGATCACGAAAATCGACGCCGCCCCGGTACTGGCGCTGCCGGGCGTCCAGCAGGTTTTCACGCACGAAAACGTGCCCGCGCTGGCCTGGTTCGACCGCAGCTACAAGGACGATGTGGCGCCCGGCGGCTCGCCGTTCCGGCCTCTACACGATGCTCAGATTAAATACAGCCAACAGCCCGTGGCGCTGGTGGTGGCCGACACTTTTGAGCTGGCCCGCTACGCGGCTTCCATCCTCGTCATCGAGTACGAGCAGGAAGCGCACGAAACCGAGCTGGCCACCCAGCTCGACAAAGCCTACCAGCCCGGCAAGGGCAAAACCGGCTACCAGCCGCCCCAGTCGCGCGGCAACTTTGGGCGGGGCTGGCAAGCGGGCGTGGCCCACATGGAAGCCCAGTACTCGCACCACGCCCAGCACCACAATCCCCTGGAAAACTTCGCCACCACGGTGGAGTGGCTCGGGGATAAGAAGCTGAACGTGTACGACAAAACCCAGGGGGTTTTCAACAGTCAGCAGTACATCAGCAAGATTTTTGGGCTGAGTCCGGAGCAGGCGCACGTGGTGTCGAAGTACACCGGCGGCGGCTTTGGCTCGGGGCTGCGGCCGCAGTACCAGCTGTTTCTGGCCGTGCTGACCGCGCTGGAGCTGGAGCGTTCGGTGCGGGTGTCGCTCACGCGCCAGCAGATGTTCAGCTTTGGGCACCGGCCGCACACGCTGCAGCACGTGGCCATGGCCACGAATGCGGACGGCTCACTGGCGGGCATCAACCACGTGGCAGTGGCCGAAACTTCCCGGTTTGAGGACTTCACCGAAAACGTGGTGGGCTGGACGGGCTCGCTCTACGACTGCAAAAACGTGAAGCTGGACTACCGCCTGGCCAAGCTCGACATCTACTCCCCGCTTGACATGCGGGCGCCCGGGGCCGCTTCGGGCTCCATCGCGCTGGAAATTGCGATGGATGAAATGGCCTACGCCGCCGGCCTCGACCCGCTGGAATTCCGGATTCGTAACTATGCCGACCGCGACCAGGCGCAGGATAAGCCTTTTTCGAGCAAGAACCTGCGCGGCTGTTACCACGAGGGCGCCGCCAAGTTCGGCTGGGACAAGCGCAACCCCGAGCCGCGCTCCATGCGCGACGGCCATCAGCTGGTGGGCTGGGGCATGGGCGGCGGCATCTGGGACGCCACCCAGCAAAAAACTGCCGCCAAAGCCAGCCTCGACGCCGACGGCCACCTCACCGTGAGCAGCGGCACCAACGAAATCGGCACCGGTACCTACACCATTATGTCGCAGATTGCGGCCGAGAGCATGGGGCTGCCCATTGAGGCCGTCACGTTTGTGCTGGGCGACACTACCCTGCCCGTATCGCCCCTCCAGGGCGGTTCCTGGACGGCCTCGTCGGTGGGCACTGCGGTGAAAGACGCGTGTACCGCTCTGGGCGAAGCGCTGCTGAAACAAGCCAAAAAGCAGGACCACGCCGCCTTCAAAGACGCCAGACTTGCGGATGTGGAATTCGCCAACGGCCAGATGCGGCTCTGGCAGGATTCCAGCCAGGCCATTGTGCTGCGCGACCTGGTGCAGGCCAGCGGCGAGGCTAAAATCGAAGCCGAAGCCACGGCTAAACCCGACAAGCTGAAGCAGCTGAAGTACTCCATTCACGCCCACAACGCCGTGTTTGTGGAAGTGAAAGTGGACGAGGACCTGGGCACCATTCACGTCACGCGCGTGGTAAATGCCGTGGCCGCCGGCCGCATCCTTAACCCCAAAACGGCTCGCAGTCAGGTGCTGGGCTCCGTGGTCTGGGGCATCAGCATGGCCCTGATGGAGGAGTCAATAATGGACCACCGCTTTGGCCGCTACATGAACCACAGCCTGGCCGAATACCACGTACCCGTGAACGCTGACATTCACGACATCGAAGTGGTTTTCGTGCACGAGGAAGACGATGTAGTAAACCCCATCGGCGTGAAAGGCATTGGCGAAGTGGGCCTGTTGGGCGTGGCCGCCGCTATTTCCAACGCCGTATTTCACGCCACCGGCAAACGAGTGCGCGACCTGCCGGTTACGATTGACAAACTGCTTTGAGATGGCAATAAAGCTCCTCTCCGACCCTGCGGAGGGGAGTTTTTGGTTACCTTTCGCCGTGCTCCTTTCTTCCCAATGACTGAACTTCAACGCCTGCTCCTGGCCTACGACCAGCACCGCGCCGATGCCCGGCCCTGCGCCCTGGCCACGGTGGTCGAAGTGCTGGGTTCGGCCTACCGCCGCCCCGGCGCCCGCATGCTCGTCACCGACGACGGCCAGCTGACCGGCGCCATCAGCGGCGGCTGCCTGGAGGGCGATGCCCGCCAGCGGGCCCGCCAGGCCATTTTTCGGGGTCAGCCCGCCCTGGTTACTTACGACACCCGCGACGAAGACGACCCGCGCCACGGCCTGGGTCCCGGTTGCCTAGGCGTCGTGCGCATCCTGCTCGAACCGCTCGACTACGCCGCCCCCGACAACCCGCTGGAGCTGCTCCGGACTTTCGCCCGCCACCCCGAGCCCGCCGTGCTGGCCACCGTTTTCAGCACCGACGAGGCGGCCGGACTGCCGGCCGGCGTGGGTCAGCGCCTGCTGCTCACGGCCGCCGGCGTGGTGCGCGGGGCGCCGGCCCTGGCCGCCCCGCTGGCCGAAGCGGCCCACGCCACGCTGGCCCAGGGCATCTCGCAGGTGCTGGATATTGAAACCGATGCCGGCCCGGTCCGGGCTTTGCTCGAGCTGCTCACGCCGCCGCTGCGCCTCATCGTTTACGGGGCCGGCAACGACGCGCAGCCGCTGGTGCATCTGGCCGCCTCGCTGGGCTGGCACATTACGGTGCTCGATGGCCGCCCCAACCTGGCTACCGCCGCCCGTTTTCCCGAAGCCGCCGCAGTGCGCGTAGTGCCCGTGGCTGCCATTGCGCAGGAGAAGCCCGGCGCAGCCTACGCCGTGCTCCTCAGCCATAACTACGCCTACGACCTGGCGGCGCTGGCCCTGCATATCCCGGCGGCGACGCCCTACATCGGCCTGCTCGGCCCCCGCGCCAAAGCCGCCCGCCTGCTGGCTGAAACTGAGCTGAATTTATCGGAATCGGCTAAGCAAATCCTGTTGCGCAGCCGCCTCCACAGCCCCATTGGCCTGGACCTGGGCAGTGAAACCCCGGAGGAAATTGCCCTAGCCATCGTCGCTGAGATTCAGGCCATCCTGCACGAACGGAACGGACAATCCCTACGCACCCGAGCCGGCACCGTACACGAGCCGGCTCGGGTCACGGTGGTAAATTCGTAGCGGTAAGGTCGGTTCTGATTATGAAGCTATTTGGAAAATTATTTTTTAGCGTTTGTCATCCTGAGCATTCCGCGAATTAAGCGGCAACGAATGATCTTGTCACGGCGCAGCAGTCATTAGCCGGACGTGGTAAGGTCCTTCGCAAGCTCAGGATGACAGACGTAGCAGAAAACAACTTCCGGAACAGCTTCCTTCTCAGACAGCTTC
>JAYWCH010000173.1:0-4938 GCA_043780755.1 Hymenobacter sp.
GAACCAGGCGTACGGCCACTGCGCCTGTTCGGCCCGGCCTTGGGCAATGGCGTCCTGCCAGAGGGCCAGCGGCGCGTTGGGAGTAGCCGCGGGCACGCGGTTGCAGTAAATCGGAAACGGGCCGTACACTTTCTGCCTGTTTTCGCCGGCGGCCACGTCGCCTTCGCCGCCCATGCCGTAGTGGGTGCCGCCCAGCATGTTGAGGAGTATGGACGTGGCGTAGCAGATGAGCTCCCGCTTGAGCGGGCCGCCGGGGTAGTATTCTTTGCTCGGCGCGGTCATCCAGACGCCGATGTGGTCGGTGGTGCTACTCCAGCCCCAGGCGTCGAGGTCGCCGAAATCAGCGCTGTAGTCATACTTGCACTCGTAGTGGTTGGCGTAGACGCCGGTGGTCAGGCGCATCACTTCGCGGGGGGCGCCGGGCACGACCACGGCGGCGGTTTCGTCGGCGTCGGAGGGCATGAGGCGGTTGCGCGCGGCATCCACGCTCAGCCAGTCGAACGTGGCGCCGGGGTAGGCGGCCATGCGCCACTCGCCGCCCAGCTTCAGCGGGTAGGCGGCGGGGTGGCTCAGCTTCGCCGCCGTGTATGCGCCGGACACGCCCGTTTTCAGGCTGTAGTAAATATCGACGTCCATGGGCGCGTCGGCCGAGACGCCGCTCCAGGTTATGTGCAGCTTCACTTCGGCGTAGCTGCCGCCGGTGGTGGCCGTGTCCGCCGTGAGGGTGTAGAGGCAGCCGCTCGGGTTCTGGTAGGCGCTCTGGTTCCAACTCCAGTAGAATTTCCCGACCCCGTAGCCCCCGACCAGAATATTGGCGCCGTTGTAGGTGAACGTGATGATGGTGGCGCTGGCTTTCTGCATGGTCACCGCCACCAGGTCGTTGCGCAGCACGACGGTGGGACCGGAATCAACCACCGATACTTTACTGGTGCCCTGCGCCCGGCCCGGCACCCGGCAGCACCAGGATCAACAGAAGCAAGAGCAGCGTAAAGTATTTTTTAATAGCGTTTTAAGCGTAAAGTCAACAAAAAACGGCTTCCGGCAAAATCCCGGGCCGGGACCGCAAATCCGGATCAGGGCTTGGCAACGGCGGGCGGGCCCGTTTTGGCCGTGCGCCAACGCAGCACGTGGTAGGTGGCGCGGGTGGAGCCCACGTTCCGGATACTGTGCAGTTTGTTGGACCCCTGAAAAATGAGGGAACCGGGGCCGACGCGCTTGAGCTCGCCGTTCACCAGGGCTTCCACGGTGCCTTCGCGCACAATCATCAGCTCCTCGTCGGGGTGTTGGTGGGCGGGGTGGGCGGATTCCCCGGGGTTGAGCGTGGTGGCGTGAACTTCCAGATTGTCCAGGGTTTCGGTGGGACTGTCGAAAAAGGAGCGCCGCTCGCCCACTTTGGTGGGGACGGCTTTGAGATCGTTCCACTCAAATACGGACGAGCCCAGCCCCGGCGGCCGGCGGTTCTCACTGGCCACAATGACCAGCGGAATACCCATAAGCAAAACGGTGCAGGAAATCAGCAGCAACTCTCTTTTCGTGATCATTAGATTAAAAATTAAGCCCTTGAAGTACAATGGTAGTCGTCACCCGGCTGGTTGAGGACCGGCTGCGAGCAGCTCCTGCCAGCCGCCGCTTCGACCGCGCTCCAGCCCAAATTAAATACTTAAAACTGAATATTATAATTATAATTTATCATCCCCCACTCCCGGTTACGGCCCTAATTGGCTCCGGCACTGTCAGAGCCGTGAAAAAGGTTGGTTTACCGAATTGGCCGGGCCGTTAATCCTGGTGAGATCTGCGCGCCGGCGGCGCCGGTCCGGGCCAGGCCGACCGGCGCGCCTAGGCCGACGATTCATTCAACTTATAATATATTTCGGCTTCCATCCCTGATCCGGCAGCGGAGCGCGGGGATTTTTTCAGTCGCTAATCGCAATCATCAGCAACCCGCAAAAATGAACGAGCCGTTTCTCCTCCGGAATAAAGTACGAGTCGGGTCCGGCGGCTCTCCCCTTTTTGGTGGCGTCTGAGCATGGAACTTCCCAAGATGTACGGCCTGGAGCAAACCATGCGCTGGTTTGGCCCGGCCGATCCCGTGAGTCTGGCCGACCTACGGCAGGCTGGCTGCACCGGCGTCGTGACGGCCCTGCACCAGATTCCCAATGGCGATGTGTGGCCGATGGACGAAATTCGGCGGCGGCAGGCCCTGATTGAGCAGGCCGGCCTGGTGTGGAGCGTGGTGGAAAGCGTCCCCGTGCACGAGGCGATTAAGACCCTGAGTCCCGGCTTTGAAACCTACATTGAAAACTACCAGACTACGCTGCGCCACCTGGCCGCGTGCGGCGTGCGCACCGTGACCTACAACTTCATGCCGGTGCTGGACTGGACCCGGACCGACCTGAGCTACGTCACGGCCGACGGCTCCCGGGCCCTGCGCTTCGAGCGCGCCGCCTTCGTGGCCTTCGACTTGCTGCTGCTGCGCCGGCCCGGCGCGGCGCAGGAATACGCGGTTTCGGAACAAGTCGCGGCCCAGCGGCGGTTTGCCGCCATGGGCGAAGAGGAGCGCCGGCAGCTGCAGCGCAACATTATTGCCGGCCTGCCCGGTAGTGAGGAAAGCTTCACGCTGGCGCAGTTTCAGCAGGCCCTCGATACCTACCAGGGCATTGATGCCGCCCGACTACGCGCCCACCTGATCCACTTTCTGCAGGCGGTGGTGCCGGTGGCCGCCGCGGCCGGGATCAACCTGGCCATTCACCCCGACGATCCGCCCTACTCAATTCTGGGTTTGCCGCGCGTGGTGAGCACGGCGGCCGATGTGGCGGCGCTCTTTGTTGCGGTGCCCTCCCCCGCCAACGGACTGTGCTTTTGCACCGGTTCGTTCGGCGTGCGGCCCGGCAACGACCTGCCCGCCATGGTGCAGCAGTTTGCCGACCGCATTCACTTCGTGCATTTGCGCAGCACGCGCCGCAATGCCCAGGGCGATTTCTTCGAGGATAATCACCTCGAGGGCGACGTCGATATGTACGCCGTGATGCGGGAGTTGGTGCTAGTGATGCAGAAGCGCCGCCTGGGCCTGCCCATGCGGCCCGATCACGGTCATCAGATGCTCGATGATCTGGCCAGGCAAACGAACCCGGGCTACTCCGCCATCGGCCGCCTGCGCGGCCTGGCGGAGCTGCGCGGTCTGGAGCTGGGCATTCGCCGCAACCTGCAAAGTGCCCATTAGCAAGGCTCCATTATTCTGAATATCAGGTTTTAATTCAACTTTCCATGCAATTCCTGAAACCGATTTTTATGGCCTTCGGCCTCCTTTTTTTCGGGCCGCAGGGAGCCCTGACCAGCTTTGGGCGGGAGCCCGGACGCGATTTTTTTGAGCTTAAAATCTACCATCTGCAGACCCGGGAGCAGACCGACCGGCTGGATAAATACCTGCAGCAAGCCTACCTGCCGGCCCTGCACCGGGCCGGGATCAGGCAGGTCGGCGTCTTTAAACCCCTTGAAAACCCGGCGGGCGGCCTCCCGGCGATCACTGAGCAGCTCGTGTTTGTCCTTATTCCGTGCGCCTCCGCCGGACAGTACCTACAGCTGCAGCCGGGCCTGGACCAGGACCCCGAATACCAGCTCAGCGGGCAGGACTACCTGAATGCGACGTTCGACAATCCGGTTTATGCCCGCCTCGAAACGGTGTTGATGCGGGCCTTTACGGGCCTGCCCACCATTCATAAGCCCGCGTTAAAATCCAGACCGGCGGACCGGGTGTATGAGCTGCGCAGCTACGAAGGCGCTTCCGAAAAGCTGAGTCAAAACAAAGTAGACCAGTTCAATACCGGCGAAATTGCCATTTTCAGGCGCCTTAATTTCAACACCGTCTTTTGTGGGCAGGTGCTGGCCGGCAGCCGAATGCCCAACCTGATGTATTTGTCCGCCTTCGAAAACCAGGCCGACCAGGAAGCCCACTGGCAGGCTTTCAAGGACGATGCCGCCTGGCAGCAGCTGAGCGGGCTACCGGAGTACGCCCACAACATGCTGCGCATGGATAAGCACCTGCTGCACCCGACCGCCTACTCGGACATTTAGCTTCGGCGGCCGGCGGGAACGGCGGTCAGGAGCGGTTCCGCAAACGTTACCGGTAACGTTTGCGTAGATATAAATATAAATGATTATGATCTTATAAATAAGTCCCTTTACCTTGCCCCCGGACTGACGGCAGAATAATGACAATCAGTCCTTTGCCCTTGGGTATTTGTTCCTAAAAACCGGGTTCCCGGGGCGAAATCTGACCTTTTATTCACCTTTCACCTGCGGGCACATGACTAAATTTTACGCCGGCCCCTGCCACCAGGTGGCGCTCTTCATTTTGTTGCTGCTGACCGGGGCAGGCTTCCGGGCGGGGGCACAGCCGGCCGGGGCGGCCATCACCGGTAAAGTGGTGGACGAAAAAGGCGCCGGCCTGCCGGGAGTCACAATTCAGGTGCGCGGCACGACGGTTGGGACCAGTACCGAAGCGGACGGCCGCTTTACGATCCGGCTGCCGGAAGGCGCTAAAATGCTGGTTTTTTCCTTCGTCGGCATGGCCGCGCAGACCATCGACGTGACGGGCCGCAGTCAGATTAACCTCACCCTGAAAGACGATGCCCGCGCCCTGGGCGATGTGGTGATCGTGGGCTACGGCACCCAGAAAAAAAGCCAGACCACGGGCGCCATCTCGTCGGTGACGGCCAAGGCCATTGCCGAGTTACCGGTTGCCAACGCCCGGCAGGCCCTGCAGGGCCGGGCCGCCGGGGTCGACGTGATCCAGTCGGGCAGTGAGCCGGGGGGCGGCGTGACGGTGCGTATCCGGGGGCGCCGGTCCATCAACGCGTCCAACGACCCGCTGTACGTGGTTGATGGCATTCCGCTGGCGGGCGGGATTGACGACCTCAACTCGCAGGATATTGCCTCGAT
>JAYWCH010000174.1:0-3464 GCA_043780755.1 Hymenobacter sp.
GACAGGTCCTCGGTGTGGTCCCGGCCGTAATCGGCGTACACGGCCGCCTCCACGCGCTGGGCGGTGAGAACATGCGCGGGGCCAACGATGGCTTCGAAGGCAACAATTAATTCGGGAGTCAGGGCGTTGAAAGTCATCGGCGGAAAAAACTGGAAGGGCCGCACAAACTATATTTGCGGCCCATGCATAGGGTAACAACGAAGGTACTACCACTGCTGCTGGCGGCCCTGCTCCTGCTGGCCGGCTGCAACCGCAAGCTCAACTACCGCGACGGCCAGTACCGCTCCGCCCGCGAGATGGTGCGGCTGAAAAATTCCGGCCGCTACGCCAGCGCCCGCCCGGTGATTAAAACCAAAACCACCGGCGCCACGGCCAGCGGCAGCCGCACCAAAGTCGTGACCCGGCGCCCGGCCCGCGCCGGCAGCGCCACCGGCGCGCTGGTCGCCGTCATCGACGCGGCCCGCTCCTACCAGGGTACTCCTTATCTGTACGGCGGCACCACGCGCCTGGGGCTCGACTGCTCGGGGCTGCTGCAACTCTCGTTCGGGGAAGCCGGCGTCACCATTCCGCGCTCGTCCAACGAGCAGGCCGTGTGGGGCGAGCCGGTGAAGGTGACCGAGCTGCGCCCCGGCGATTTGATTTTTTTCGGGGCCGCGCCCGGCAGCCGTACCATCACCCACGTGGGGTTGGTAACGGTAGTCGATGGCGAGGGGGTCGACTTTATCCACGCTTCTACTTCGCTGGGAGTCATTGAGAACAGCCTGGAATCCGACTATTACCTGAGCCGGTTCATTCGGGCCGTGCGCCCGCGCTTGTGAGGAGCAAGCCGGCTATCTTTGCCGCTCGAACCGGCTCCTTCGCGCTTATATCCCAAATGATAAACTTATCATAATAGTAAGCCGTGCGGTCGGACCTTACCTTTGGGGCCCTTTCCACTTTTTTGCCTGACTCATTTTTTTCACTGTTTTTTTCTGTATGAACATTTTACGTTTACGCCATTTGTTGCTTCTGGCACTGATGCTCTGTACGGCCCACCTGGGCTGGAGCCAGGGCACCACCACCGCCGCCATGAGCGGGGTAATTACCGATGCCAAGGGCGAAGGGCTGCCCGGCGCCACGGTTATCGCCATTCATACGCCGACGAATACCCAGTACGTCGCGCCCACCAACGCCGATGGCCGCTTCAACATCCAGAACATGCGGGTGGGTGGACCCTACACTGTTAAGGTAACTTTCGTGGGCTACAAAGACATTGTGCGCGAAGGCCTGAATCTGACCCTGGGTCAGAACCTGCGCTTCGACCAGAAGCTCAGCGACACCAGCACGGAGCTGACGGAAGTGACGGTAAGCGGTCGCCGCGATCCCATCATGAACGCCAACCACACCGGCGCCAGCACCACCATTCAGCGCGAAACCATCGAGCGCCTGCCCACGCTGAGCCGCTCGTTCAGCGATTTCACCCGCCTCACGCCCCAGGCCAGCGGCGGCGGCGGATTTGCCGGCCGGAACGGCGGTTACAACAACGTGACCATCGACGGCGCCGTTTTCAACAACTCTTTCGGCCTTTCCGGCACCATCGGCGGCCAGGCCCAGGCCCAGCCGGTTTCGCTCGACGCCATCGAGCAGATTCAGGTGAGCATTGCTCCTTTCGACGTGCGGCAGGGTTCGTTCACCGGCGCCGGCATCAACGCCGTGACCCGCTCGGGCACCAACAAGTTTTCGGGTTCGGTCTTCGGCCTGTACCGCGATCAGAGCTACGTGGGTAAAACCGTGGGGGATATCAGCAACCCCATCTCCAACTTTACCCTGAAAAACGGCGGCTTTCGCTTTGGCGGCCCCATCATTAAGGACAAACTGTTCTTCTTCGTGAACGCCGAGAGCGAGCGTCGCCAGGATCCGCCGGCCGGCAACTACGCCGCCTTCCGCGGCACTACCGGCCCTACGGTTTCGGGGGCTTCGGGCGCCGACCTTGATTTGCTCAGCAACTTCCTGACTACCAAGTACAACTACAACCCCGGCGCGTACGAGAACTACCAGCTGGCGGCAAACAGCGACAAGGCCACGGTTAAGATTGACTGGAACATCAGCTCCAATCACCACTTCAACATCAAGTACAACTACCTCAAGTCGTACCGCGATGTGCCCCCCAGCGGCTCAGGCTCCATCAGCAACCGCTCCCAGACGATCTACGGCCTACCTTACTTCTCGTCGTACTACCGCATCAACAACAATCTGAACTCGGTGATTGCGGAGCTGAACAGCACCTTCGGCTCCCGGTTCTCCAACAACATGACCGCCGGCTTCCTGGCCAACCGCGACACCCGCGAGAGCCCCGCCGGCTCGCTGTTTCCGCTGGTCGACATCGGCACCGGCACCGGCCTGAGCGCCGTGAACAGCCGCGTAACGGCTCCCCAGACGCTGACTTCGTTCGGCTACGAGCCGTTCTCGGCCTTCAACATCCTGAAGTCGGACACCTACCAGTTCGGCGACAACTTTACCGCTTACCTCGGCAAGCACAACGTGACGCTGGGTACCTACAACGAGCTGTATAAGTTCACCAACGGCTTCGCCCCGCAGTACTACGGCGCCTACGTCTACAACTCGCTGCAGGACTTCTACGCCTCGGCTTCGACCGCCGATGCCCAGTATGGCTACAACTACGCCAACGGCGCCCTGACGCCCCGCACCTCGGCCGATGGCCTGCGCTCGGCCCAGCGCTACCAGCTGCGCTACTCGGCCCTGCCCGACGGCTCGTTCCCCTTCGCCGTGACCAACGCCGCCCAGCTCGGCCTCTACATTCAGGACGAGTGGTCGCCCCGCAACAACCTGAAAGTAACCTACGGCCTGCGCGGTGACGTGCCGATCATCTATTCGAGCATTCAGCAGAATGCCGACCT
Organism: Hymenobacter sp.; assembly: GCA_043780755.1. GTDB lineage: Bacteria > Bacteroidota > Bacteroidia > Cytophagales > Hymenobacteraceae > Hymenobacter. The sequence goes on from JAYWCH010000174.1 coordinate 2,898, forward strand.
CGCCAAGCTCACCAACTTCCGCGACGGCGTGCAGCTCAATACCGGCCAGCTGCCCAAGAGCTCGGTGCTCTTCTCGCCCCGCGTCGGCTTCAACTGGGACGTGAACGACGACCGCAAAACCCAGGTGCGCGGTGGTACGGGCATCTTCACCGGCCGCGTGCCGTTTGTGTGGATCTCCAACCAGGCCAGCAACAACGGCGTGCAGTTCGGCTCGTTCGATACGCAGGGCGCCACGGCCGCGCCCTACACCTTCAGCGGCGAGGTGAACAAGTACCGCACCCAAACGGGCGCCAACACCCAGTATAACGTGGCCGTCACCGACCGCGACTTCAAGTTTCCTCAGGTATGGCGCAGCAATGTGGCCGTGGACCAGGAGCTGCTCGGCGGCGTGATCGGGACGCTGGAAGCCTTGTACACCAAGGATGTCAACGCCGTTTACCACCAGAACGTGAACCTGCCTTACTCCACCGTCCGCGCCAACGGCGCCGATAACCGGCCGATTTACTACACCCAGAACGCCTCCGGCGCCCTGGCCGTCAACAACCGCATCTACGGCGCCGTGGCCGC
>JAYWCH010000175.1:0-3878 GCA_043780755.1 Hymenobacter sp.
AACGGCGCCGGACGCGCAGGGTTACGGCCGGCCCACCAGCTCCACGCTCAGAATCTGGTCCCCGATTTCGAGCTGGTGCACCACATCGAGCCCGCCCACGACCTGGGCAAAAATGGGGTAGCGCCCGTCCAGGTGCAGCGTGGGCGTGTGAGTGATGAAGAACTGGCAGCTCTCAGTGTCCTTGCCGGCCGAGGCCAGCCCCACGCTGCCCTCCTGGTAGCGGAGGTCGCCGAATTCGGAGCGCAGGTTGTACTGAGCGCTGCCGTTGCCATCGCCGCGCGGGTCGCCGCCCTGGGCCACAAAATCAGGCACCACGCGGTGGAAATAAAGATTATCGTAGAAATGCTGCCCGATGAGCGTCACGAAGCTGGCCACCGCGCCGGGCGCCTCGTTGGGCTTCAGCTCCAGCAGAATAATGCCTTTGGAAGTTCGCAGCCGCACTTGCTGGTAGAGCGGCACGCGTTGCACCACGGCCCAGTCGATGGGGTGCTGCCGGGCCGTAGCCAGGGGCACCGGCGTGGGCCGGGGCACTTTTTCGAGCTTATCCAGCGCCAGCTGCAGGCTCTGCCAGGCTTCGATTTCACGGGGCAGCAGCAGCCGAAACTGGGCCTGCCGCAGGGCGGCCAGATCGGCGGCCTGGGTCACGGGGTAGAGCCTGAGATCGGCGAGGGCCTCGGCGGCGGTCCCGACCTGGGCCACGTCGCCACCGGACAGCGCCCGGCGCATGGCGGCCGCAAAATCGGCCCGGCGGGCAACGGGAAAATCCTCGTTGCGGCGCATCGTCAGCAGCGCCGCCAGCGCGTAGCCCGCCACGGCGGGCGACTGGTAGAGCAGAAAAGCTTCCGCCTGCACGAAGTCGAACGAGGCCGGATCTTCGGCCAGCGCCTGCAATAGAAACCCTTTTTCGTAGCCCGAAGGTACCACCAGGTAGCGCTTGCGAATGGTTTCGGCCAGGCTGGGCCGGGCGGCCGGACTGGCGTAGCGCACGGCGGCCTGCAGCAGCGCCGCCCGCACCCGGGGCGACGCCTGCTGGTTGCCATCGGCCAGGGCCGCCAGAGCGGGGCCGGACTCTGCCTTGGCGTGGGCCAGCAGCCACTCGGCCGCCGTGAGCGCCCCCGGCGCCCAGTCGTGCCGCAGGGCGTAGAAGACCGCCGCCCGGCTGGCCGCGTAGTTTGAGGGGCCAAATGGCAGGGCGCGCAAGGCGCTGAGCCGCACCCGATAATCAGCATCTTTGGTAGCCAGCCGGGCGAGCACGGCCGCCGGGCTCCCGGCCCCCATGCTCGCCGGGGCCGTTGCGGCGATCCGGCCGAGCGTGACGGCCGCCGCCGCCCGCACGGCCGGATCGCGGTCTTTGCCCGCTACCCGCACCAGAGTAGCCTGCGCCAGTCGGACCAGATCGGCGTCGTAGCCCCGCGTGCGGGACAAGCCCACCACGGCCGCCAGCCGACTGCCCGCCGCCAGGCGGGGCGTATTGAGCACGAGCACCAGCCGCCGGATACTTTCGGGCGAGCTCAGGCCGCGCAACGCGGCGCGACTCAGGCCCCAGGCCAGGGCCGAGGCGCGGGCGGTGTCCGTGAGAACCTCCACCCGCCACAGCTCGGGCAGGCTCCGGCGCGTGACGGTGCGGCCCAGGGCTTCGTGCACGTAGCGGCGAACCAGGCCGTCGGATTCCTTCAGCACGCGCACCCGCAGGCTGTCTACGGCGGTGCTGTCGCCGGTCTGGCCCAGGGCGTAAGCGGCGGCGCGGCGCACGTCGGAATCGGAATCGCGCAGCAGCGGCAGCAACCCGGGCACGGCGGCCGACGCCTGCACCGAGGCAAAAGCTAACGCGGCTTCGCGGCGGTAAACGGGGTTGGGATTGGTCAGAAAAGGCAGAAGCGCGGCGGTGTTGCGCTCGTCCTGCGCCGTCCCGATCTGACGAATCGTGGCATCAGTGTATTTATTGGGCAGATCGGTGCGAAGCAGCGGGGTACGAACGCAGGCCGCCACGACGAACAGCAGCGGCCAGAGGCGAAGAGAGCGAAAGGACATGCAGAATTTAAGAGTAGCGCGGAGCATAAGGACACCACCAGCGAGTGGCGCCCTGGAATAACGCAATAAAGCGATTATATCAGCAGCAGGTGGTCAACCGCACTGAGGACGATGGTTTGTTCATTCGCCTTATTTCAGGAGAACAATCGTAGTGAAGCTGTTTGGCCATCCGAAAAAACGCTAAAGAGTGGTGCGCACCGTATGGGTTGTGCAGCGCGTGCATGGGTTGTGCTGAGCGTGCTTCGGTCATGCAGAAAACAGGAAGGACGAGTCATGCAGACGGAAAGGGCGAGTCATGCGGAGCATGCTGCGCATCAAGCAGGGACGAAGCATCCCGCGTGGACAGGTAATCAAAACGGTTGCACCGAGTGAGTTGCTGATATCACGCAGCAAGTTGCTCAGGATGCTTTGGCCGCTTGAGAAACTGCCGTTTTCAAGCTTCCTAATGAAAAAAGGCTCAACAGCAGGGAGTTACTTGTCCACGCAAGATGCTTCGTCTCTGCTTAATGCGCAGCATGCTCTGCATGACGAACGCGCGATGCGCTTGACCAACGCGTCATGCTCCTGACCAACGTGCCATGCTCTGCAAAACCAACGCGCTCTACCTGACTACCGCAATGCGCGGCCCGAACTTAAAAATCGAAATATTCGAATCACTCCCCTCCAATTCCCAAAATGCCCGCGCGATTCCCGCGATTTCGGCCCGGTTTTCGTTTTCCGGCGCGAAACCCTAACCTTTGTCCTTATGAAAAACCCTTTTTTACGGCTGGCGCTGCGGCGGTCGGCCGGTTTACTGGCCTGGGGCGGACTGCTGCTGGCCACGGCTTGTTCGGCGCCGCGCGCCATTGTGGCCACCGGTAAAGTCACCCCGCAGGGCGAGTTCCGGGTGGGCTACAACCAGGGCTTCAACCTGGCCACCGCTCCCCTGAGCAAAGCCGGCACGGCCCTGAAAGATGCCGCCGGCACCGCCGCCCGCAAGGATACAGTAGGCTACGGCGGCGCCATCAAAAACCTGCAGGCCGCCGCCCTGGCCTACATCCTCGACCCGGTGCAGCCCACCGCCGACCTGAGCATCCGCTACGGGATTGCGCCCCGGCTAGATGCGGGCTATAAATACGCCTTCGGCTCCCACGTTTTTGACGCCCAGTACCAGCTGCTCGGGCCCACCGGCTCGCCCGAAAACCCCGGTAGCGGGGCCGTCAGCGGCACTACTTACGCGAGCATCGGGCTGCAGTTTGCCACCCAGCGTGCTCGCCTGCCGAGTTTGCCGTTTTTGTCGGACATCAATTCGGTGCTGAACCTGCGCGCCAGCCGCAACGATCTGCTGGTGCCGCTCATCATCAGCCAGTCGTTCGGGCCGGAGGAAGAAATCGGGGCCATCAGCTACGGCGTGGTGTACGCCCACAGCTGGGTTAGCTACGGCTTCGCACCCAGCAACGTGTACCTCAGCGCCCAGCGCATCCCGGAATTGCCGCTTCAGAGTCGTAATTTTTCCTCCTTCGGCGGATTTCTGAACCTGAAGCTGGGCTACCGTTATTTTTATGTGATTCCGGCCATCTCCGTTTTCTACCAGAACTACGGCGAATACGCCCTACTGAACGGGGCCAGCACTTCCCTCAGCGGCGTCACGTTCGTGCCCTCACTGGGCTTTCAGCTCCGCATTCCCACCAAATAAGCCGGTTTACTCCCGGTCATTATGCCATGGAAGCTCCCGATCCTGCATTTATGCGCGAAGCCATCCGGCTGTCCATCGAGCCCATGCAGGCCGGGCACGGCGGGCCGTTTGGCGCGGTGGTGGTGCAGGCGGGCCGCATCATCGCCCGTGGCTTCAATCAGGTTACCAGCAC
>JAYWCH010000176.1:0-12769 GCA_043780755.1 Hymenobacter sp.
CCTCGCCACGCGTTACGAAAAAACCGTTGTGTCCTTCTTAGCTTTCTGGCACGTGGCCGCCGCACTTGATTGGCTGCGCTGATTGTCCTCACGCTCTAACATGGAGTCGTCTCAGAAAACGGAAAACACAACACGTTAACGAAATCAGCGGAAAAGAAGCCGATTAAAGACTTTGGGCAGCCGTCAAGCGGCAGCCTTTGTGCCTTTTCCTCATTTTGTGGTTCCTGTTTTCAGAACTTCGATTACTGAACCAGTTGATTGTGGCCATTTTGGCCCCTGACGGGTGTTTTTGTAGCGGCTCATTTGATTAAGCTGGTTGTACAAGCAACCTCACGTTTGATTGTGCCCTCTCCAGGCACAGCAAGCGGATCAGAAGGGCTTAACGTGCTTTATTCTCCTTTTTCTGAGACGATCCCTCTCTGAGGCAATCAAAAGAGGATAGCAAAAGCGAACGTTTACGCTATCGTTCACGCCTTTATACTTGATATTTAATTGTATAACAATTAGTTATGCTCAGAAAGAGAAGACCGGTGCATTCTTAAATTGAAGGTTTCCTGTCTATTCGTGCGGCATCTATCGGGTTTTGGCTTGTTTTTCAGGACGAAAGACAGAGCTCCATCTCATTTCTATCTATATCTTCCAAACCCCCCTCATTCTGATCGGACGCGACCAAGTCACTTGTCATTGGCAAGTCCTTGCGTGAGTCATTAGAGAGCCCTGTGACGCGCAGCTCTTTAATGACTCACGCAAGGACCATTGAGCGCAACTTCATACTTACCTCGTCCGTAGGCTGTGAGCACAATACTATACCCCCTTCTGATTCTTGCCGCACGACCAGTGATCGGGAGTGCCCAGTAAATGGATCAGAGTAGATCGATGGATTGTGTTGTGCTACTAACGGTTTACCTGAATCAATAATCTTAAAAAAGTCATTATGAACGATGTAAATCACGATAAGACAAATACCAAAACGTTCGAAATGTTGGGAAAATGCCCCTTCGGTGGTGATCGCATTGGCGGTGCGGTGGGGACGCCACCAACCCTGTCTGACTGGTATCCCAATCGGCTGAAGGTCGAACTGTTGCACCAGAACGGTCCGTATGCCAATCCGCTCGGTGATGACTTCGACTACCCCCAAGCATTCAACGCTATTGACTATGCCGCGTTAAAGCAAGACATCAAGGCCCTCCTGACCTCTTCGGTCGCTTGGTGGCCGTCCGATTACGGTAATTATGGCCCGCAGATGATCCGAATGGCCTGGCACGCCGCCGGCACCTACCGTATCGCTGATGGCCGCGGCGGTGCCGGAGAGGCGCTGCAGCGCTTCGCGCCGATAAACAGCTGGTGGGACAATGGGAACACCGACAAGTCGCGCCGGCTGATCTGGCCGATAAAGCAGAAATACGGCAGTGCGCTGTCCTGGGGAGATCTAATGATCCTGACGGGCAACTGTGCGCTTGAGATAATGGGTTTCCCCACCTACGGTTTCGGTGGTGGCCGTCAGGATGCGTGGGAGGCAGACAATAGCACCTATTGGGGCCCCGAGGTGTGGGACCCTAAGAACGTATCCTCTTTCGATAGCATGGTAATGCGGGACAAACGGTGGCGCGGCCAAAACGGTGATGCGGACTATGACCTCGAGAATCCGTTAGGTGCTACACACCAGGCGCTTATCTACGTCAATCCCGAAGGTCCCTACGCCAACGGCGACCCAATGGGGTCAGCGCGCGACATCCGTATTTCTTTCTCCCGCATGGCTATGAACGATGAAGAAACTGTTGCTTTGATCGCGGGCGGCCACGCCTTTGGTAAAAGCCACGGCATGGTGAAGGCGTCTGAAATCGGGGCCCCGCCCGAGATTTCGCCAATGGAAGCGATGGGCTTTGGCTGGCACAATCCTGAGGGCCCGGGAAATGCGGAATTTACGATGACCAACGGCATTGAGGGAAGTTGGACGCCCAACCCGACTCAGTGGGACAACGACTATCTTGAGAACCTCTTCAAATACGAATGGGTGCAAACCAAGAGCCCGGCAGGCGCTTTACAATGGACCCCGACCGACCTGAATGCGCCGAAAACGCCCGACGCGCACATCCCCGGCCAGATGAACGCCCTGATGATGATGACGACCGACCTGGCGCTCAAGGTCGACCCGGAATACCGTAAGGTCTGCGAAAAATTTCTTCATGACTTCGACGCGTTCACCCAAGCCTTCTCCAAGGCCTGGTACAAGTTGACCCACCGGGACATGGGGCCGCGGGAACGCTACCTCGGTCCCGAGAAACGCAACGACAACGACCTGCTCTGGCAGGACCCTATCCCGCTTGTTGATCACCTTATGATCGATGCAGCGGATATCGCGAAACTGAGGCAATCCATCCTGGCGTTAGGGGTCTCTCCTTCCGATTTGGTGTACACCGCCTTTTCCGCCGCGGTCACGCATCGCAGCAGCGACAAACGGGGCGGTGCCAATGGCGGGCGACTCGCATTAGCTCCACAGAAAGATTGGGCGATTAATCGCCGGACCGTACCGGTCATTGCGGCGTTGCGCACGTTGAGGGAGGAGTTCAACGGCCAGCAGACGGGTGGTAAAGAGGTATCGCTCGCCGACCTCATTGTCCTCGGCGGTTGCGCCGCGCTCGAAAAAGCGGCGGCTGATGCGGGCGTCGTGACCGACGTTCTTTTCACGTCGGGCCGTCGCGATACGACGCAGGAACTCACCGATGTTGAAATGTTCACATGGTTGAAGCCCGTGGCTGACGGGTTCCGCAACTACCTCGACGACGGGTTCGCGGAAATTGCGCAAGGCGTTGCTCCGGAGGACCTGTTTCTTGACAAGGCGCAGCTTTTGTCGCTTACCGCACCGGAGTGGGTCGCGCTAGTAGGGGGCCTTCGGGCGATGAATGCCAACCACGACGGCTCCTCTCACGGTATCTTCACCGACCGTGTCGGCGTGCTCACCAACGACTTCTTTACCGTACTGACCAGTATGGAATTTGAATGGAAAAAGGTAGACGCGCAGGGCATGAGCTTCGCGCTTATCGACCGCACGACGGGGAAGCAGCATTTTACGGCGACGCGTTCAGACCTCGTGTTTGGATCTAACAGTCAGTTACGAGCGATCGCGGAAGTTTATGCGGGCAGCGATGGTCATCAGCGCTTTGTGAAAGCGTTTGTGAAGGCATGGAATAAGGTGATGATGCTTGACCGTTACGATGTTAAAGTTGGAAGCTGATTCCGCCAAAAAGGGGCGAGGTAATTCCCTCACCCCTTTTTGTGACTTTCCCTGGTGCAGAATAATCGAATTATGATCATCGCGCAGGGGCACATTGAGGTGGTCCGATTACGCTGGACAGTTTAGGTCATTAAGTTGAAAAAGCTGTTGGTGAGTGTGGTAAGGAGTCTGGTAGTCGATACTGGAACGCAGCCGCTCGTGATTGTAGTAATAAAAATAGCCGGCGACGCTGCGCTGCGCATCCGCCAAGTCGGCAAAAAGGGGTCGCTCGCGGATTTCAAGCACCTCCGTTTTGAGGCGCGACCACATGCTTTCGGCCTGTGCGTTGTCATAGCAGTCGCCGCGGCGGCTTTGCCAGCGTACGGCTCCGTGGTCGTGCAGCAGTTGCCGATACGCGTTGCCGCCGTACTGCCCACCCCCGCTCGGAATGCACGAGCAGGCCTGGAGTAGACGGTTGGGACTAAAAAGCTCGCGGTCAGGCATTGGTCACCCGTTCTTCGGGCATCGCAGCCCCGACCTGCCAGCCGACTACTTGCTTACTGGCCATGTCCTGAAAAGCGCAGCAATAGGCCCAGTCGCCCTTGGCCAGCGGCAGGTAGGTGATATCACTGACCCAGACCCGGTTGGCCTGCGTGGGCTTGGGCTGGTCGAGCAGCCGGTTGGGCGCGCAGCGCAGCCCGTGGGTCGAAGCGGTGGTGCGCGGCGTGAAGGCCTTAGGTTGCAGCGCGCGCAGGCCCCGGCGGCGCATTGCCGCTCGCAAGCGCTGACGGCCCGCCAGGTGCCCCTTTTTTTCGCAGCGCTACCTGGAGGCGGCGGGTGCCATAACCGCGTTTAGGCACCCCAAATACCTTGACCAGCGCCGCTTCCCATGTGGGCTCGCATGGCACTACCCGTTGTTGCTGCCCTTGTTGCCACGCATAGTACCCGATGGCCGGTACGCGTAGCAGCTGGCAAAGCAGCCGCACGGGGTAGTGGCCCCGCTGCGCTGCGATGAAACGGTAGCGGCTCAGTGGTCCGGTGTCTGCGAGAGCCTGCGCTTGAAGCAGGCGCTGGCGATGGCTCTTTTCAAAATATCCAGTTCCTGCGCTTGCCGCCGGTTAGCCGCCCGCACCTGACGCAACTCGGCGGCGGTGGTCGGGTCCAGTTCCGCCCCGCGAGCAGCCGCTATCGGCGTGAGCGCTTCCTTCTGCCACTTGTAGAGCAGTTTGGGGTTGACATCCAAAAGCGCGCGCGGCGGCCTGAGTCGAGCGGCTTTCACCGGCCAGGCGAAGGGCCTCGGTCCGGAAGGCGGCGTCGTAGCGCCGGCGTTTGCTGGGTGAGCGACTGCCTTTCATGACATTGGAAAGATAAGACCCTATTCTGTCCGGATTTACCCGACCACCTCAGCGGCTCAGTGGGTCCGGTGTCTGCGAGAGCCTACGCTTAAAGCAGGCACAGGCGCTGGCTTTTCTTAAAATGTCCAGTTCCTCGCCTGTCGTCGGTTGGCGGCCCGCAGTTGGCGCAGCTCGAGCGCTGTGGCCGGGTCCAACGCCACGCCCAAAACGGCCGCAGCCGGCGTTTGGGACGCTTTTTGCCATTGGTAGAGCCGTTTCGGGTCGATGGTGAGCGCCCGGGTGGCGGCTTGGGTTGAGCGGCTTTGCGCGGCCAGGCGCAGGGCTTGGGCGCGGAAGGCTGCGTCGAATTTGCGGCGCTTATCAGGTTTTGAAATATCTTTCACAAAGAGGAAAGATATCACCCTGTTCTGTCCGAATTTATCCGTTCACCTCAGGATCCCCAGGTCTCCGATGCCTGGATTCTTTACGCCTCCTGGCAAAAGCGGCTGCCCGGCACCCAGCTCGTGCGCTTGCCCCGCGGTCAGCGCGTGAGCCGTGGTACCCCGGTGGCCCTGACGCTGCGAACCACGCAGGGCGCCACCGCTCGGCAGTTTGTACCTTTTTTGCAACTAAAGGTCGGGCACGCCATTTTCCGCCAGTGGGGCTGGCAGTAAGCATTGTCCCACGTTGTTCCCCCCATGGTTGCCCTCCACGCTTTCCCAGCTCGCGCTATGAACCTGACCCTGTTTCAACTCAACGACGTGCACGGCTACCTGAACCTGCACCAAGAGGTATTCTACGGCCCCACCGGGCCCGAATACCGCCGCTGCGGGGGCTATGCCCGCATTGCCAGCCTGCTGGGCGCGCTGCGCCAGACGTACCCGGCCAGCCTGCTGTTTGACGGGGGCGATACCTTCCACGGCACCCGTCCGGTGGTGGCCACTGAGGGCAACATCCTGCCCGGTATTCTCAACGAGTTGGGCATCGCGGCCATGACTGCGCACTGGGATTTTGCCTACGGCCCGGCGCACCTGCAAGCGCTGGCCGGGCAACTTCAGTACCCCCTGCTCGCAGCCAACGTGTTTCACCTCGATACCGAAACTCTGGCCTACGCGCCTACCCTACTGCTGGAAGTGGCCGGACTGCGCGTGGGCGTGGTGGGCCTGGCCTGCCCCATCGTGGACAAGACCATGCCGGCGTACTTCAGCAGCGGCCTGCGCTTCACCGATGGCGTAGCCGAGCTGCCGGGCCACGTGCAGCGCCTGCGTATCGAAGAACGAGCCGATGTGGTGATTCTGCTTTCGCACTGCGGCTTTCCGCAGGACGTGGCCCTGCTCGAAGGCTGCCCTGGCATCGACGTGTGCCTGAGCAGCCACACCCACAACCGGCTCTACAAACCCTTCGTGGCGGGCGGCGCGCTGGTCATTCAGTCGGGAGCGCACGGCTCGTTCTTGGGCCGGCTCACGCTCACCATCGAGGAGGGCCGCGTAACGGGCTACACCCACGAGCTGCACGAAATCAGCGAAGACATTGTGCCCGACGCGGCCCTGCAAGCCCGAATCGACGCGGCGCTGGTGCCCTTTGCCCACTTGCGCGAAGTGGTGGGCGTGACGGCCACCGCTCTGCACCGGGGCACGTCGGTGGAGTGCCCGGCCGACGATTTCCTGCTGGCTAGCCTGCGGGCACTGGTACCGGCCGCCGACCTGTATTTCTCCAATGGCTGGCGCTACGGTGCGCCCATCGTGCCTGGTCCGGTGCAGCTCAATGACCTTTACGACCTAGTGCCGATGGATCCCGAGATTGAAACTGTGGAGCTCACCGGGGCCGAGTTGCGCGAGATGCTGGAAAAGAACCTGGAAGGGACCTACAGCCAGGACCCGTTGCACCAGATGGGCGGCTACGTGAAGCGCGCTCTGGGCCTGCGGGCCTATTTCAAGGCCGAAAACCCCCAGGGTAGCCGCCTGCAAACGGTATTCGTACAGGACCAGCCCCTGGACCCGGACCGGACCTACACGGCTGCCTTCATTACCTCGCAGGGGGTGCCGCACCAGTTTGGCCGCAACCGCCAAAAAACCGGGCAGCACGCCGTGGCCGCCATGCGCGCTTTTCTGAAGCAGCACCGGCCGTTGGTGATAAACCCGCAGGAAACATTTACCGTCGTATAAGCTCGGTCCCCGCTGTTTACTTCTTGCGACTATGAAATCTCCCGCGCCTGCCGATGGCAACTACGACCAGCAGCGCCTGGCTGCCGCCCGCACCCGCATGGCCAACGAGCGTACGTTTCTCACCTACCTGCGCACCAGCCTGGCCTTGGTTGGCTTCGGGCTGGCCCTGATTCAGCTGCACCCGTTGCGCGGGGCCGGGCTGGGCTACGGGGCACTGGTGGTGGCCGGTGTGGCGCTGCTGGTGGGCTGGCTACGCTTTCGGATGCGTCGGCGTGAGATTGAGAAATGCCAACTGCCCGCTTCGGTCTCGCCATAGGCGGCCAAAGCGGGCAGTTGCGTTTAAGGAATTGAGCTGAAAAAGTAGCGGATTCTTCCACCACGGCTGTCACGCGGCTGGTCTGGCCACTCATCGCGCCTAGCAGCGACATCACGCAGCTCTCGCCCGGCTGGATGTAGTAAAGCAGCAGCTCGCGGCCGTCCTCGCCCTGGCGCACCACCCGCAGGCGGCCGCTGCGCACGATGGGCACAGAGCTCACCGCGTCGCCCTCGCACACCGGTACGGTATCGACTGGCAGCTGGCTCACGGTGGCCGCGCGCCAAGGCTTCGGCCAGCTCGGGGTGGGCTAAATCAGAAAACAAGGCGGCGGCGAAGTGTTGGGACATGGGGCAATGGTTGCCTTGAGCAAGAACAGCATCCCTGCCCAAAGCTCCCAGCTATGGAATCTTGAGCGTGCCGCCGCGGCGGGCATAGTATTGGCCTTGGCCGCCCGAATCAGGCCCCCGCCGGCCAGCAGCAGGACCCCGAAACCCAGAAAGGCCAGATCGGCCCACAACAGGCGGTGGTCGCGGGGACTGAGAATACATATTCATAAATAAATATGTTTTGTTTTACATATTTTGGCCAGCCGTCTGAGCAGCAGATTACTCATCCAGATCCGAATCCAAGCTTCCCTGCTCGCCGGAAGTGTTTCAAGGTCCCTGCCCGCCAGTCGTCGGTACTGGCCGAGTTAGCCGGAGGTGTGTTCCACAATCCAGCGTCGGGGCAAGACAACGAAGCCTTTTTGGTTGGCGGGCTTGCCCATGATTTCCACCCGACAGTCTTTGGCCGCCGCATAGCCGGCTCAGGGGTCCGCTGTAGCCCCCATCGGCCCACACCAGCCGTCGGGTGGGCACCTGTTGGCCAGCTTTAGCAACGACCAGCGCGGCTCCCAGATACTCTTGGAGAGTGGCCGGGCTGAACAGAAATCACCCAAAATAACCCCAGCTTGTCAGGCTACGTGGGCGGTGAGTTCTTTGAGCGTGGGAATGCGCTGGTGCAGGCACTGGCGGGCAATAGCGAGAGTTCGAGTCCGACCCTATTGGCCTTCTCTAAGCAGTCGGAGGGCAAACTTACGCTAAGGGTAAAGAATGTATTTTTATGTAGCTCATCTTGAGCGAGTTCAAAATTTAGCATCGCTCAACATGTTGGGTCCAATAAGCCAAAGGGCTGTCTGTTTTTGGACTATTTTTCTGAACTCAACCTTTCGCAATTATTGAGCATATCAAGTCACATGTTACTGACAGGCAATAAATTATAAAATTCCGGCGTTGGCCCGAAACTGCTTATAGTAGTTTTACCCCCGGCTGCTATTAAGAAGGTCTATTGGCGTCTACACTTTGTTTGCAAGCCTGACTTAAGGCCCGGCTCTAGGACTGGAGCTGGCTGGCCAGTCAGCGCCCGTCCGGAGTCATTACCCTAACCGATTTACCGACTGAGTGGGCCGGGTGCCGCAGCAGCTGACGCTACGTCAAAGCCAGGCCACCGGGACCGATTTGGCGACCTTGCTGCACAGCTGGACGGCTCTTGTGACCGACTACCAGGAACGGTTTCTAATAAAGCTGACCGAGCGCAGCCTCTTGGTGCCGTTCACCGAGGTATGCTACTTCGAAGCCATCGGCAACGACGTGCTGTTGCACGCGGCCGGGCACTACTACCCGCTGCGCACGGCCCTGGGCCAGCTGGCCAAGCGGCTGGACCCGGCCGTGTTCCTGCGTATCTCCCGTTCGTGCACCGTCAACCCGGCCCATATTGTAGACTTTAAATACTGGTCGCACGGCGAGTACCTGTTTCGCATAGCCAATGGCCAGCGCGTCACCTCCTCGCGCAGCTACAGCGGGGGTGCAACTGCTGCTGAGGCGCTTCGCCGGCACCGGCCAGGGGGGGCTAGATGTATAGGGGCGACTGTTCCGAGTGGGCTGGTTCGTCGGGTCGGTTCTGTAGATGGCCTCCATTGTGGTGGTGCGCACGCGCAGGATCTTTTACCGCGCCCGGCCGGGTAGATGGCTGACTCTGGCCTATCGACTTGGTCGCGCTAAGCGTGCTGGTCCTGCCGCTCACACCCCTGGCCCGCGTGTTTGGCTTCGTGCCGTTGGCGCTGTACAGGGCCGTGCTGGGCATCGCAAGGGCCCATGTCGTATCAGCAGAGCTCCTGAAGCGCTGGTTTTACCGGCGCTATGCGGCCCAGGCGAATGTCGGGCTTACCAGTGCGCCTGGCGCAGCTTCTCCGGCTCCAGCACCCGGATATTCTTAGTAGTCAGCTCAATCAACCCGCTTTGATTGAACTCACTGAGGGTACGAATCAAGGACTCGGGGGCCGTGCCAATCATAGCCGCCATATCGTCGCGGGAGAGCTGGATACTAGCATGCTGGTCGCCGGCCGTGGGCTCGTAGAGACGCAGCAGCGCATCGGCCACGCGGCGGCGGATGGAACTGTAGGCCATGGTCAGCAGCTGCTGCTCGCGCTCGAGCACGCGGCCCGCCAGCAGGTGGATAAACTGCTGGCCTACGTCCGGGTTGCGCAGCAGCAGCAGCGAAAAATCATCCTGCGGAATATACACTAGCTCCGAATCATCGACAGTCACGGCCGAGTCGGTGTGCCGGGTGTGGCCCAGCAGCGCCAGGTAGCCGAAGAACTCGCCAGGGCCGTAAAAACCGGTAATCAGCTCCTTGCCGGCTTCAGTAGTTTTCACGATTTTGACACGGCCGGCTTGCACGAAATAAATCCGCACGGGCTCGTCGCCTTCGAGGTAAATATCCTGCTTGCGGCGCACCGGGTAGGCGCGGCGGTCGGCCGAGAGGCCGGCTAGGTTGCCCACGGCGCGGGCATCGTCCAAAAACTCGTCCAGGCCCCCGGCCTTCAGGTCATAGTCAGGCTTGAGGTGCCGAAACCTAGCCAGCCGGCCACTGATGGCGCTCAGCAACTCGTTCTCGCTGAAGGGCTTGACGAGGTAATCGTCGGCTCCCAGTTCCATGCCCCGCCGCTGGTCGGTACGCTCGGTTTTGGCGGTGAGGAAAATGAAGGGCACGCCCGCCAGCTGCGGGTTTTGGTTGAAGATATGCAGCACGCCGTAGCCGTCGAGCACCGGCATCATGATGTCACAGATGACTAAATCGGGCCGGATGGCCAGGGCACTTTCTACCCCGATTTTGCCGTTTTCGGCCGTGTGCACGGCGTAGCCGGTCAGCGTGAGCAGCTCGGCCGTGTTTTCCCGGATGTACGCGTCGTCCTCAATCAGCAGAATCGTTTTCATAGGGAATGGTAATGGTAACGGTGGTGCCCTGGTCCAGTTCGCTGCGCAGGGCAATGGTGCCCCCCATCAGCTCCACGTACTTGGCAATGATGTATAGGCCCAGCCCTGTGCCGGGCACGGTGCTGACGTTGCGGGCCCGAAAAAACCGCTCGAACAGATGTGCCTGGTCTTCTTTGGAAATCCCGATCCCTTGATCTTCCACGCTCAGCAACAATTGGTTGGTATGGCAGCTAGCCCGCACCGTCACCACAGCGTTTTCGGCCGAATACTTGAGGGCATTGGAAAGTAGGTTGACCAGAATCTTGCGCAGTAGCGACGAATCGAGGTGAAGCAGGTCGGGGGACTCGACCAGCCGCACGATGGTTTGGCCGGGCTTCTGTAGGCTCTGCACGTCGACCAGGGTTTCGCTGAGCAGCGTGGTCAGGTCGAAGGTGGTGGGCCGCGCCTTCATTATGCCTTCCTCGATGCGGCCCACCGAAAGAAACTCCTCCAGGGTGGTATTCAAGTGGTTAACAGAGGCCTCGATGCGCGCCAGGTGGCGCATGCGCTTGGCCTGCTGGTCGGCGCCGGGGTACTTGCCGATGAGGGTGGCCGAGGTGAGCACCGCCGTGAGCGGCGTGCGGAACTCGTGCGAGGCCATGCTCACGAAGCGCGACTTCATCTCACCCAGTTCCCGCTCGACGACCAGGGCCTGGGCCAACTCCTGGCTCCGCTTTTCGAGTTGCATCAGGGTGGTGAGCAGGGCGTGGGTACGGGCGACCACCTTCTGTTCCAGCTCGGCGTTGAGACGGGCCACTTGCTGGTGCTGGGCTACTAGTTCCTGCTCGGCGGCCTGCTTGAGGCTAATATCAAGAATATAGGCGACCACGTACGACTCCTCGTCGAGGTAGAAGTGGCTCAAGCTGACTTCGATCGGGAACGCGGAGCCGTCCTGGCGCTGACCCAACAGGTCGCGATGAGCGCCCATGCTGCGCGCCTGCTGGTTCTGGTTGGGCAAGGAATGCAGTTGTTGCTCGTGGGGATGTCCCACCGCCCCGGGCACCAGCATTTCGATGCGCTGGCCCAGCAGAGCCGCCGGCGGGTAGCCAAAAAGCTGCCCCGACAAGCTATTGGCCGATAACATAATACCTTCTTTATCGCAGACGATGATACCGATGGTAGCGTTGGTGAACACGGCCTCGAAGCGCCGCACACTGTGGGCCAGGGCCTGCTCGGCCCGTTGCAAGGGGCTTTGCTCGGTGAGGCAAACCAGCAGCGTGGGCCGACCCGCAGCCTCAAAATAGGTGAGCCGCAGATAAGCCTGAAGCGGCTTGCCGGTATGGCGGCGAATGGCGGCCTCCGTCTCATAGTGGCCTTCGCGCCGGGCGGTGTCGCATAGCGCCCCCCATTCGTCCACTGTCCAGGGCGGCGTGCGCAGCGAGTGGTCGGGATCGGTAAGAAAGGCCTCTTCCGAGGCGTAGCCCAGCAGCTTCACCGCCACAGGATTCACCTGCGTAAACCAGCCCCGCGCCACGTCAAAAATCCCCACAAACTCCCGGGAGTGCGTGTAAAGCAGGTCGGAGAGAACAGCAGCGTAGGCAGTGGATAGCATGGGCAGGCGCAGTCGGAAAACGTGGTGCTGGGTAAAGCTCGTTCCCATCAAAAGTAGGCGGTAGGCAGGTCCCCACTCATGACGAACGTCAGCTACTCACGTGATAACTATCATATCATCAATTCGAGCAGCCTGGTAATTTTACGGCCTCTACCGGCCGGTAATCAGCAATCTGCTTCTTGAGGTGCTATTGTGCTGGTTGGACAGATACCCCAACCCCTCTCCGGGGGCGGGCGACCCGAGACTTACGTAGCGCCTCACCCCCGCGCCGGAAGTTTAAACAGCTCTGAGGACCGGGGGGGCGGCAGCTTGCCACCCCCAGCCCTGCGGCATATTATCACAGCATCACTGTTATCTTTGACTTAGCCAGCATGATAAATATCAACCATTTAAGCAAGTATTCTCCTGTTAGTGGGCATAGAAATGCATTATTTTTGCCTTTGTTCCCGTTTTCGGTTATTGACCCCTTTATCATGTCCATTCCTGTCCCTACGCCTAGTTCTGCCGTGGCTGCCGAAACAGCGGTGTTGTTGATACTACTGCCGCCAGCAGGCACAGCAAAGCCGGTGCGGGCGGCCACACTAGCGGCCATCCAAGTCTTACAGCAGCGGCTGGGGAGCGTTATCCGGGTGCTTTTGGTAGACGAAGACGACCACCCGACGGTGGTGCGCAGTTTCCAGCCAGCCGACTTGCCGGCCTTCGTGTTGGTGCGCCAGGGCGTGGAGCTGTGGAGCCAGCGGGGCCTGCCCGAGGACGAGTTTATCGTGCCCCAGCTACTGGCCCGGCTCGCCGGCTAGGCTAGGCTAGGCTAGGCTGCCTGCCCGAGTTAAAGGGCGCTTCATAGACTTGCTCCTAAGAATTAGGAAAGAATAAAAGTTGGTCATTCTGTTCGTCT
>JAYWCH010000177.1:0-14614 GCA_043780755.1 Hymenobacter sp.
AGCTGATGGCCACGGCATCAAGATAAGGTAAGCGGCGGCCTTGGCGGTCACGCCGCCAGTACGTAGGGTTGCGCTCGTAGAGCACCACGTTGCCCTCATCCCAGAGCTTGAACCGGAACGGCCCCGTGCCCACCGGATGCTCGCGGAAATCCTTGCCGTACTTCTCGACGGCCTCGTGCGGCACCACGTAGGCATACGGCATGGTGAGAATGCCCAGGAACGGAATGAACGGTTCCTTCAGGTGAATGCGTAGCGTCGAGTCGCTGGCCGCTACAAAAGCGGTGTCACTAATGCTACCATCGGGTTTCTCCAGCACCTTACCCCGGAAAATCCAGCCCCCCGAACTGGCCGTGGCCGCGTCCAGAATGCGCTTGAAGCTGTAGACGAAGTCCTGAGCTTTCACTTCCCGACCCTTGCCGCCGGCAAAAACGTCGCTGTCGTGAAACCGCACCCCCGGCCGCAGCACGAACGTGTACTGCCGCCCATCAGGCGAAATGGTGTAGCGCCGGGCCAGCGCCGGCACCGGCAGCAGGGTCGAATCCAGCTCCATCAGCCCGTTAAACAACTGCGAAACCGCCCAGGAATTGGCCTGGTTGCGGGCAAAAGCCGGGTCGAGCGACGACAGCGCCTCGGGCTGGTTGTAGCGAAACACGCGGCGTTCGTCGGCCGCGGGGCGGGCCGCATCGTGGCAGCCGACTAGCGCCAGCGAAGCCAACCAGAATCCAGAAGGTTTAGCCAATAAGCTAGCCCAACGAGCCAAAAAAGGGGCCATGCGAACAGGGAAAGAATGTATCTTTGTGCAATGCTACGGCAAAAGTTATTAGTTATTAGTTGTCAGTTGTTCGTTGTCAGTTGTTAGTCCATGAGGCTCAGAAGGCCCGCGAACTGACCCTGAAGACCAAACAACCAGCAACTGACAACGAACGACTGACAACTGACAACTGACTCCAATGGGAAAAATTATCGCGGTAGCTAACCAAAAAGGCGGCGTGGGCAAAACCACTACCTCCATCAACCTCGCGGCATCCCTGGCCGCGCTGGACTACCGGACGCTGCTCGTCGATGCCGACCCGCAGGCCAACGCCACTTCCGGCGTGGGCTATGACCCGAAAGATATCCAGAACAGTATTTACGAGTGCATGGTGGACGGCATCAACGCCCAGGACATTATCCTGCCCACCAATATTCTGCCCCACCTTGACCTCATGCCCTCCCACATCGACCTGGTGGGCGCCGAGGTGGAGATGATCAACCTGCCCAACCGGGAGGAGAAAATGAAGGAGGCCCTGCGCCCCCTGGCCGACCAGTACGACTTTATCATCATCGACTGCTCGCCCTCGCTGGGCCTGATCACGGTCAATGCCCTCACGGCGGCGCATTCGGTGATCATCCCCGTGCAGTGCGAGTATTTTGCCCTGGAAGGCTTGGGTAAGCTCCTGAATACCATTAAGATCATCCAGAGCCGGCTCAATACGGAGCTGGAAATCGAAGGCATTCTGCTCACGATGTACGATGTACGCCTGCGCCTGAGCAATCAGGTGGTGGAGGAAGTGCGGATGCACTTTCAGCAGTTGGCTTTCGATACGATCATTCCCCGCAATGTGAAGCTGAGCGAGTCGCCCAGCTTCGGCATTCCGGTCATTCTGCACGACGCCGAGAGCAAAGGCGCGATCAGCTACCTGAACCTGGCCCGCGAAATTGTGGAGAAGAACAGCGTGGAAGCCCGCCCCGAGGAAGCCACCGACGAAGCATAGGCCGCCAGTCGCCGCTTTTACCGGCTACGCGCCAAACTAGTATGCTGATAATTAGCTGGTTGTTTTTCTAAAAGCGGAGTTTTCTCCCCCCGCTGATAATGTCCTGCGGCGCGTGGCGATTTACCGCCCAACAATCCGTAATTTTGAGATTCGCTTTCGCCGCCATTTTCCGTGAAAGCCCCTTGCCGCGATGACTTCAGAGATGAACGACGAGAAAACCGCCCCCGCCGCCGCTCCCGCACTGCCCGTGCCCAAGCGTAAGATTGGGGGCCTGGGCCGGGGCCTGAACGCACTGATTGAAGGGAGCTACGAAAAAAAAGGCGACCGCCCCGGCGAACGACTCGTGTCGCACCCGGTGAATTCGGTGGGCTTGATTTCGGTCGATCACATCGAGGTCAACCCCTACCAGCCGCGCACGCATTTTGACCAGGAAGCCTTGCGGGAACTGGCCGAGAGCATTCGGGTTCAGGGCATTATCCAACCCGTTACCGTGCGGCAGACGGGCACCAACGCCTACCAGCTCATCTCGGGCGAACGGCGTTTGCAGGCCTCCAAGCTGGCGGGCCTGGATACGATCCCGGCCTACATCCGCAAAGCCGACGACCAGCAAATGCTGGAAATGGCGCTGATCGAGAATATTCAGCGCGAAAATCTCAATGCCATTGAAATCGCCCTCAGCTACCAGCGCCTGCTGAGCGAGTGCAACCTGCGCCAGGAAGAGCTGGGCGACCGGGTGGGCAAAAATCGATCGACCGTCACCAACTACCTGCGCCTGCTCAAGCTGCCGCCCGACGTCCAGATCGGATTGCGCGACGCGGAGATCAGCATGGGCCACGCCCGCGCCCTCATCGGCCTCGACGACGCCCGGCTGCAGGTTGAGCTCTTCCGCAAGACTGTGGCCGAGGAGCTTTCCGTGCGCCGGGTGGAAGAGCTGGTGCGTGGCGGTTTTGGCCGGACGACCAATGCCGCCAGCAACGGCAACCCCACGCCCGGCACTGCCCAGCCAGTGGTGCCCGTGGCCGAGCTGCGGCGCACCGAGCGCCACCTCACCGACCGCTTCGGCTCGCGGGTGCAGGTACGCCCCGGCCCCAAGGGCAGCGGCGAAATCAAAATTGCCTTCGATTCGGTCGAAGACATGCAGCGGATTCTGCACATTTTGCATCCTTCCTGAGCTCAGGATCAATATTATATCGGCGGCCATTTTATGAAGTTGTGGCAGCTGATTGCTGGGGTGCCGATTGGCTAAGACGCGAAACCCCGGCCTTTTTCGTTAGCCCGTCTGCCATGAAAAAATTGTTTCCCAGCCGCGCGGTGCTTGTCCTGCTGGCCAGCCTGCTGCTGGTGAGCACCCGGGGTCGGGCGCAGGTTTTCAGCCCTACTACCCCGGCCGTTATTCGCGCCGATACATCGGAAATCCGCCCGGTTGTGGTATCGCCCGCCGCCAAGAAAGACAAGGCCGCCGCCGATTCGGCCAAGCGCACGGAACACATGTTCCGGGCATTCGGCTTGCCGGGCCTGCGCCTGACGCGCCCCGGCAAAGCCGCCCTGCTGGCCGCCATCCTGCCCGGCGCGGGCCAGATTTACAACCGCCGCTGGTGGAAATTACCGCTCGTGTACGGCGCCCTCGGCGGCGTGGTGTACGGCGAGTATTTCTACCAGACTAATTACCGGCAGTACGCCGATGCCAGCAACCAGATCAAGGCCGAATCCAACCTGCCCAATGGCCTGCGAGTGGGCAGCGACCGATTGCCGCTGCCGGTTCGGCGGGAGCTCAGCGTAGCGGGCATCGACAACGGCGTCGTGTTCTACCGGGGTTACCGCGATATTTTTTACCTCTACATCGCCCTGACCTACACCATGCAAATCGTGGATGCGGTAGTCGATGCCCACCTGCGCAACTTCGACGTGAGCGACGACTTAAGTCTGCACTGGGAGCCCACGCTGTTGCCGGTGCCCGGCCAGCCCCTGGCCCTGCCAACCGCGCCGGGCCTGCTGTTCGCGCTGCGGGTAAAATAGCACTTCTCTTTTTTTCTTATGAAAATCTTACTCATCGGCTACGGCAAAATGGGCCAGACCATTGCCGCCCTCGCCACCCAGCGCGGTCACGAAATTGCCGGCATCGTGGACCCCCACACTAGCCAGCAGCGCATCGCCGACTTCACGCCCGCCACGGCCGACGTGGCCATCGAATTCACCCATCCCGATTCGGCCCCGGCCAATATCAGCGCCTGCCTGCGTCAGAGCCTGCCGGTGGTAAGCGGTTCCACAGGCTGGCTCCACCAGTTCGACGAAATCAAGACCCTAACCAAAGAACTGAGCGGCAGCTTGTTCTACGCTTCCAACTACAGCGTGGGCGTGAACCTGTTTTATCATTTCAATGAATACCTGGCCACCAAGATGCACCAGTTCGGGGGCTACGACGTGGCGGTGCGCGAAATTCACCACATTCACAAAATCGATCAGCCCAGCGGCACGGCCCTCACCACTGCCGAAGGCATCATGCGGCACTTTCCGGGCAAAACCAGCTGGCGCAACGGAGCCGCCGAAGACCCCGCCGAGTTGGCCGTCATCAGCGAGCGCACCGGCGAAGTCGTGGGCACCCACATCGTCACCTACACCTCGGCCGTGGACGCGCTGGAGCTGAAACACGAAGCCTTCAGCCGCGAAGGATTCGCCCTCGGGGCCATCATGGCGGCCGAGTGGCTACCCGGCCGGGTGGGCGTATTCGGCATGAAAGAGCTGCTGGATTTGTAATCGTCCGCACTTTTGCGAGCGCGGCCGGCACGTCCCGGCATTCTGCTGCGTTTCTTTACCTGATTTTCACCGCCAGGCCTCCACCGGCTGCCCCCATGTCTTTGCTCAAAACCGATCCCACCACCGCCCCCCAGGCACCCAAGACGAAGACCCGCGAATGGGCCGATTCGTTGATCTTCGCTGTCGTGGCCGCCACGCTCATCCGCTGGGCCACTTTTGAGGCGTACACTATTCCCTCGCCCAGCATGGAAGGCTCCTTGCTGGTGGGCGACTACCTGTTTGTGAGTAAGTTGCACTACGGCCCCATCACGCCCCAGACGCCCTTGCAGGTGCCCCTCACCCACCAGACCGTGTGGGGAACCGGCCTTAAAAGCTACTCCGAGCTGATTCAGCTGCCCACTTACCGGCTGCCGGGCTTCAGCAGCATCAAGCGCAACGACGTGGTGGTTTTTCACGTGCCCCACGAATCGCAGTATCCCGCCGATCTGCGTACCAATTACATCAAGCGCTGCGTGGCCGTGGCCGGCGACACAATCCAGATCAAAGACGCCCAGGTATACCTCAATGGGAAGCCCGGCGTAGTGCCGCCCGGCCTGCAAAGCACTTATTTCATGCAGGTTGATAATCCCAATGATGAGGTGCTGGCCGCGCTGCGCGCTCAGGGCGTGGTCGATTATGACCAGCCCAACGGCAGCCCGCAGGCCGTCGCCACGGCCGAGGGTAAGTTTGGGTACGCCATCAGCTGCACGGTGGCGGCGGCCGATTACTTCCGCAAGCAGTCCTACGTGAAGAGCCTGACCGTTATTCAGCCGCAGGTGCAGCTGTTTCCGGACGTGGCCGATTTCCACAATTCCGGCGCCATGAGTGCGACCCCACGCGGCTGGTCGCTGGATAATTACGGCCCCCTGCCCGTGCCCAAGAAAGGCCAGACCATCACGCTTTCTCCCGGCAACGCCGCGATTTATTACAAAATCGTGGCCCGCTACGAACACAACGACGGCATCACCTGGCAGGATGGCATGATTTACCAGAATGGTAAAATGCTCACCCGCTACACCATCAAGCAGAACTACTACCTGATGATGGGCGACAACCGCCACAATTCGGAAGACTCCCGCTTCTGGGGTTTTGTGCCCGAAGATCACATCGTGGGCAAAGCCGTGCTGGTCTGGCTATCCATCGACCCCAACGCCGATTTCTGGCATAAAATCCGGTGGAGCCGGCTGTTCAACGTCATTCATTAAGCTAAAAAAGCCCGCTCAGCAGCGGGCTTTTTTAGTACTATCAGTTGCTACCAGTTGATCGGTTCCAGCCCCTGGCTTATCAGCCAGGCATTGGTCCGGCTGAAGGGCTTGCTGCCGAAGAAGCCTTTATCCGCCGCGAACGGCGACGGATGCACCGACTTTACAATCAGGTGCTTGTGCTCGTCGATCAGCTCTGATTTTTTGCCGGCGTAAGCGCCCCAGAGAATGAACACGACGTGCGCCTGCTCGGCCGATACTTTGCGGATTACCGCGTCCGTGAATTCTTCCCAGCCTTTTTTCTGGTGCGAGGCGGGCTCACCGGCCCGCACGGTGAGCGTGGCGTTCAGGAGCAGCACGCCCTGCTGGGCCCATCGGTCGAGGTTGCCGTTGGCGGCGGGCGCCGTGCCGGGAATATCAGTCTGTAATTCCTTGAAAATATTCTGGAGCGAGGGTGGCGTGCGCTGCCCATCCTGCACCGAAAACGACAAGCCATGCGCCTGCCCGCGCCCGTGGTACGGATCCTGCCCCAGGATCACAACCTTCACTTTATCAAAAGGCGTAGCCTCAAAGGCGTGAAAGATGTGCCCGCCGGCCGGATAAACGGCCGCCGTAGCGTACTCGCCCCGGACGAAGGCGATCAGGCGCTGAAAATAGGGTTTTTCAAATTCATCGGCTAGCGCGGGCTGCCAGCTTTCGGCTATCTTTACCATGGAGGTTCGGGAAAATAAACGGTCTTGGACGACGTGGGAGGTCACTTCCGCGTAAAACCAAATTTGCCGGGCGGCTGTTACGCTCCCGGCAATTTAGAACTATAAACTACGACAGACTATGCCTACCATCACTACGCAGGGCGTCACCGTTTCGGTTACCACCAACTACCTGCCGGATTATTCCAGTCCGGGCCAGGAGCATTTTGTGTTTGCCTACAAAATCGACATCCGCAACGACAGCGAGTTCACGGTGAAGCTGTTGCGTCGACACTGGCACATTCACGACGCCAACGGCATCGTGCGCGAAGTGGAGGGCGAAGGCGTAGTGGGCCGTCAGCCCGTGCTCGAACCTGGCGAGTCGCACCAGTATGTGAGCGGCTGCAACCTGAAATCGGGCGTCGGTAAAATGCGCGGTACCTACCTGATGGAACGGCTGGCCAACGGCCAGGAGTTCCCGGTGGAGATCCCCGAATTCACCCTCATGGTGCCGTATCGCCTCAATTAATGCCCTGGCGTTGGTAGTTGCTGGCTGGCCGTTGTTAGTTTGTACTACGGTTGTCATGTTGAGGACCTGATCATCGACTATCATCACCGGCCACGTACTTGTTTCAACTCTTCGCTTACCTCCGTTTCTGGCTGCGCTCGGGCAATGCCCACGGGTTGCATTCGCCCTTCATATTCGGCCTGTATACCAGCGTGGTGCGGCACACCGGCACTTTCAGCGCCTACGCGCGGCTCGAAGCCCGGCGGGCGGAGCTGCTGAAAAGCCCGGTTCAGATTACCGTTACGGACTTCGGGGCGGGCTCCCGCACCGGCGCGGGGCAGCAGCGCCGAGTGGCTGACATTGCCCGCACGGCGGCCAAGCCGGCGCCGCTCGCCCAGCTGCTTTTCCGGCTGGTCAATTACCGCCGGTCGGCCACCATTCTGGAACTGGGCACTTCCCTGGGCCTGACCACCGCCTACCTGGCCGCCGCCGATTCGCAGCACCGGGTGATCACGTTTGAAGGCTGCCCCCAGGTGGCTGTCATGGCCCGCGAAACCTTCGCCGCGCTGCATCTGCGCAATATCGACCTCATCGAAGGCAATATTGACCAGACCCTGGCCCCCGCCCTCGCGGCCCTGGGCACCCCCGTAGACTTCGCCTTTTTCGACGGCAACCACCGCTACGAGCCCACCCTGCGCTATTTCGAGCTGAGCCTGGCGCATCGCACCGACGAATCCGTTTTTGTCTTCGACGACATTCACTGGTCGGCCGAGATGGAGCGGGCCTGGGAGGTCATCAAAGCCCATCCCGAGGTCATGATCACGGTGGATCTGTTCTACGTCGGGCTGGTCTTCTTCCGAAAAAACCAGCCCAAGCAGCATTTCTGGCTGCGAACCTGAGGCAAGTGCCTTACTTAATCGCCTCCCGTACGCGGGTTAGCTTCACGAGCAGCGCTTCGAGCTGATCGAGCGGCAGCATGTTGGCGCCGTCGGAGAGGGCGGTGGCGGGCGTGGGGTGCGTTTCGATGAACAGGCCGTCGGCGCCCACGGCAATGGCGGCTTTGGCGATGGTTTCGATCAGGGCCGGCTGTCCACCGGTGACGCCGCTGGCCTGGTTGGGCTGCTGGAGCGAATGGGTCACGTCCATCACCACGGGCACGTTGAAGCGGCGCATGGCGGGCAGGTTGCGAAAATCCACCACGAGGTCGGAATAGCCGAACGAGTTGCCGCGCTCGGTGAGAATAACGTGCTCATTGCCCGATTGGCGAACTTTATCCACGGCAAACTGCATGGCCTCCCCGCTCAGAAACTGGCCTTTTTTGATGTTGACGACCTTCCCGGTTTGGGCCGCCGCAATGAGCAGATCCGTCTGCCGGCAGAGGAAGGCGGGGATTTGCAGCACGTTCACAAACTCGGCGGCCAGGGCGGCATCGCCCGATTCGTGAATATCCGTGACGGTGGGCACGCCGATTTCCCGTCCCACTTTTTGCAGGATGCGCAGCGCCGTTTCATCACCGATGCCCGTGAACGAGTCGAACCGCGAGCGGTTAGCCTTGCGGTACGAGCCTTTGAAGATGAAGGGAATCTGCAGCTTATCGGTCATGTGCTTGATGCGCTCGGCGATGCGCAGGGCCATGTCTTCGCCCTCAATGACGCAGGGACCGGCCATGAGAAAGAACTGACCGGAATTGGTGTGCCGAAAATGCGGCAGGGTGTTGGCGAGGGCGGTGAGCATGGGGTAGCGCCAGTTTTTACTGGCGATTTGGTTGAAATAGTAATGGTGAAATCGGCCTGAATCTGTTGTTTGCCAAGTGGTTCAGGCTGGTTAATAGCCAAGTTTATTTCTTTTTCAGGCAAATAAATAGCTCCCTCCCCTGCCGGGGCGGCAGCGAGTTGGTCGCAGTTGCGAAGTGCTGAAAATCGAAATAAGGAGTGAAGTAATCCCGGTATTCCGCCTGGCTCCCCCCGAAAGGCGGCTCCTGGGCGGGACCAAAATCGGTGTCGAACAATAGGCCCATCAGCGTGCCGCCGGGGCGCAGCAGCGCCGCGCACTGTTGGGCATAGACCGGGCGCAGAGCGGGATTCAAGGCGCAAAAAAACGTTTGCTCCACAATCAGCTCGAAGGGCTGGGCGTTGGATAGCGTAAAAAAGTCGGCCAGCAACAGGTGCTCCGGCGGAAAATCGGGCACGCGGACCAGCAGCGCCGCCAGCGCTTCGGGTGCGATATCGGCCACAAAAACCTCCCGGAAACCTACCTGATGCAGGTATTCGGCTTCGTAGGCCCGACCGGCGCCGGGGATGAGGATGCGCGGCTGCCGGGCCACGTCCAGCTGATCGAAGTAGGCCCGCAGCGGCGGGGTTACGGCGCGGGCGTCCCAGGCGTCGCGGCCGGTAGCGTAGCGAGCCCGCCAGTAACCAGCGTCGAAAGGAGGAAAACCCGTTTCCATGAAGTTAAACTTTAGCCAAAACTTGTCAGGGCACCGAAGTTTCCTATTTTTACGCCAAAGGTACGTGCCGCATTGCCCCGCGCCCGTTGTAAATCTCACTCTTCTTTCGCCTAACCATTTCCGCATGGATCCCAACGAAACGCCCGAACCCCGCCCCAATAATAACCGTGTCCTGATCTGGGCAGCCCTCGTGCTGGTCCTGCTGGGCATCAACGGCGTCCTGTTTTACCTCAACCAGCAAAAAAGCCAGAAGAACGACGTTCTCACCACCGAGGTGCAAGCCAAGGATAGCAAGCTGCAGGAGCAAATCAAGCAGTACGAGGCATTAAAGGCTGATTTTGAGCGGCAGAGCAAGGAGCTGCAGGCTCTGGGCCAGAGCAATGATTCCCTCGAATCGAAGATCGCCGGCGTCAATGCCGACCTGCTGAAGCTGCGCTCATTCAAAGCCGGCAGCTTTTCCATTGCCCAGCAAAACCTCTACAAGCAACGCGCCCAGAACCTGGAAGGGCAGCTGCGCAAGAAGGACGATGATATTGCCCAGCTGAAAAAGGACAACGAAACGCTCTACACCGAAACCACCACGCTGAAGGAAAAGCAGAACAAGCTGACCGACACCATCAGCACCATGGCCCGCACCAATCAGGATCTGTCGACCAAAGTCGGCGTGGCTTCGCACCTGCAATCTGAAAATATCAAGGTGGCCATCATCACCTCCAAGAACAAGGAGAAGGAGGATCTCAAGGCCGAATTCAAAGCCAAGCGCGTGGAGAAGGTGAAAATCACGCTCAATCTGGCCCGTAATGACGTTTCGCCCAAGGAAACCAAAGCCATTTACCTGCGCATTCTGGAGCCCGATGGCGCGGCCCTCTACAACCTGAGCACCGGCGGCGGCACCTTCACCGTGGACGGGCAGGAGGCTTTCTACACCCAAAAACAGGACGTGGTGTACGATAACACGAAGCAGAAACTGGAATTTGTATATGCCAAAGGCACCGAATACAAGAAGGGCGCGCACACGGTAGAACTCTACGAAAGCGGCCAGCTGATGGGCAAAACTACTTTTACCCTGAAGTAATTGATCTGAACTTCTTTTAGATCATTGGAACACCCGAATTTCCGGATTGAAAATACCGGAATGAAAAAGCCCGCCGACGTGGGCTTTTTTATTCCGGTATTTTATTTTCTTGGCTGATTGCTGAGCTACCGGAGGCCGGGGCTCAGACCGTGCGCTCGAATTCTTCCAGCCGGGCGGTGGTGGCGGTGATATTTTCGGCAAAGAGCGTGATCACGGCTCCTTCCGGCGCCGTTTTCAGCACGTGATCGATGGCATCCTGCTCATGCTCGATGTAGGTGATGGGCAGATCCGGATTATCGAGACGCAGGCCCCGGGTCATGATTTCCCGCAGGAATTCGGCGGATTTCCCGCGCAGGTCCCGGTCCTGGCGCAGAATGACTTCATCAAAGATCTGCCCGGCAATGCGGGCAAAGCCCAGCGTGTCCTCATCGCGGCGGTCGCCCAGGCCCGATACCACCCCGATTTTGCGGGTGGCCGGCGTCGCGTTCATAAAGTCCGCGAATTTGGTGATGCCGGCCGTGTTGTGGGCGTAGTCCACGATGACTTCGAACCGGGGGAATTTGTAGGAATTCATCCGACCCGGCGTTTTCGAGGCAGAGGGCACGAAACTGCGAAAAGCCGTTTTGATGTCGTCCTTATCGAAGCCGGCCAGGAAACCAGCCAGCCCGGCCGCCAGGCAGTTTTCAATGTTAAACCCGGCCCGGCCCCCAAACGTGACCGGAAACTCCGCCGCCCGGTCGATACGCAGCTTGTAGCTGTTGCGGTAGATCGTGACGTAGCCTTCCTCATACACGGCCGCCACGCCGCCGGCTTCCACGTGCTCGAGAATGCGGGGGTTGTGCTCGTCCATGCTGAACAGGGCTACGCGGCAGTCCACGGTGCGGGCCATGGCATACACGAGGTCGTCGTCGGCATTGAGCACGGCCCAGCCGTTTTTGCGCACCGTGCGGGGCAGGACGCCCTTCACGGCCGCCATTTCCTCCACGGTGTGGATATCGCGCATGCCGAGGTGATCGGCCGCCACATTGGTCACAACGGCGATATCGCAATTGTGAAAGCCCAGCCCGGAGCGCAGCATGCCCCCGCGGGCCGTTTCCAGCACGGCGTAGTTTACGGTCGGATCGCGCAGCACGAATTCGGCGCTTTGGGCGCCGGTGCAGTCGCCTTTCTGCAGCTGCACGCCCTGAATGTAGATGCCATCCGTGGTCGTAAAGCCGACTTTGTAGCCTTTGCTGGCCACGAGATGAGCAATCAAACGGGTGGTGGTAGTTTTGCCGTTGGTGCCAGTCACGGCAATGATCGGAATGCGGGCCGTGCTGCCGCGCGGGAACAGCATATCCACGACCGGCGCGGCCACGTTACGGGCCAGGCCCTCGGTAGGCGCAATGTGCATCCGGAAGCCGGGCGCGGCGTTGACTTCAATCACCGCCCCGCGACTCTCGTTCAGGGGCACGGCGATATCGCTGGCCATTAGGTCAATACCGCAAATGTCGAGGCCGACAATGCCCGCCACCCGCTCGGCCAGCAGTACGTTGTAGGGGTGCATCTGGTCGGTTACGTCGGTAGCGGTGCCACCGGTGCTGATGTTGGCGGTGCTTTTCAGGTAGAGGATTTCGGCGGCGGGCAGGACCGACTTCAAGGTCAGGTCCCGACCTTTGAGCAGGTCCAGCGTGTGCTTGTCGGCTTTGATGCTGGTCAGTACTTTCTCGTGACCGATACCCCGGCGCGGGTCTTCGTTGACTTTGGCAATGAGTTGCTGAATCGTGCTTTTACCGTCGCCGACCACGGCGGCCGGCGTGCGTTTGGCGGCGGCAATGAGCTTGCCGTTTACCACCAGCAGCCGGAAGTCAAAGCCTTCAATAAACTGCTCCACGATCACCGACCGTGAGTATTCCTGCGCCGCTTTCAGGCCAGCGGCGGCATCCTTCCAGTTCATGATTTTGATGGTGGCGCCCTTACCGTGGTTGCCGTCGAGCGGCTTGGTCACGATGGGAAAGCCCAGCTCCTCGATGGCATCGCGCAGCCCGGCCTCGGTGTACACCGTGCTGCCGCGCGGCACGGGCACGCCCGCATCGTTGAGCATGGCCTTGGTGCGGTTCTTATTGCCGGCCACTTCCACGCCCGCGTGCGAAGTCAGATTGGTAGTGGTGGCCCAGATCCGGCGCTGATTCACGCCGTAACCCAGCTGAATAATAGAGGTATTCTTGAGCTGAATGTAGGGAATGTTGCGCGAAGCAGCTTCGGCCACAATGCTGTAGGTACTCGGCCCAAAAAACTCATCCTCCCGAATCTCGTGCAGCTCCGTGATGATGGGCTTCAGATCGACTTTTTCCTTGCGGCACACGGCCGCAACAATTTCGACGGCGGCCTCGGCGGCGCGGCGGCCGGCCCGTTCTTCCTGGTAGGCGAATACCACGTACTCCAGCCCTTCTTCCCGGGCGGGGTAGCTTTTACCCCAGAAAACCGGCATGGCGGCCTGCCGCTGCAATTCCAACGCCACGTGCTGAATAACGTGGCCCAGCGGCTCGCCATCGTTGAGCTGCTCCAGGCCCAGGGGCGGATGCTTGGCGGCCTGCTTGCCGCTCATGCCGCCCGGCTGCACCTGACCGATATTCGGAAACAGCCTCATCAGCCGGCCCGCAAAACCCGGCACAACATTCGACCACTGTCCCGCAAATTCCTGTAAATCAACTTTGGCAACAATGAGTTTACGATGCTTGACAGACCAATAACTCGGCCCGCGCATGGTGCGGAGGTCAACAATTTTCATATGGCGACGAAGGGTTAGGGAGCGAATTCAGCCGGAGCACCGGGAACTATCCGGCTTGGCTACGAAATGTAGGCATAATGCCGTCTAAAACCTGCATATCGCCATTTTTACCAATAAAAAAGCCCCGCCTGCCAATTAGCAAACGGGGCTTTTTTACGAATAATCAGAGGTGACGGGCGGATTCGAACCGCCGTAGGAGGTTTTGCAGACCTCTACCTAGCCACTCGGTCACGTCACCAGTTGTGGTCTTTTCGGAGCGCAAAGGTAGGCAGGACGAGCGGCCCCGGCAAGACCAGCGCAAAAAAAAGCCCCGGCACGACGCCGGGGCTTCTTCTCAATCGAAACCGCGCGTTAGGCTTTGGCTTCGTCGTCCTTTTTGTCGGCGGCAGCTTCGTCGCTGCCGGCAATCAGGTCTTTGGCTTTGTGCACCAGATCCCCGGCTACTTCCGAAGCTTTGGCGAACGTCTCGGAGCTGGTTACAGCTTCGGCGGCGTCGGCGGCTACTTCTTTCACCTTGTCCAGGGCAGCGGTGGCGGCACCGGCGAGGCCGGCGAGCAAACCTGCTTCCTCGGCGGCCGGAGCGTCGGCTTTGGCAGCCTTGGCTTTTGGAGCCTTAGGAGCCTCGGCAGCTTCGTCAGCACCTTCGGCGGGCTTGGCGGCGGCGGCTTTGAGCTTTTGCTCACCGGCTTTGCGCTCGTTGCCCATCATCTGGTCACGCAGAGCGCTCAGCGCGTCGAGATCACCGAGGGTCGATTTCTCGTCCGTTGGCTTCTTCAGATCGCTCATTTTGCCTTCGCCCTGGGGCTCACCACCTTTGGCGTTGGTCTTCTTCTTGAACTTGGCGTTGCGGCTATCGTCCTCCGCAGCAGCGGCCTGGTTGAACACGGCAGTGTGCGAAAGCACGATGCGACGGTCATCCTTCGAGAACTCGGTGACGCGGAAGTCCAGTGCTTCGCCGTTTTCGGCGCTGCTGCCATCCTCTTTCACCAGCGACTTCGGATAAGCGAAGCCTTCGATGCCGTACGGCAATTCGAGTACTGCGCCCCGCTCCGACTTCTCGGTGATGGTAGCACGGTGCACCGAACCGGGCGTAAACACCGATTGGAACGTATCCCAAGGGTTTTCTTCCAGCTGCTTGTGGCCCAGGGCCAGGCGACGGGCGCCGAGGTCCATTTCCAGAACCACCACGTCGAGACGGTCGCCCACCTTCACCATTTCCGATGGGTGCTTCACTTTCTTGGTCCACGACAGGTCGGACACGTGCACGAGGCCGTCGACACCCTCTTCCAGTTCTACGAACAGGCCGAAGTTGGTCAGGTTACGCACGAGGCCGTTGTGCTTGGTACCCACGGAGTACTTGTCGGCGAAATCACCACG
>JAYWCH010000178.1:0-3152 GCA_043780755.1 Hymenobacter sp.
CAGCGCCTCGGGCGTGGTCACCAGCGCGGCGCGGATATTGGCCTGCACGCAGTTTTCCACGAACGTGAAATCGCGGGTCTGGCCGCCGTCGCCGTTGAGCGTGGGCGGGGTATTCTGCAAAATGGCGTCGATAAACAACGGAATCACCGCCGCGTAAGCCCCGCCCGGATCCTGACGCGGCCCGAAGATATTGAAGTAGCGCAGGCCGATAATTTCCAGCCCGTAAGTGCGGGCGAACACGTCGGCGTACAGCTCGTTGGCGTACTTAGTCACGGCGTAGGGCGAGAGCGGCTTACCGATCCGGTCTTCCACCTTGGGCAGGCCGGGGTGGTCGCCGTAAGTCGAGGACGAGGCCGCGTACACGAAACGCCGCACGCCGGCATTTTTGGCGGCGGTCAGCATCTGCACGAAGCCGCCCACGTTCACGTCGTTGGTCAGCACCGGATCTTTAATGGAGCGGGGCACCGAGCCGAGCGCGGCTTCGTGCAGCACGATATCGACCCCGACGCAGGCGGCCGCGCAAGTAGCGGCATCACGGATGTCACCTTCCATGATTTCCAGCGCCGGGTTGCCGGCAAACAGCGCCAGGTTTTTGCGGAAGCCGTTGGAATAGTCATCCAGCGTACGCACTTTCCTGACGCCGTATTTGAGTAGATACTCCACGATATTCGAGCCAATGAAGCCCGCGCCGCCGGTAACGAGGAAGGTAAGATTTTCGAGCGGCTGCTCGTGGAAAGGAGTTTCGTACATAAGGTAGCCCCAAGCTTAGGCTTGGTAAAAAAGATAGATCGGCGAGCAAAAAATGGGTAGGGCCGCCGGACTAGCGGCCGGCGTATTGCTGTTGGTTATAATCCTGATAGGCGCCGCTGGTCACGCTGTTGAGCCAGGCTTCGTTGGCGAGGTACCAGTCCACGGTCTGGGCCAGGCCCTGCTCGAAGGTGACACTGGGCGCCCAGCCCAGCTCGTTCATAATCTTGGAGGAATCGATGGCGTAGCGCATATCGTGCCCGGCGCGGTCGGTCACGAATTTGATGAGCTTGCGCGAAGTACCCGGCGCCTGACCGGTTTTTTCGTCCACCACGTCGCAGAGCAGCTCGATCAGCTTCAGGTTCTGCCACTCGTTAACGCCGCCAATGTTGTAGGTTTCACCCGGCTTGCCCCGGTGAAAAACGGCGTCGATGGCCGTGGCGTGGTCTTTTACAAAAAGCCAGTCGCGCACGTTTTCGCCCTTGCCGTACACCGGCACGGGCTGGCCGGAGCGCAGCCGGTGGATGGCCAGCGGGATCAGCTTCTCCGGGAAATGGTTGGGGCCGTAATTATTCGAGCAATTACTGAGCTTAATGGGCAGGCCGTAGGTGTGGTGCCAGGCGCGCACAAAGTGGTCAGAGCTGGCTTTGGAGGCCGAGTAGGGCGAGCGCGGGTCGTAAGCCGTATCCTCGGTGAACATTTCGGGACCAAAATCCAGGGAGCCGTACACTTCGTCGGTGCTGACGTGGTAGAATACGTGACCGTCGTAGCCGCCGGGCTGCCACAGATTGCGGGCCGCGTGCAGCAGATTAACCGTGCCGATGACGTTGGTTTTCACGAAGGCCATCGGGTCGGTGATCGAGCGGTCGACGTGCGACTCGGCCGCGAGGTGAATCACTGCGTCGGGTTCTTCGGTGGCGAAAAGCTGATCGATAAACGGCTGATCAGAAATATCACCTTTGATAAACCGATAGTTGGGCGCGTTTTCCAGATCGCGCAGGTTTTCCAGGTTCCCGGCGTAGGTCAGCGCGTCGAGGTTGAGGATCTGGTAGTCAGGGTATTTCGTGACGAACAAACGCACGACGTGGGAGCCGATGAAGCCGGCGCCACCGGTGATGAGAATTTTCATAAGAGTAATCAGGAAAAGAGTGGATCAGAAGGAAACGGCCCGATAAATTAGCTAAACGCCGGGCAGTTTCCGCCCCACGCTGTGGCTTATTTTCCCAGGGTCTGCTGCCATTTCCAGGAGCTGGCCAGCGAGTCGGCCAGGGAAGTGGCGGTGCGGAAGCCCAGCACCTCGGCGGCTTTGGTGGCATCGGCGAAGATGGCGGGCACGTCGCCGGGCCGGCGCGGGCCGAGGCTGTAGTTGAGCTTCTGGCCGCTCACCCGCTCAAAGGTCTGCACCACGTCCAGCACCGAGTTGCCGTGCCCGGTGCCCACGTTGAACGTCTCCACCTGATCGACTCCGGTGGCTTCCAGCAAGCGGCGCACGGCCACTACGTGCGCCTGGGCCAGGTCCACGACGTGGATATAATCCCGGACGTTAGTCCCGTCAACCGTATCATAATCAGAGCCGTAGATGGTCAACTTTTCCCGGATTCCGGCCGCCGTCTGCGTGATGAAGGGCACCAGGTTATTGGGCACGCCCAGGGGCAATTCCCCGATTTTAGCCGACTCGTGGGCGCCGATGGGGTTGAAATAACGCAGCAGAATGGTGCGCGGGCCGCCCGCGCCGGCCACGTCGGTGAGGATATCCTCGCACATCTGCTTGGTGTTGCCGTAGGGCGAAGTCGCCTTTTTGGTCGGCGTGGCCTCCGTTACGGGCAGCGCGTCGGGAATACCGTAAACTGTACAGGACGAGGAGAATACGAGATTCGGCACGCCAAATTCCGGCATCACCGCCAGCAGCGTGAGCAGGGAGCCCACGTTGTTGCGGTAGTAGGCCAGCGGCTTGCTCACCGATTCGCCCACGGCTTTGTAGGCGGCGAAATGGATCACGCCCTGAATATCTTTTTCCGTTGCGAAAACCTGCCGCAGCGCCGCGGCATCGGCACAATCGATGCGGTAGACCGGCACGGCCGTGCCCAGAATTGCCTCAATCCCAGCCAGGGCCGAATCCTGCGAATTGCTGAAGTCATCGATGATCACCGGTTGGTAGCCCGCCTGAAACAACTCCACCACGGCGTGGGAGCCGATGTAGCCAGCACCGCCGGTAACGAGAATTTTGGTACGCATAATTTTCAATAAGTGAGTGGGTAAAGTCAGGCCGGAACCAATGCGGACCGGGCCGGCTTTATTACAAGCTCCAGTATTGCAGATCTTTCATTTTACCCCGGTACAGACCTTTGATATCGACCAGCACGGCGTTGTCGGCGGTGATGGACTGGAAGTAAGCCTCGTCTTTT
>JAYWCH010000179.1:0-4501 GCA_043780755.1 Hymenobacter sp.
GCTGGTCGGCCAGGCCGCTGAAGGTCACGACGCTGGTGCCGGGCAGCAGGGTGCCGGTGTTGGTGAGTTCAGCGCGCACTTCGAGCGCACCGGTGCTAAGGTCAAGCGTGCCGGCGTTGCGCAGCGGGCCGAGCACGCGCAGGGTACCGGCGTTGGCCAGGGTGCCGCCGGTCAGGTTGGTCAGCCCGCCGGTGCCCACGCCGAGCAGAGCCCCGGGCTGGACGAGCAGGGCCACGCCCTGGTTGAGCAGGTCCTGGGCGGCGGCGGGGGGCGGGGCGCTAACCACCCCAACGAGCAGCAGGAAGGTAAAGAACGGTTTCATAGGCACAAAGGGCAATGGAGTGGAGAAGAGAAGAGAGCGTCTGGGCAACACCCGCCAGCCCGGCCGGTATAATCAGTTTCCTTTAAGGGAGGACCACAGGCGTGCTCAAATGTACTGTATATAAATCTTAATATTAAGCTTAATATATATTAAGTATTAAGAACAGCCCCGGGACCAATAGTTCTGCTTTAATCACCATTTAGAGCCCTGCCGGGGCTACCAGGGCAGTACTGGGGCGCGGGATTTGGAGCCGGATTGCGGCGGCGGCGCGCGCCCGTCGGCGGGGGCCTCTTTCTGGGAGTCGGGCGTTGCGGAACGGGCGGGCCGCCTTCGTGGCCGGGGTGATGCGTGCCAGCAGCCCGCGGAGTCCGGCCGGGCCGGCGCTCAGCCGGCCGCTCCAGGAACCGCTGGTGCGCGCCAAGCGGTAAAGCACCCTGGAATCAACCGCTTCCGGGACTGAGCACCGCCCCGCGTATTGTCAATGGGTGTTACGCAATGAGAGGCTGCAGATGCTGCAAGGGAGCTTTTACTATTTCAGAAGCTGCTGTTTTCAGCATACCGGATAGTTTGACACTGAATATCAATTGTCAGGGATATACTTCAAAATCACGCGAGACACCTGCTGACTTTTATAGGGGGTACTCGGATAAAACCAATCGTATTACTGGGGAGTCTGGTGAGGAGGCAGATAGTCGACCTAACTCGCGCTGTAAAAGGCCCCGCGTAGTTTTGAATTAGAACCAAATAGCATAATTTAGTTTCGGCCTTAAATTACCGGCAGATTATTGTCGTTAAATCTATTTTCAGGTTTTCAACTTTATCCGGTTGAGGGCTGATTTTAAGCCCCCAATAATCCGAATAGTCCGGACACGGTAGTACCAAAAACAGACAAAAGTTCTTTCCCGCATCCTGAGCAACTCCCGGCGTAAAATCAGTCAATAACCGGAGTTCAAAAGTAGTGGCGCAGCAAAGTATAATTCTGCGAATTAGTTACTTTTTGTCTAAAAAGATAAAGATTTCTTTGTAGGCATTTTCCAGCTCGCTGGCCTTCGGACTGTGAAAGCCTTCGGGCAGAAAAAGCACTGTATTTTTCTGTTTATCCTGATTAAGCAATTCAACGAACTTTTCAAATGTCACGGGTGGGACCTGGTCATCTTTGCCCCCGTGCCAGATAAAAAACGGTGGATCATTTTTGTCGAAATAGGTGATGGGCTCAAATTTCCGGATTTCTTCTTTGGGCGCATAACCGATGCTGGAAGGAAAGAGGGCGTTGCCAATCTCTTTCATTACGGGCACCTCATTGTTCATAAAAACTTCTTCCACGACGTCCAGGCCGCCAACTGGTCCGGAGAAGTTCACGACTCCGGAAATTTTAATACCCGGGGCCAGTTTATTGGGGTATTTCGGATCATTGGCCGTAACGGCCACCATGCTGGCAATGTGCGCGCCCGCCGAAAATCCCGAAACAATGATCCGATTTAAATTTAACGGGTACGTTGCGTGATTTGCGCGCAGAAAGTTTAGGGCGTACGTCAAGTCTTCCGTTGCAATGGGAATACCTCTTTTGAGTCGGTAATTAAGATTGATAACATTCAGACCTTTTTTCAAATACGGCTGGATATATCTTTCCTCCCGGGACTTATCACTCAGGTAGTATCCGCCCCCGTGCAGAAAGACAATGGTGTAATTCTTATTTTTTAATTTCGGAGCATCAGCCGACAGGTAGACGTCCATATTTTGCTC
Source organism: Hymenobacter sp. (assembly GCA_043780755.1). Classification (GTDB taxonomy): domain Bacteria; phylum Bacteroidota; class Bacteroidia; order Cytophagales; family Hymenobacteraceae; genus Hymenobacter. Next base: position 2,066 of record JAYWCH010000179.1, read on the forward strand.
TTTATCGGCTCCATAGGCAACGTCTTTAGTTACCTGATAAGTGGTTTTTATCTGATCGCTATTTTTATCAACCAACGAAACCAGTTTAACGGAACAGGAGCTGAGAACAATCGAGACGAACAAGCCGAGGCAACGGAGATTTGAGCGCATTTTAACGGATGTAGGGAGGTAATCGGGGACGGAAATCGGTTCAAAAAATGCGGCGCAAATCAGATCGTAATACGGCTTGCAGGGGCGCAGAAATGCGCCCCTGAAACAAGACCGATGCCCGGTCGGCACTAATTCTGACGATCCATAAATTGCTCAACTGCGGCTTTATACTTCGCTGATTCTTCGAACCAGGGAAAGTGTCCGCTCTGTTCAAAAAAGAGTAACCGGGCCCCGGGAATTGCCTGTTGCAGACGCCAGGCGGTGAGCGGCGCCACGTTCATATCATACCGGCCGGCGATGACCAGCGTTGGGAACGTAAAGCCGGCCAGCTTGGGGGTGAAATCAGCCTTCGCAGCATCTTTGCCTACGGCTTCCGAAACGGCCAGATTAAAGCTGAGGTTGGACACAGAACCGATTTTTTTAAAATACTGGTCGCGCTTCTCGAGAGAATAAAACAGCAGGTTGAAGTGCTCGCGCATCGTCGCATCGGCCGCTTCCTGGGTCATGACTACCGGCAGTGCGTCCGCCTGCTTTTCCCGGGCCATTGCCTCGGGAAAAACCTGATCGAAAAGATGCACGATATCATTGAGGTTGCTGCCGGCCGCCGCCGAAAGCACCAGTTTACCAATGTGTTCGGGATGAGCGCTGGCGTACGCAATACTGAGAAAGCCGCCGTAGGAATCGCCCACTAAAACGAATTTGCTGAGCCCCAACTCTTTGCGGACGGCTTCCAGATCTGCCACCTGGGCTTCCAGGGTCTGGGAGGCGCCCGCCACCAGGATTTTTGACGCTCCGGTGCCCCGCTGATCGTAAAAAATGACCTGCCGTTTCCTGGCCAGCTCTTTCCACACATCCGTGGCCAGCAGGTAGGCGTGGGACAGGCCCGGCCCGCCGTTCACGACCAGCATGGGCAGCGCGGCCGTGCTCTTACCGAAAGTTTCGTAGCCGAGATCAACCTGTTCGGTGTGAATTTTCCCCTCCCGATGAGCCAGGGTTTGCCCGACAACCCCGAGGGGAGCAGCCAGCAGGCCGAAACACAAGGCAATCGCGCCGCCTGAACGGCAAATAGAGCGGAAAACAGTCATCATTGGTAAGGGAAATTATGGGTGAGCCCGAGGCGGTGGCGGCAAGCGGTTGCTCATCCCGCCAGCGGCTTCGGGGCGACAAGGTAGGCCGCCGCTGCCGGCTCGGACCGGCCGGCGCTGAGCTTTTCTCATTTCCGCTCCGGTGCTTTTAACGCTTCGGCCGGGTGCTCCCACCCGTCTTTTCCGCCAGCCGCCGGAACCGGCCGCGCCTTCGTGACCTCGCATGAACTGGAGTTGCTTTTCCCGCGGAGCGATTGTCCACCCGCCTTATGGTTAGGGTAAGATCAGCTGATGAATAATTTTCCGGGTGAACACCTGGCCTTGCGGCGTTACCAGACGCAGTATGTAGGTACCGCCGGCCAGGTGCTCCAGATTCAGCGGTCCCGGCCCGAACTGGGCTTGCTCGCCCACTACCCGGCCCAGGCAGTCCGTGAGCGTGAGCTGGCCCTGCGGGCCCGGGAAATCCACGGTGACACTGCCGCCGGCCGGACTGGGGAAAACACTGAGCGACGCCGCCGGTCCGCTCGTTTTACTCGCCGTGACGGTGGCGCAGCTCAACCCGCCCATCCGCTCGCACAATTGCCGGTCGTAGAGGCTCTGCGGGGCCACGAAAGTACCCGTCGATTCCGCGTAGCCTTGACCGGTAAAGAAGTAGCCGACTCCCGTCACGTTTCCTTTCGTACCAACCGACCAGTTGACGTGGCCGGGCGGACTTTGCACGGTGGACGTGGCGGAGGTACAGTTCCAGAGCATGTTCTGCGCACCGGCCCAGCCGTGACCGGTGCCCGAGGTGCGGCGGTTTTCCAGGTTGAGCAGGCCATTAACCACCAGGTTGTCGTAGAGCGTGCCGGTGGCCCAGCGTTCGTGCGGCCCGGCCGTGTTGAGCTGCTGCGTGGCCGTGCAGCGCACAAACACATTGGGCCCCGCTACCCGCGCCACGGTCACAAAGTCGTGCCGGCCCAGGCGCGTCATGCAGTCCATCACCAGATTGCGCTGCCCTGCCAAACAAAAGGAGTATTTGCGCTCGCCGATGCTCTGGGAGATGGCATCCAAACACTTGGAGCTCAACACGCTGATAAATGCACTGCTCGCGAACACCTTGACGGCGGAATAACCGAAGTGGTACACTTCCAGGTCGCGGGCCCAGCCATTTTGGGTATTCTCGAAATCCACGGCGTCCCAGCCGTGCAGCTCGTCGGTG
>JAYWCH010000180.1:0-3098 GCA_043780755.1 Hymenobacter sp.
GGACGGGCGTTGGAGTGCTCCGGGCCCTGGCCTTCGTAGCCGTGGGGCAGCAGCATCACGATGCCGTTCATACGCTGCCACTTGCTCTCGCTGCTCACCACGAACTGGTCGATCATGGTCTGGGCGCCGTTGGCGAAGTCGCCGAACTGCGCCTCCCATACCACCAGCGCCGTGGGATTGGCCATGCCGTAGCCGAATTCAAACCCCAGCACCGCGTACTCGCTCAGCAGGGAATTGAAGATACGTAGGTTCTCGTGCTCGCCTTCCAGGAAATTGAGCGAGTTGTAGGGCGCCGAAGTTTCGGCGTCGTGCAGCACCGCGTGGCGGTGCGAGAAGGTGCCGCGCTGGCAGTCCTGCCCGCTCACCCGCACAATGTGCTGCTCGGTGAGCAGGGAGCCGTAGGCCAGCAGCTCGCCGGCGGCCCAGTTCAGCATGCGCGTTTCGAAGAACATTTTCCGGCGCTCCTTCAGCAGGTTATCAATCTGCTTGATGGGCTTGAAACCGTCGGGAATCGTGGTCAGGGCCTTGGCTACGCGCTGCACGGTGTCTTCGCTGATGCCGGTTTCGGGCGACTGGTCGAAGTCCTCCGGCGTGGAGCGGCGCAGGCTGCGCCACTCGTTTTCCTGCGCCTGGTACTTGTAGGGCAGGGCCTGCTGCTTCACCATGTCCAGGCGGGCCTGGAGAGTATCGCGGAATTCCTTGTCCATCTGGCTGGCCAGCTCGGCATCCACGTCGCCGCGCTGCACGAGCATCGAGTTGTACACCTCGCGCGGGTTCTGGTGCTTGGAGATGATATTGTACAGCGTGGGCTGGGTGAACTTGGGCTCGTCCGACTCATTATGCCCGTGGCGGCGGTAGCACACCATATCAATGAAGATGTCGGCGTGAAACTGCTGGCGGTATTCGGTGGCCAGCTGCACGGCGAACACGACCGCCTCGGGGTCGTCGCCGTTCACGTGCACCACCGGCGCATCGATGATCTTGGCAATGTCGGTGCAGTAAATCGACGAGCGCGCATCCTCAAAATCGGTGGTGAAACCGACCTGGTTGTTGATAATAAAGTGGACCGTGCCGCCCGTCTTGTAGCCGTCGAGCAGGGACATCTGGGTCAGCTCGTAGCCGATACCCTGGCCCGCCAGCGCGGCGTCGCCGTGAATCAGGATGGGCAGAATCCGGTGATAGTCATCGCCGTACTGGTGTTCGATTTTGGCCCGCACGAAGCCTTCCACCACCGGGTTTACCGCCTCCAGGTGGGAGGGGTTGGGGGCCAGCTTCAGGTTCACTTTGTGCCCGCCGCTGGTTTCCACCTCCGAGCTGAAGCCGATGTGGTACTTCACGTCGCCGTCGCCCATGGTGAGGTCGGGCACGGCGGTGCCTTCAAATTCGGAGAAAATCTGCTCGTACGTCTTGCCCATGATGTTGGCCAGCACGTTGAGCCGCCCGCGGTGGGCCATGCCAATCATCACTTCCTGGACGCCCAACTCGGCCGACTTATTAATAATGGCGTCGAGGGCCGGGATAGTCGTTTCCCCGCCTTCGAGCGAAAACCGCTTCTGCCCCAGGAATTTGGTGTGCAGAAAGTTCTCGAAGACGACGGCTTCATTCAGCTTTTTTAGGATGCGCTTCTTGTACTCCACCCCGGGGTTGAAGGCCAGCGAATCGCGCTCGACCTTGGCCCGAAACCAGTCCAGCACCTGCGGATCGCGGATGTACATGTACTCGAAGCCGATGGGGCCGGTGTAGATTTTCTCCAGCGCGGCCACAATGTCGCGCAGCGTGGCCCGGGGCCCCAGGCTCAGCTCTTCGCCATTCTGAAACGTCCGGTCCAGATCGGCTTCGCTGAGGCCGAAATCGACCAGATCGAGCCGGGGCTGACGGTCTTTGCGGTCGCGCACCGGGTTGGTCGTGGCGCGCAGGTGACCGCGGCTGCGGTAGGCGTGGATCAGGTTGCGCACTGCCGTTTCCTTGTCGCTGCTCCGGTCGCTGGTCAGCTCGCCGCTGCTCAGGCCCGGCGCGTTGTTGGTGGAAGCGGTGGTTTCGAGCACGCCAAAATCGGCAGCCTGGGCGACAGCGGGCGCTGAGGCCACCGGCGGCGTCGCGCCATTGGTTACCGCCGCCGCGCCGGGCACCAGCGGAACCCCTTCCGGGAACTGCTGCGAGAAATCAAAGCCTTCAAAAAACTTGCGCCAGCCAAAGTCCACCGATTCGGGATTTTGCTGATACGCCTGGTAGAGAGTTTCAATGGCCGCCGCGTCGGCGTTGGCGATATACGAGTATGCGTCCATGAGAAAAGCAGCTTAGGGTAGGATTACGTAAAAGTAAGATGCTTAGCACCCAGATAAAAACCCGCATTCGACTACACAAATTCGCTTGTTAGTCAACTTGATAAACAATAAACCTGCGGGTTTGGGGAATATTATCGGGTCAAGGTATCAAAAATTTGGAGGGATGACCTGCGGGTACACGGCCGGGCCGGGGAGTTAGCGCAACAAAAACCGCAACAGCCCGCAATTCCGGATTAAACCGGTTGATAAGCCCAACCTTAGCTAGCAATATCGATAATATATAATTTATATGATAATCTGTCGGCCTCCCGGCCCTTAAAGCCCCCTGGCATTGGACAATTAGTTGTTCCGAAAACCCTGCTATCTAACTCATCGTTAACCGGTTTCGCTCAGCCACAGAAGTTGATCCATGCCCATATCGCCGGGCCCAAATGGCGGGAGCACGAATTAGTAGTCGATGTATAATGTCCGTTTCTTCCTCGATATCCTGCTCGCGGCGGCCGCGTTAACGCCGTATTTCACCGCCGGACCCGCCGACCACGCGACGAAATCACGACTCCGAATTGCTCCCCGGGCAGTGATCCGCCCCAGCAGTAGTGTCCGGGCAGTCGTGGCCCCCAGCCGGCTTTATACTGTCACGGCTACCGGCTACGAAGCCGTACCGGGCCAGACCGACGACGACCCGTTTGTGACGGCCGACAACTCCCGCATCAAGCCGCACTACGGCAGCCGCACCCGCTGGCTGGCCCTCTCGCGGGATTTACTTCAGCCCTGGGGTGGCAAATTCCGGTACGGCGACCGGGTGCGGGTGCG
>JAYWCH010000181.1:0-2911 GCA_043780755.1 Hymenobacter sp.
GCCGCACACCCACGGCGCCCTCGGCCACTCCGATGCCGACGTGCTCATCCACGTCATCTGCGATGCGCTGCTGGGCGCGGCCAACCTGCGCGACATCGGCTTCCACTTCCCCGATACCGACCCCCAATACAAGGGTATCGACTCGAAGCGGCTCTTGGCTGAAGTCATGCTTTTGCTGCGCGGCAAAGGCTATGAGGTGGGCAACATCGACTCCACCATCTGCCTGGAGCAGCCCAAGGTGAACCCGCACATTGCCGAGATGCAGCGCGTGCTGGCCACCGTGATGGGCATTGCCGAGGAAGACATTTCCATCAAAGCCACCACGACCGAAAAACTTGGGTTTGTGGGCCGGCGGGAAGGCGTGGCGGCCTACGCCACTGTACTTATTCACCGCAGCTAAGCAGTTCTAATTCCGGCCTTTCGACGCTTCTTTTTTTGATGATTTCTCCGTTCTAATGACCAGCAAAACTCTTCTCATTGCCCTCCTGGCCCTGGCCAGCGCTTCCCCATCTTACGCCCAGGATAAGGTAAAAGTCAAGACCAAAACCAAAAAGACCAGCCCCGTCCGGACCCCGGCACCCGGTACCGACTGGAGCGCGCAGTACGCCGACCAGGTCACGGCCGCGCGCCTGCGCACCCATCTCGCCGTGCTGGCTTCCGACGAGTACGAAGGCCGCGAAACGGGCATGAAAGGGCAGCACATGGCGGCGGCCTACGTGGCCCTGCAATTCAAAAATGCCGGCCTGACCGGTCCCGTGCCCAACCCGGCCGATCCTTATCAGCAGCATTTCAACGTGGAGCAAGTGGCCTGGGCCGACAGCGCCACCCTGCAAGTAGGCAGTACGCGCTACGCCTGGCTCGTTGATTTCTACGGCCTGGGCGATTCGCCCTTTGCGCAGCCCACCACCGTGAAGCCCGTATTTGCCGGCTACGGGATTGAACAGCCGGGGTATTCGGACTACACTGGTCTGGATATCAGTGGTAAAGACGTGCTCATCGCCCTGGGCGAACCTACGGATGCCGAAGGCAAAGCCGTGCTTAGCGCCGATGGCTCGCCCACGAAATGGGGCACCGACTACCGCGCCAAAGCCACGCTGGCCGCGCAGAAAGGCGCCCGCTCAGTATTTTTCGTGAGCTTCAACCCGACCAGCAATTTCAGCAAGCAGGCGGCGCGGCTCATCCCGTACATCTCCCGGCCCATGACGGTGATGGTGAGCGAGAAACCCAGCCGGACGCCCGCGTTCTTCATCTCGCCGGCCGTGGGCCGGCAGGTGCTGGGCACCACGGACGCTGCCATGCAAGCCTATCTGGCTAAGATTAACACAACGAAGCAGCCGGTGGCGTCGCCGTTCACGGTGGTGCCGTTGCAGATCAGGGCCGCCCGCAAGCGCACGCCGCTCGATACGGAAAACGTGCTGGGCTTCATTGAAGGGACGGATAAGAAGGCCGAGGTGATCGTGATTTCGGCGCACCACGACCATTTGGGCATGCACGACGGGCAGGTATTTAACGGGGCCGATGACGACGGCTCGGGTACTTCGGCCATCATCAACATGGCCGAGGCTTTTGCCCGCGCCAAAAAAGAGGGCCATGGCCCCCGCCGCAGCCTGCTGTTTCTGAGCGTGACGGGCGAGGAAAAAGGGCTGTTCGGCTCCGAGTATTATTCCAAGCACCCAATCTTCCCGCTGGCCGATACCGAAGCCGACCTGAACGTAGACATGATTGGCCGCACCGACGTCGGCCACGAGGGCAAGGCCGACTACGTGTACGTCATCGGCTCCGACAAGCTGGCTTCCGAGCTCAAAGCCATCAACGAAGCCCAGAACAAGCAGTACACCCAGCTCGATCTGGACTACCGCTTCGACGATCCCGCCGATCCGAATCGTTTTTACTACCGCTCCGACCACTACAATTTTGCGGTAAACAAGGTCCCGGTGGCTTTCTTCTTCAATGGCGTCCACGCCGACTATCATCAGCAAAGCGACGAGATTGAGAAGATTCAGTTTGATAAAATGGAGAAGCGGGCGCGGCTGGTATTCCACCTCGCCTGGGCCCTGGCCAACCGCGACGGACGCATCGCGGTTGATTCCAACAAACCCTAATCCGCTTCCGCGCCCCGTTTTGTGATGAAAAAGTTTTTGTTGTGCGGCATGCTGGCGCTGGTCGGCGGGTGGCCGGTGGCGGCCCAGGATACGGCCGTCAAGGTTAAGATTAAGACCAAAAGCCTGGCGGGCCCGGCGCCAGTCCGTCTGGACTGGGCGCGGACGTACGCCGCTCTCATCCGGCCCGAGGAGCTGCGGCGGCACCTGACCATCGTGGCTTCCGATGCTTTCCAGGGCCGCGAGGCCGGGCAGCCGGGTCAGAAGCTGGCGGCCGAGTATTTGGTTAAACAGTTTACCGACCTGGGCTTGCAAGGGCCCGTGACGGGCGGCGACAACCCCTACCTGCAACACTTCCAGCTGAACCGGGGCACATACGCCGACGGCGGCTTTCTGACAGTGAACGGCCAGCGCCACGAGTGGCTGAGCGACTTTTTCAGCTACGGGCCACTACCGTCGCCCTTCCGCACGGAGACGGTTTCGCAGCCCGTGTTCGTGGGTTTTGGGGTGGAACAGGGGGCTTATTCCGATTACGCGGGCGTGGACGTGCGGGGCAAAGACGTGATCGCCATCATGGGCGCGCCGCAGGATGAGCGGGGCCGGGACCTGCTGCCGCCCCGGGGCCGCAAGGCCGACTATTGGGATTCGGGCCTGCGCAAAGCCGCGCTGGCCAAAGCCCGGGGCGCCCGCAGTATTTTCCTGATGACGTTCGCCCCGACGGCCGATTTCCACAAACAGGTGGTTCAGCTGGGCGCGTCGTTGCGCGAGCCCGCCTTTTCTCTGCCCGACCCCGGCCCGGCCGTCATCGATAC
>JAYWCH010000182.1:0-15332 GCA_043780755.1 Hymenobacter sp.
TCGTTGGCGTAACCGGTTTCTTCCCGGGAGGCATTGCGGAATTTGGTGCGCCAGTTGCAGAAATATTTGGCGGCAAACCAGTCTACGCCCACCACCGGATAATCATCAAATGCCGGGTGTGTGTAGTAGTATTCCAGCAGTGGATCACCCATGTGATAGGTAAAATCCCGCACCCAGACCGTCGTGTCCGGGTAGAGCTCGGTCATCACGTACTCCTCGCCCAGCACATCCAGCGAGTCCTGCTTGATCGCATTGACGAACTGCCGGTACTGGTTGTTGGTGATTTCGGTTTCGTCCATGTAGAAGCCCGCGATGGTGACTTGCTTGTTCATGTTCACCATCGACGCGGAGATATCCTGATCGGTCTGGCCCATGTGAAAAGTACCACCGGGGCAGGGAGTCATGCCGAAGGGAACTTCCTGAGGATTGAAGATGGGACGATCCTCGGCACCAACCAGGTCACCCTGAGGGCCTTTGCCGAATCCACACCCACCCAGTAGTGCCCCGGAAATAGCGAAAAGGGATAATGCTAGAAGCTTGTTCATGAGAGTTAGTAATTCTGTTTTAATTGCCAATACCGCTAAAGTACATTTGGATGGGCTGGCAAATCTACACTTTTTTAGGATGGTGTGCAATAGCAGGGGCGGACTGCCAGCATCCGAATTGAATATAAATGCGCCAGACAGCGTCTATAGCTGGATTAATGAATTTTATTGCCCGTGAGGGAGTCAAAACTTATCCTGATTGAATTGGATAATATTATTTTACGGATACAATAAGGAAATAGGAGAATTAGAAGCTATAGCGCGGTGTCCGGATGGCCGGACGGGTAATTAAGCCCGGTTTTGGCAGGCGGTAGGAGAGCATAATTTCGTGCGAGCTAAAGGCTCGCGCATCTTGATTAAAGGCAATGAAATCAAACGCGTAACCGACGCGCAGGGCATTGTCTTTTGCAAAGCTCACACCAAGTAACCCTGAAACGGATTCCTGGTTCCGATAGTTGGCACCAATCCAATACTTATCTTCAATAGTAGCCCGAACGCCACCTTCGAAGGAGTAGTTCTTGGTGTTGTTAAATTTACTGGTGCTGGAAAACTTGCCGGGCAGGACTGCTTTCACGAGGACCATGGGCGTGACTACAACGGAAGACGAGGCATCCATATTGTAGCCTGCGGTAAAATAGGCGTGATTTTCAGCCAGGTACTTGCTCTGGTCGCCAATAGTGCCGGCGCTTTTGAAGGTATATTCCGAGCGCAGAAGATTATTCAAGCTCAGGCCCGCATAAAACTTCGGCGCTTCGTACCAAACGCCCACGCCGGCGTCAAACTTGCTGTCGGAAGCATCACTCGGCACGTTGATATCGTTGGGATCGATGGCGATATAGGTGCCCTTACTCAGGTAGGTGTAGACCCCTTGGACGCCGAAGCCCAGCTTGCCATTCCCCAACTTCACGTGCTGCGAGTACGAGAGCGCGGCATTGGTCATTTTGGACTGGCCCACCTGATCGTAGTAAACAGCCATGCCCAGGCCCCCGCTGAGCGCCAGAATCGGTAACGAAACCGTAATCAGGCCGGTGCGCGGCGCCCCGTTGGCGCCCCCGAACGTGCCGTAGTTCAGATACTGGTAACGGCCCACCAGATTCACTTCTCCCTGGCCTTTGATCCCGGCATAAGCGGGGTTCAGGTACATGCCATTCAGACCGTAATGAGTGAACTGCGGCTGTTGCTGAGCCAGCGCTGAGCCCGCCGCTACGGTGAGCAGCCAGGCCACGAGTAACGTTCCTTTCATGGGAGCAGGATAATGAACGACGAGGGAGCGGGTAAGAAGAAGATCAGTTTCAAATATACGGGAGAAACTGTCTGCAAAAGTTCGTTCTAAAAGCCCGATGGAAAGGAAGTGAGTTGAAGGAGGAAAACCAGACGAGACTAAACGTTGGGTTTGGCATTTTTGGCGGCGGCTTTGCTACTTTCCGTCGGAGCATGCTGCCGAATGTAGGCCTCGATGGCGCCCGTCATGGAGGGGGCATTGGGGTGGGGCGCTTCAATGTCAAGGATGAGGCCCGCGTCAATGACGGCTTTGGCCGTGGTGGGACCGAAAGCAGCGATGCGGGTGCCGTCCTGCACGAAATTCGGGAAGTTGATGAAGAGCGAGCTGATGCCGGAAGGACTGAAAAAGGCAATGCAGTCGTACTTGACATCCGACAGATCACTCAGGTCGCTGGCGACCGTCCGGTAAATCACGGCCTCGGAAAACTTCAGGTTATTGACCCGCATGAATACCGGCAGGTCATCTTTCCGAATGTCGGAGCAAGGGTACAAAAAGTTCTCCCCTTTGTGCTTCTTGATGACATCGAACAGATCCGCCGCCGTGCGTTCGCCCACGAAGAGCTTGCGCTTGCGCAGAACAATGTACTTCTGGAGGTAGTTGGCCGTCTGTTCCGAAATGCAGAAGTATTTCATCTCCGCCGGCATTTCCAGCTTGGCTTCCAGGCAGATGCGAAAGAAATGGTCAACGGCGTTTCGGCTGGTGAAAATGATAGCCGTGTATTCCAACACATTCACCTTATCGCGCCGAAAGTCCTTGTAGGACACGGGCTGTACTTCGATGAATTCCCGGAAATCGACCTGAATGCTGTATTTCTCGGCAATCGAAAAATAGGGCGAAACGTCGGTGGCGGGTTTGGGTTGGGTAACCAGGATACTACTGATGCGCTTGGCATGCCGGCCTGTACCCGGCTTATCTGCACTCTCGGCCATACAGGAAGAAAAGAGTAATATTAGGACAATAGGAAGAGAGAAATGGGCTAATTCGGACTACGCGCCGGGAGCCAGTCAATACGTGAAGACAATAAGTTTAAGTAAAACCAGTAAGGGCAGTACTTCAGTGGCACAAAGGTAGGAAAACAAATGTAAATTAAGGAGTGAGGTGTGCCGATGCAACGTGCGGGCGACGCGCAGCACAGTGCCAACCAGCACCAGGCCAATGGCGGCGCTGGCTGCCCAGGCCACCGTACGCGGAAAGCTGTCGTTGAGACTGAGATACAGCAGCAGAACCAGCGGCAGACACAGACCAGCGAGCAGAGTGGTGCGCAGAAATTCGCGGTACTGAATGTTGACGAGAGATTGGAGTCCAAATATATAACTCATAATCTCTATGTATATATACTTTATAAAAACAAAACCCGTTATGATCCCCGCATAGAGCAGAACCCGGGCAAAAATAGCGGTTTCGGGCACGTCGAAAAACCGGCGCAGCAGGGGCAGATTCCGCAGATCGGTGTGAATGGCCGTGAGTAGCAGGGCAAATGATAAAGCAAACAGCAGGACCAGGAGCAGATTGAGCAGGGAAAAGGCGGGCTTGGCCAGAAAAGCCGGCTGGCTACTGCCACTAAACAGTTCATCAATCTGAAGAATCCGGGTCAGGCCGGGCTGGTAGGTGGTACGCACGGCCCCGTAGGACAAGCCCAGCAGGAGCAGAAAGGCCAGGTAAACGTTCTGCCCCTGCGGGCCGGGCAGCAGCGGCTGGGCCTGCCCGATGGCCACGACCGGCCGGCCGGCCACGGTGGCGTCGGGCGCGACGCCCGAAAAAGACGCCAGCGCGGGGGAGCCATCGGGCTGCCAGACGGCCAGCAGGTGCGGGCCGGCGGCGAGCCCCGGCGGCCGCAGCCGCGCCAGGTCGAGCGAATACGTAGCCGCCGTGCGGGCGGTGAAAATGAGCTGATTATCCAGAAATAAGCTCAGGCCGGGCTGGGCGGCGAACGAAAGCGGAAAGGGGCGGCTGCTCACCACCCGCACCCACTGGTAGTAGGTGTGCGCGGGCTGGTGGTAGCCCGGCAGGTAAAAAACGAGGCGGTTGTGGGCCGCGTCGTGAATCAGCCAGTCGGCGGAGAGGGCCGTGGGTGCGGCGGGGGGAAGCTGATTGTACTCGCTGGCGTGAGCGGGGCACAGCCCGGTCAGCAGCGCAAGCAGCAGGCTCCACGGGAGCAACCACGACGAGCACCGGACACCGGGGGATCCCATAAAGAGGTTAGTTAGGCTGTTTGGCCATCTGGAGCTGACGGCGGGAAATGCGGCTTTGGTAGACGCCGAAGAAGATACTCAGCAGAGCCGAGAAGCCCGCCAGCGCGGCGATGAGTAGGATATTGCCCAGGGCGGCAAACCGAATGACAAACAGGATAATCAGCACATTGAGCAAGCCCAGCAGCAGGACTGTGCTGATTTGCTGAAAGCCCATGGCCAGAATGCGGTGATGAATGTGGTTTTTGTCGGGCGAAAACGGCGAGCGGCCCGCCAGCATGCGCAGGGAAAACACCCGGATCGTATCGAACAACGGTACGAACAGAATGCCCACCGCCACGGCCGGGGCCGAAGAACCGAAGGGCTGACCAGCGCCAAGTCCCATCTCGATGAATTGAATAGCCAGCACCGAAACGATAAACCCACAGACCAGCGAACCAGTGTCGCCCATAAAAATGGGCGCGCGGTGGAAATTATACCGCAGAAAGCCCAACAACCCCCCGATGAGACAAACGGCGACGTACGCATAATTGCCGTAGCTCACGCCGCCGTACCGGTAGAAATAGTAGCCGAAAGTGCTGCAGATTATCAGCACAATGGTACCGGCCAGCCCATCGAGGCCATCAATCAGGTTGATGGCGTTGGTGATGCCCACGATGACGCCCAGCGTGAAAGCGTAGCTGACGCCGATGGGCAGCACGCCAATCCCCAAAATACCCTGAAAACTAGTAATGCGAATATCGGCCATGATCATCACGATACCGGTGGCCAGGAGCTGACCCACAAATTTTTTGGCCACCGACATGCCCACCAGGTCATCTTTCAGTCCGACAAAGAACAGGATCAGGCAGCCGGCCAGCAACTCTTTGGCGCCGTTTTGCAGCGGGGCGAAGATGGTGAGCGCCGACATGAAACCGGCGAAGATGGCCACTCCCCCCAGTCGGGGGGTGAGGGACTGGTGCACCGTGCGCCCATTGGGCGTATCGAGCATGTTTTTGAGATGGGCGATGTAGATAATGGATGGCACAGCAAACAGCGATACCAGCAAAGCCCACATCCACGACAAGCCCAATGGAATTTCAAAATGGCTCATAGGTACTATGTATTAAGGCATTAGGCAGTGGTGGCCGGCAGAAAAAGCCCGAAGAAAAAAGACACGATACTTAGCTGTGCAGCACGCCCACCCGGTCGAGGAGCGCAATGCGGGTAAAATTATCGGGGACAATGGAGTCAGGCACGAAAATGAATTTCTTATCAAAAATCTGCGCGCCCCGATAGTAGCTCACCCAATACTGATTATTGAGGTGAAACAGCGTCGATTCGATGGGTTCGACGGGTACGGCGGTGTGGGCCGGCACTTCCTCAAACAAGTAGCGCAGGGTGGAAGTACGCACTTGCTCCCCGTCCTCCGCCTGCCCGTAGCCATTGGCATTAACAATGACGTTTTGCAGCGGGAACGAATTGTGGTTGATCAGATACACTTGCCAGATCGACTGGCCATCGGGCAGCGGGAGCTGATCGTCGGGAATGACGGCAACGGAAACGCCCGCGACCGGGTCAAAGAAAATATCTTGTTTCAAGGGATTCAGACGAGTTTTACGGCTTCAACACTGGGCAAACCGGCCGCCCCCAACAGCGCTTCCAGGTGGGGCAGCAGGCGGTCGGCCACATCGGCGACCGTCACGGGCGGCCCTTCCCCCAATTCCCGGGCCAAAGACGTAACGGCTTTGTCGGTAATGCCGCAGGGCACGATGTGGCCAAAGTACGCAAGGTCGGGATTTACGTTCAGCGCGAAGCCGTGGAGCGTGACCCAGCGGCTGCACCGCACGCCGAGGGCGCAGATTTTGCGCGGCCGGGCGGCTCCGGCTTCCCAGTCGAGCCACACGCCGGTGAGGCCGGCGATGCGGCCGGCATTCAGCCCATATTCGGCCAGGGTGCGAATGACCGCTTCCTCCAGCGTGCGCAGGTACCAGTGAATGTCGGGCTGGAAGTTATCGAGGTCCAGAATGGGGTAACCCACCAGCTGGCCGGGGCCGTGGTAGGTGATGTCGCCGCCGCGATTGATGCGGTGAAAGCTGGCGCCGTGGGCGGCCAGCGCCGCATCGTCGAGGAGCAGATGCTCCGGCTTGCCGCTTTTGCCTAGCGTGTAGGTGTGCGGGTGCTCGCAGAGCAGCAGGTGATTGGGCGTGGTTTGGGGGGCGGCGCCGGTGGTTTCGGCGAGGCGGTTCTGGGTTTTGATGGCCAGCGTAGCGTCCATCAGCTGCTCCTGCAACTGCCAGGTAGGGACGTATTCGACCAGCCCCAGGCGCTGCACGCGCAACTGCCGGTTGGGCAAAAGCCCCGCGCCCGGAAGCAAAATGGCCTCGCGCAGCGGCGGGGTAAATTCGTCTACGGGAGCAGCCATGAGTGGGAGTTAGGGTGAGCAGACCAAAGATACTATGCGGGGTAAGCTTTGCCTTCCCGGCGCCGGGGGCTACCTTGCCGCAGATCTGACGTTGCGACCCGACGGGCGCCACCTTCTCCCCCATCAGCATGGCCCACGCTCCCCATCAGTTAGGCCAGGCCGGTGAAGCGGCAGCGGCCGATTTTTTCCGGGCCCGGGGCTACGCAGTTTTCGCCCACGGCTATCGCCACGGCCGGGCTGAAGTCGACCTGATCCTGCGCTACGGAAATGATTTACTGGTTTTTGCGGAAGTAAAAACCCGGTCCTCCAACCAGTACGGGGCGCCCGAAACCTTCGTGTCGGAGCGTAAGAAAGAGCTGTTCCGGCTCGCCGCTACTCATTTGCAGCACGAGCTGGACTGGCACGGCGACATCCGCTTCGACATCGTGGCCCTGACTCAGCTGAGCCAGGGATTTCGCGTCGAACATTTTGAGGATGCTTTTTACTGATTGCCTTTTGCCTTTAATAAGCCAGGCGGATTAGCCTTTGGAGCGCTTCGGAGCTACTCTGGGGGCGGCTTTGGGCACGACGCGGGAGGCGGGCCGGCGCTGGCCGGGGCGATCTTCGGCTTCGGGCTGGCCGCGCTTATCGATGTTCTTCTCCTTATCGTAGATTAGAATGGCGTTGCGGTTGTACTCGCGGACCAGCTCGGGCTCGGTTACTTCCGGGTCGTAGCCGGATTCGGCGTACTGGTACTCGTAGCGGCGGCGGTTGCGAAACCCCCAATACTGGGACCAGATGCCCACTTTACGGCCGTTTTCAAACTGCCCGCGCCATTCGGGCTGGCCATCGATGAGGAATTTGGCGTAATCGCCCTCCAGCCGACCGTTCACGTAGGGCACCACTTCGTTGATGAGGCTGCGGTCGTTGCCGTAGTAGCTCACGTTGGCGTCGCGCGGAAAACCCATTTCGTAATGGATTTTGGTCAGCAGCACGCCGTTTTTATCGAACTTCTCCCAGCGCAAATGGCGGGTGCCGAGGGCGTAGTAGCCCATTTCGAGCACCTTGTTATTCTGCATCTTTTTGTACGGCCCGTGCAGGATTTTGAGCGTGGGCGCATCTTCCTCAGCCGCGGCCAGCTTGAGAATCTTGTGCTTTTTGGTGTCGTAGTAATAGTGGGCCGGCGCGTAGGCGTTGAGCTTTTGCGGGTATTTGAGGAAGTAGAAGATCTCGATAATCTGATTACGGCCCTTGGGCCCGCTCTTGGCGAAGGCACGCTTGATTTTCTCCCCCAGAAAAACCTTCTTTTTCTTCTTGGGCTTGCGCTGGGCGACCTTTTCAGCCTCCTTGGCGGCCCGCTCCTGCTCCTTGCTGATGACTACTTTGCGGGCGGTGCTGAGCGAGGGTTTGCCCCTGAGCGAATCGGCGGTGCGGGTGAGCGTATCCGACGTGATGCCGGCTACCACGGGCTGATCGGGGTTGCTATTGAAGGAAACCGCCTTGCGGGTACAAGCCCACGGCAGGAGCGTGAATAGCACCAGCGCCAGACTCAAAAAACGCAGCAGCCGCCGCCACAAACGGGAATTAGGCATGAATAGCACAGAATATTTTCGGGGCTTCAACGCAAAGCCGGCGCAGTTTGGTGCCCCGCGCCAGGGCGGCACGAGGGGGAAATAAGCATGAAAGCCCGCGGGCTGCCTTTTGGTTAACACCCATTTTTCAGCCGGCAGCGCGCACCGTGCGGGTGTTCAGGTCGAGCTGCTGGCCGGCCGTCAGCAGGTGCAGGCGGAGGTTGTGTCCACTGATGACCTCGTGATCGGGCAGGTCGGGCAGGTTGTTGTGGGTGACGGCCCCGGCGTCGATGACCACCACGGCTTCGTCGCCGAATATTTCGGCCGGCTGGCCGGGGCGGATGAGCAGGCCCGTTTCCTCACTCAGCCCAATGCCGAGCAGCGCCGGCCGGGCCAGCACGGCGTGCAGCAGGCGCGGGTAGCGCCCGCGCTCGGCAAAGTGCTGGTCGATGAGCACGCCGGCCAACAGCCCCAGTCCCGGCAGCACGCTGATATTGCCGCCCAGCAGGCTACGCCAGCCGTGCCCGCCCACCAGCATAAACTCCGCCACGGCTGAGGCCCCGGCGCTGGTTCCGGCCAGCACAAAGCCCGGCTCGTGCTGATACTTGTGTTTGAGAATGGTCAGAAATTCGGTGTTCAGCAGAAACTCGGTCAGGCGTTCCTGGTCGCCGCCGCTCATGAAAACCAGCGCGGCGCGGCGCAGGCGCGTGAGTGTGGCGGGGTCGTCGGCGGGGTGTTCTTCATCCACCTCCAGATGCCGAACGTGCGGATAGCCCAGCTGCTGCCAGGCGTGGGCGTAGGCGGCGGCGGTGCGGGCCGGCTGCCGGCGGGTGGCCGTGGTCAGCACCTCAATCGGAGCCTGCCGATCGGGCAGCAGCGCCGCCAGGCGGGTCAGCAGCGGATCATCGTCGCCGCCCCCCAGCACCACGAGGGTGCCACTGGGCGCGGCGGCCGGAGAAACAGAAACAAGGGGCATTGGCGGGTGTTTAAGGCGGCAAGATGGTGGTTTTGGGCGGAACATGGCGACGGCGGCCCCGGCGGGCGCGGTTTTTCACGCCCGGTTCATCGCCGAACCTGCCTTTAAGCCTACTTTTGCGGGACCATTGTTTTCCCTTCCTAAAACCCGCTTGCCTAGCGAAGCACTCCCCTTCTTTTCATGCAGCCGCAGACCGTGGAAACCATCACGACCCTGATTCAGGAGGGCGAATTTTTCAAGCTGAAGCAGATGCTCCGAGACTTCCAGCCGTCGGAGCTGGTGGCACTCATTGAGGAGGAAGAAGAACGGGAACAGCTCATCATCTTCCGGTTGCTGCCGCTCAAGCTGGCCACCGAAGTTTTTGAGTACCTGGATCTGGAAGTGCAGCGCCACTTTCTCGACAATCTGGCCCAGGACAAGATGGCCGACATTCTCAACGAGATGTCGCCCGACGACCGCACAACGCTGCTCGAATTCCTGCCCGCCAACTTCGTGGCCGAGCTCATTCAGAGCCTCTCCGAGCCCGAGCGCAAGGTGACCTTGCAGCTGCTCGGCTACCCCGAAGATTCGGTGGGCCGGCTGATGACGCCCGACTACATCGCCATTCGCGAAAACTGGACCGTGCAGCAGGTGCTCGACTACATCCGCCAGCACGGCGGGCAGTCCGAAACGCTGAGCATGCTCTACGTCACCGACGTGCACGGCGTGCTCATTGACGACATCCGCATCCGCGAATTCCTGCTTTCGGCGCCCACGGCCAAGGTGCGCGATATCATGGATCGGCGCTTCGTGCACCTCACCGCCAGCCAGGATCAGGAAGATGCCATCGACACGTTCCGGCGCAACGACCGCAACGCCCTGCCCGTGGTGAGCGACCAGGGCATTCTGCTCGGGATTGTGACCATCGACGACATTCTGAGCATCCGCGAGCAGGAAGACACCGAGGACATGCAGAAGCTCGGCGGCTCCGAAGCCCTCGACGAGCCCTACCTCGCCACTCCCCTGCTGCGCATGGTGCAGAAGCGGGCCGGCTGGCTGGTGGTGCTGTTTCTGGGCGAGCTGCTTACGGCGTCGGCCATGCAGTTTTTTGAGGGTGAATTGCAGAAGGCCATCGTGCTGGTGCAGTTCATTCCGCTCATTATCAGCTCAGGCGGCAATTCCGGATCGCAGGCGACTTCACTCATTATCCGGGCCATGGCGCTGGGCGAGTTCACGGTTGGCGAGTGGTGGCGGGTGCTGCGGCGCGAGATTCTTTCGGGCCTGGCGCTGGGCGTGATTCTGGGCCTAGTCGGTTTTGCCCGCATCGCCATCTGGCAGAGCATCACCCCGATCTACGGCCCGCACTGGATTCTGGTGGGCGTTACGGTGGCCGTGGCGCTGGTGGGCATCGTGCTCTGGGGCTCGCTGGCGGGCTCCATGCTGCCCCTGATTCTCAAGCGGTTGGGTATGGATCCGGCCACGTCGTCGGCACCCTTCGTGGCCACGCTGGTCGATGTTACGGGGCTGATCATCTACTTCACCGTCGCGCTCATCATTCTGCGCGGGACGCTGCTGTAGGTTTTCGCACAGAGTTAGGGGAGGAAAAGGAGTTTCCCGGAGTCGCTATTTCTCCGTGAAACTCCTTTTCCTCCCCTAACTCTGTGCGAAAGTTTACTCCAACCGCCGCCGGTTGGCCTTCTTCTCTCCTTGGATTTTCTTGCCTTCCAGGCGTTTGCGCACGGCGCCTTTGCCGGGGCGGGTGGCTTTGCGGGCTTTGGGCCGGCGCAGGCTGGTCAGCAGCAATTCGCGAAAGCGCGTGAGGGCGATCTCCTTGTTGCGCAGCTGGCTGCGGTCGTCCTGCGCCGTGATGAGCAGCAGGCCGTCGGCCGTGAGCCGGTTGGCCAGCTTCTCCAGAATCAGCGCCTTTTGCGCGTCGTTGAGCACCTGCGAATTTCCCAGGTGAAAGCGCAGCTCCACCCGCGACTCCACTTTATTCACATTCTGCCCCCCGGGCCCGCTCGACCGGCTGGTCTGAAAAATAATTTCGGGCAGGAAGTCGGCGGCGGGTGGCAGCATAAAGTTGAACAGCGGATCGGACGGGAGGAATCAGGCAAACAATCATTCGGCCCGCCCGATTCGCTATTTCGTTAAAAGCATCCCGCCGTAAGAATAGCCGCCCCCGAAAACGGTGATGATCACCTTGTTGCCACTCGTCAGCGTGTCCCAAACTTCGGCCAGACCGATGGCCGCGCCGGCGCAACCGGTATTGCCCAGGCGCTCGATGTTATTCACGGCGCAGGCCGGATCAATACCGAGCTGCTTGGTCACATTCTTGGAAATGCGCAGGTTGGCCTGGTGCGGGATGAGGTAGGTGAGATCGGGTGTGGCGATGTGGTGCTTGTCGAGCAGCGTCTGGGTCACGCGGGCCATGTACAAGCAAGCCTGCTGAAACACATCGCGGCCGTAGGGCATCACAATGCCCTTTTCTACCGGCTTGAGGGTCACCGCTTCATCGGCTTTGCCAACGGGGGCGGCGCCGCCGGTGATGATTTCGGCAATGTACAGATCGCCGGGGCTGAGGCGTTCTTTGGAGAGCAGCAGCGCCGCCGCGCCGTCGCCCCACAAGTGGCCGGCCATCGTGTCGGCCTCGTTGTTATAGGCTGTGTTGTGCTCGGTTACCACTACCACGGCGCGGCTGGCTTTGCCCATGGCAAAGTAGCCTTCCACGATTTCAATGGCATTAAGCAGCGAAGAGCAGGCCGAAGAAATACAGACGGTTGGGATTTCATTGATGCCCAGATCGCGCTGCACGGCGTGGGCGGCGGTAAAGATGGTATCGTGCGGCGTGTAAGTACCGGCCACAATCAGGTTGATGGTGGCGGGGTCAAAGTCGGGGGCGGCGGCCAGCACGGCGCGGGTCGCGGCAATGGCCATCGTGCTGGCGTTCTCGCCGGGACCGGCCTTGCGCCGCTCCTGAATGCCGGTTCGCTCTACAATCCACTCACTGGCCAGGCCGTTGAGTTGGGTGAAGTGGGCGTTGGTGACGATGGCCTCCGGAAGGTAGGCAGCCACATGATGAAGGTACACAGGGTGGTGTTGGGTGGGAAATTCGAGCGAGCCTTGCGGCAGGCCAAAGGTACGGTGTTCCACCCGCGACGGTCGGAGCAATCGGCCAATATGCCCGAATTTTACACCTAGCGGCCATGTTTCAGATCCGAAAAATCGAATTTTACGCTTCGGACCGGTCGTGATCTCCCGCTATTACAGCATTATTGGATTTAAATAGTTAATAATTCCAAAGTAAAGCTATTAACTATTTAGACCCTGCGTCGCGTTCCGACCCGGATTAGTCCTTGATAACGCGCCCGCTGCCGTGGACGGCGCTGGTCAGCTGGCCGCCGCCAGTTACGAAGACATTGCCCGAACCCGAGAGCCGGGTGTCCGCGCTTTGGCTGGCACTGACGTGGGCCGATCCCGAACCGCTCAGGCGCACCGCACTGATTTCGGTTTTTAGCTGCCGGGCCTTCACATTGCCCGAGCCGCTGAGGCGAATCTCGTGGCGCGGGCAGGTGCCGCTCACCAGCACGTTGCCCGAGCCGGCGAGGGCCGTTTCGAGGCTGGTGGCCGTGAGCTGCGGCACTTGCAGCTCACCCGAGCCGGCCACGGCCAGCGTCAGGGCGTCGACCCGCAGCGGCCCCGCCACTTCGAGCTGGCCCGAGCCACCCACGCGCAGCACCGTAATGTTGGGCGCCGTGACGTAAACCGTAACCGGACCGTGATTGACACTGCTGAATAAATTCGTGGTTACCTGGGGAAAGCTCAGCCGCAGCTGCCGGTCTTTCACCACGGTTTCAAACGCGGCCAGGTCGGCCGCGCTAGCCTCCACCACCACGCTCTGGGGGCTGCCCTGCCGCAGCACCACGTGGGACGAGCCGCCCAGGCTGATTTCCGTGAACGCGCCCACCGCCCGGGTTTCGCGCTCGGCTACCGGCTGCCCGCCGCTGAATGCCGAAAGACTACCCACGGCCAGCAGCAACAGACCGGCCCACATCGAATTATTACGGTATTTGATCATCAGAAAAAAGATAAGAAGGTGAATGATTGGCGTATGCGGCCCAAAGATGCACCCGGCGCGACCGAAGTTGCCCCGCCGCAATCTTATTTTTTCTGCTTATTACACCGGATTCAAACCCGGCTAAAAGGACAGGTGCAGGCGCAGGGCCACGACGTGGACCGGCCCGCTCCGGTCGCGGTTATAGGCCGGGTTGATCACCATTTGGTAATCGGGGCTGATGGCGGCGTGGTACTTGGGCACCGCAATGCTGTAGTAAACCTCACTGATGCTTTCCAGGCCGTAGTTCAGGGCGCCGTCGCCGATGATGAAGCCGTAGCCGCCGGCGGCCAGGTAGGCGCGGTGCTCGGCGCTGATGCCGTTGAGCACCGTAGCCACGCCGAGGCGGTCTTCCGGGCGGCCCCAGCGGGCACCGGTGCTCACCACGCCGAGGCTGGCGCTGCGGTCGATCTCGGTGAAGGCCCAGGTTTCGTTTTTGCCGTCGTTGTAGCTGATCCGGGCGAAGAGGCCCACATTTTTGGTCAGCTCCTGCTCCACATTCAGCCCCAAGCCCAGCTTCGTCCGGCCCTCGGCCCGCGTGCTGATGAGGTTAGGCTGATCGCGGATGTAGGGCGAGCTCAGGGCCTTCAGGTAATTGCCCATGCCGGCTTCGTTGCGGAAGCCCAGCAGCCGCACCGTGCCGGCGCGCCCGCGCAGGCGGTAGGTTTTGGTCAGCTCCACGGTTTCGGCGTGGGCTTTGGCGTAATGATAGTCGAGCACGGGGCCGTTGGCGTAGGTCGGCATCAGGGTCGAGGCTACGCGCAGGGCCAGGGCGGGGGTCACGTATTCGAGCATGACGCCCGCCGTGTAGCCCCGGGTATTGGCGGGGTAGTCCCAGCCGCCGGCGCTCATCAGGCTCCAGTTCAGAAACTGGGTGCGCGGGTCGTGCGAGTAGCTGCTCTGGTCGAAGTAATCGGCGATGCTGAATTTGCCGGCCGTAACGCTCAGGTAGTGCGTCGGGCGGGGGCCGCCGAGCTGGTTCAGATCGTCCTCGTCGTTCTCCACGTCGGCCGTCAGGGCGAAGCGTTGGCGGACGAACAGGCGCGCCAGGTACAGCACCGGCTCGGTAGAGCCGACCCGGAAGGTTTCGCCGTTGAGCGCGCCGGCCACGCCCGAAGCGCCGCTTAGGCCACTGCCACCCGAAACTTCGGGGTTGAAGAAAATGGCCGCATTCTTCCACAGCCGCCGCCCGATGAAGAGCGTGGTCGTGACGGAAAGCTTGGCTTTTTCGCGGGAATCCAAGCTTAGGCTGTCCGAATAAAGCGTCTTGAATTCCGAATGCCACTGCTTGATGACGGTTTGCTGGAAGTGCAGACTCCAGTTACTCGGCTTGTCGGGAGTGTCGTTGGCCGGCCGGGCGGGCTCCTGCGCAGGAGCGGCGGCGGGCGGCGTAACGGGCAACGCGGCCCCCGGCGGCGTCACCTGGGCCAGCGCCGCAAAGGGCAGCGCCGCCAGAAGGGAAAGGAGGATTAAACGCAAAACAACCAAGAATTAGGTAGTGAAAGGGATGAGCACCAACGGGCAGCCCGGCTTTTAATTAGGCACAAAGGTCAGGCGGAAACCTGGGAAGAGAACAAAGATATTTGTTTTTCGACTCCTCTAAAAATATATTTAGATGAGTCGAAAAATTGATTATTCCTTATTTTATTTCTTCCCAATGAGCCCGCCCGCCCCAACCGGCGCCGCAACCACGGCGCCCGGGCGCGCCGCCCGGCCCGGTAATACTGGCGGGGTCCGGGGCGGGCCGGTGGTACTTTTGCCCCATGCCTTTACTTCATTACCTCGATCAGGGCCAGGGCCGGCCCCTAGTCATCCTCCACGGCCTGTTTGGCACCCTTGATAACTGGCAGACGCTGGTCCGGCGCTGGGCCACCGAGGCGGGTTTGCGCGTGATCAGCGTCGATCTGCGCAATCATGGGCGCTCGTTTCAGAGTCCTGAGCACTCGTATTCGCTCATGGCGCAGGATGTGTTGGCGCTGTTGGATCATTTGCAATTGGGCGGCGATACCACCCTGCTCGGGCACAGCATGGGCGGCAAAGTGGCCATGCGCCTGGCCCTCGACCACCCCGAGCGCCTGGCCCGGCTCGTGGTCATCGACATCAGCCCGCGCTTCTCCGACATGACTCATCAGGACGAGGTGCTCGCCGGGCTGCACGCCGTGAACCTGGCCACCCTCACGAGCCGGCAGGAGGCCGACGCCGCCCTCACGCCCCACATTCCCAACCTGGGCACCCGGCAGTTTCTACTCAAAAATCTTTACCGGCGGGACGATAACTCATTCGCCTGGCGCATCAA
>JAYWCH010000183.1:0-2071 GCA_043780755.1 Hymenobacter sp.
GGAGCAGGGCCGTGGTGGCGGGCGGCAGGGCCGCGAGCACCTCGTTATCGTGCAGGCGAAGGTCGTTGCGCAGCCAGTAAAGAACGGTCATAGCGAAGATTCAGGGAGTGTTGCGGACGTAACAGCTGGCTCGCCCATACTTCTTGGGTGCGCGCCGGATTCCCTCACATTCCGCCGGTTCTGGCCCGGCGCAATGCCGTGATTCTGTTCCGCCTCAAACCTAAAAAGACTCCGGCCGCTATAGCAGCCGGAGTCTTTTTGAGCTTCTTGCAAAGAAAGTATTAGGAGGCTATTCAGGAATTTGGTTTCTAACGTTTGTCATCCTTATCTGGCTTCCGCTTGCGAAGGACCTTATCACGTGAGGAGTCGTTAGTCAGACGTGATAAGGTCCTTCGTCGCCGCTTGAATCGCGGAATGCTCAGCATGACGAACGTTAAAATGACAGACGTCCTGACTTCTTAAATACCTCTTAATCACCGGCACGTTAAGCCACCTGCGCGGCCGCCGCCCGATTCAGCTTGGAGTTATGGTAGCCGTAGCCGAAGTACACGCCCAACCCGATGAGCAGCCAGACGAAGAACAGCGTCCAGTTGCTGATGCCGAGCTCGGTCATCAGGTAGAGGTTGATGAGCAGGCCCAGGGTGGGGAGCAGCGAGAGCTTCTTGCGGAACGAGAGCACGCAGAGGCCCACGCAGAAGAGCAGGAACACGATTTTCGGAATCTGGTGGGCGAAGCCGCCGGCTACTTTGCCGCTCTGGGCATCGAGCCGCAGCCAGCCCTGCTGCCCGCTTACATCGAGCCAGAAATCGTGGTTGTTCGCCCCGTTGTAGCGATAGATCAAATACGCGCCCACGGCCAGAATGAGCGGCACCAGCCACTGACCATTGATGTAGGGAACTTTGAAGCGGGCCTCCGAGCGGCCGTAGGGATCGATGATGAGAATGCCGCCGCAGACCAGCGCAAAGGCGAACAGCGTGCCGATACTGGTTAGATCGACCACCAGATCCATGTTCAGAAACAACGCCGGCACGGCCACGAAAAAGCCCGTGATAATGGTCGCAAACGAGGGCGTGTGGAAGCGCGGATGAATGCGGGCGAACACGGGCGGCAACAGCCCGTCGCGGGCCATCGTGAGCCAGATGCGCGGCTGTCCCAGCTGAAACACCAGCAGCACCGAAGCCATGGCAAATACGGCACTCACCGCCACCAGACCCGAGAGGCGCGGCAGGCCCACTTTTGCAAATACAAACGAGAGCGGATCACCCACGCCCAGCTCTTTGTACGACACCATGCCGGTGAGCACCAGGGTGATAATGACGTAGAGCACCGTGCAGATAATGAGGGCGTACATCATGGCCTTGGGCAAGTCGCGCTGGGGATTTTTGCACTCCTCGGCGGTGGTCGAGATGGCGTCGAAACCGATGTAGGCGAAGAACACCGCCGACACGCCCTTGAGCACGCCCCCCACGCCGTGCGGCGCAAACGGGTGCCAGTTGACCGGCTGCACGTAAAACGCGCCCACCACGATGACGACGAAAACGATAATCAGCTTCAGCAAAACCAGCAGGTTCGACACGTTCTTGCTTTCCTTGATGCCGATGTAAACCAGGCCGGTGATGAGCACGGTGATGGTAAAAGCAGGTAAGTCGATGACAAAATGCCAGTTGCCGAACAGCTCGGGGGCGGTGGTCCAGGCTTTGTAGCCTTCCAGCTGAGCGGGCGTGGCCTCGGCCAGCGGCTTGCCGGCCTGCATGAGGGCCAGCACGGCTTCGTAGCCGGCGTGGCCGGTTTGGGTGCCCATGGTGAGCCAGAGTGGAATATGCACCCCGATGCCTTCCATGAGCCCGGTGAAGTAATCGGACCAGGAAATGGCGACTACGATATTGCCCACCGCGTATTCCATGATGAGCGCCCAGCCGATAATCCAGGCAATGAGCTCGCCAAACGAAGCGTACGCGTAGGTGTAAGCCGAGCCGCTAACTGGAATCGTGGCCGCGAACTGCGCGTAGCACAGCGCCGAAAAAGCGCAGGCAATGGCCGTGAACACGAACAGCAGCGACACGGCCGGCCC
>JAYWCH010000184.1:0-7709 GCA_043780755.1 Hymenobacter sp.
GGCATGGTGCACTGGCCCGACAACGCCCCCGTCCTCATCCGGAAAACGCTTAGCATCGCGACCGGCGCAGCGGCCAACGTGACGGAAGTATCGATGAGTGCCCACACCGGTACCCACGTCGATGCGCCCCTGCATTTTATAGCCAACGGCGCGGATGCGACAACCCTCAACCTGGCTCAACTCATGGGCCCGGCTCAGGTCGTGGCCATCTCCGACCCTAATAGCATCAGTCTGGCGGAAGTCCAACGACTGAACCTGAAGGTGGGTTCCCGTCTGCTTTTCAAAACCCGCAACTCGGCGAGCGAATGGTCGACCGAACCTTTTAAAACCGACTTTGTGGCCCTGGCCGCTGATGCTGCCCGCTATCTGCGTGATGCGGGGGTAATCTGCGTGGGCGTCGATTACCTCTCCGTGGGCAATGCCGATGCCCACCACGCCCTGCTCGATGCCCATATCTGCATCATTGAAGGACTAGCCTTGCAGCGGATTGCGCCCGGCGATTACGAGCTGCTGTGCCTGCCCCTTGTCGTGGTCGGCAGCGACGGTGCCCCGGCCCGCGTACTTCTCCGACCGCTGTAAAACCCTTGCGTTCGCATTCCCGTTTCTGCCTCCGCTACTTCTTTTCCTTTTTCCATGAATAAGACCCCAATTGGTATCATCGGCCTTGGCAAGATGGGCGCGGCCCTGGCTCAGCAGGCGGC
This sequence comes from Hymenobacter sp., assembly GCA_043780755.1. Lineage (GTDB taxonomy): Bacteria > Bacteroidota > Bacteroidia > Cytophagales > Hymenobacteraceae > Hymenobacter. The sequence continues at coordinate 702 of JAYWCH010000184.1, forward strand.
TGAAAAAGGCTATCCCGTGGTGGGCCTGGACCTGCGGCCCCGCCCTGACCTGGAAACCACCAACCTACACGTCGTGACCAGCCAGGTGGAACTGGTGAAACAGTTAGCCCGTCCGCGCAAGGTGTTTATCTACATCCCGGCCGGCACGGCCGTCGACCACATCATCGATGAGCTGAGCCAGGTCCTGGAAGCCGGCGACATTATCGTGGACGGCGGTAATTCTTACTGGGGCGATAGCATCCGTCGCGCTGAGCGCCTGAAGGCCAAAGGACTGTATTTCATTGACTGCGGGACCAGCGGCGGCCCGGGCGGCGCCCGCACCGGCGCGTGCTACATGGTGGGCGGCGAGGCCGAAGCGGTAAAGCAGCTGGAATCCTTTTTCACGGATACGGCAGTGCCCAATGGTTACTTGCACACTGGTCCGGCTGGCAGCGGTCACTATGTGAAGCTAGTGCACAATGGCATTGAGTTTGGCATGCTGCAAGCCATTGGCGAAGGGGTGGATATGCTCACCAAGTACCGCGCCCCACTCGACATCAGCGCCGTGCTGGGCCTGTGGAACAACGGCTCCGTGGTCCGCTCCTGGTTGATTGACCTGATGAAGCAGCAGTTTGATGCGCACCCCGCCTTTGACGTGCCAGCTTACATCGAAGACACCGGGGAGGTAAACTGGCTGGTGAACGACGCCCTGCACATGGAGGTGCCCATCCCGGTTATTACCCAGGCCGTCATTCAGCTTTTTACGTCGCGTGATGAAACCAAGACCTGGGCCAAAGCCATTGCCATGATGCGCCACGGTTTTGGGGGCCATCCCTTTGGGGAAGATAAAGGTCTCCAGCAGGAGCGACGGTTTGGCCAGGTGGGAGACTTTCCACGGGTGGAACAGAAGCCGGATAGTAATCCATCTCACCCAGCAACTCCCCCTGCATAGTCCCAGGGTGAAACAAATCGGGGGTACCAGTACGATCGCGAGTTAGTTGGCGTGGTTTAAATCCCAGGCGATGGCCCCAAGCGGGATAAAAGTAAAGACAAATTATCCCGCTGTCCACCAGAAAAGCCCTTCAATAAATTGAAGGGCTTTTCTGCGCAGTGCGGTTGCGGTAATAAAATCAAAATATTTATTAATATGACTATTTTTTATAAATCGTCTAACCAGCATCATCCGTTTGTGGATCGTCCATCAGGCCCACCACTTGGTGGTTCTGGCCGGGGTGGGAGCTTTTTAGTTAGTCAGGGTAAAAGTGCTCCCTATCGGCGGCTCTACCGATCATTCCTCCGCCTTCCAGGAGGAGGCCCCCAGCAACCCGTCCCGACCAAATAGAGTACGAGGGAGCGAAATCTTCGCACTCACCTTCCACTAACTACTAATGGCTGTTCTCTCTCCGAACGCGCTGGTTACTGAAACGCGACCAAGCACCGTTTCCCTGGGCGGCCTGCTGATCGCGATCGGCATTATTTATGGTGACATTGGTACTTCCCCCCTTTACACCTTTCAGACTATTCTCCACGATGGAGCCCCCATTACCCCGGACCTGGTCCTGGGAGCCGTCTCTTGCGTCTTTTGGACGCTAACCCTACAAACGACCTTCAAGTACGTGCTGATCACGCTCAATGCGGATAATCACGGCGAGGGCGGGGTTTTTTCGCTTTATGCCTTGGTCCGCACTTTTGGGAATAAACTCTACATCCCTGCCATTCTGGGCGCGGCTACGCTATTGGCCGATGGGATCATCACCCCTCCTATCTCCGTTACCTCCGCCATTGAAGGCTTAAATGGCGTGCCGGGCCTGGAGAAGGTAATCGTGCCGGGTAATACCCTGGTGCTGGAAATTGTACTCCTGATCCTGCTGCTGCTCTTTTTCTTTCAGCAGTACGGGACCAAGGTGGTAGGCCGCGCCTTCGGGCCCGTGATGGTACTCTGGTTTGCGATGCTGGCTTGGCTGGGACTTGCTCAAATAATGCGGGATCCGCACGTGCTCGTGGCTTTGAATCCGGCCTACGGATTCCGGCTATTGACGCTGCACCCCCGGGGTTTCTGGCTGTTGGGTGCCATCTTTTTGTGTACAACGGGCGCAGAGGCCCTTTATTCCGACCTGGGTCACTGCGGTAAGGGGAATATCCGCGTCAGCTGGGGCTTTGTTAAAGTGGCCCTGGTGCTGAATTACTTTGGACAGGCCGCCTGGGTCGGACTGCAACATAAAACCACCCTGGGCGATATTAATCCGTTCTTTGCGATCGTGCCCGCTTGGTTTCTCTTACCCAGCGTGCTACTGGCCGCGCTGGCCACCATTATTGCCAGCCAGGCCCTGATCAGTGGCTCGTTCACGCTCATCAGCGAAGCCATCAGCCTGGGTTTCTGGCCCCGGGTGGCCGTCAAGCATCCCACGGACGTGCAGGGCCAGAGCTACATTCCAAGTATCAACTGGCTCTTGTGCGTGGGCTGCTTTGCCGTTGTCCTGTACTTCCGGACCTCCGAGCGGATGACGGCTGCCTACGGGTTCTCCATCACCATTGCCATGCTGATGACCACGACCCTGATGGCGGTCTTTTTGCGCAAAGTCAAGAAGTACCCGTTGTGGCTGGTCACAATCATCGTAGCGGTCTTTATCGTGGTGGAATCCTCCTTCTTCATTGCCAACGCGGTCAAGATCCTGAAACGGCTGATGTTCCTGGTGGTAGAGTTGGGGCTCTTGACGACCATGTACATCTGGTTTCGGGGTCGAAACATTGCGCAGCGGTTTTCGCCCCTGGTCCCGGTGGTGGACTATCTGCCTGCCCTGAAACACTTGAGCGCAGATTCGGGGACGACAAAATACGCTACGCACCTGGTGTACCTGACCGCTTCCCCCGAGAGCGGACAGGTGGAAAAAGAAATCATTGATTCCATTTTTGCCCGGCAAGCCAAGCGGGCTGATATCTATTGGTTCGTATCCGTCGTCGTGACCGACGAGCCCTTTACCACGGCCTTCCGCGTCACGGAAGTGGCGGATGATAAAGTGATCCGCATTGAGTTCCGACTGGGGTTTCGGGTGCAGCCGCGCATTAATTTTCTATTGCGTAAAGTAGTTGAAGAAATGCTTCAGAAGCAGGAGCTGGTTTTGGCGGCCTCCTCGCGGTTGGTGCACGAACCAGATGACTTTCGATTTATTGTGCGGCAGGATTTTCTTTCATACGAAAATGATCTGCAAACCCGGGAGGAGCTCCTGCTCAACAGTTATTTCTCGCTCAAAAATTTTGCGGAGTCGGACGTGGAAGCCTATGGCCTGGATGCCAGCGACACGTGCGTCGAAAAAGTGCCTTTGGTCATTACGCCCGTCAGCAACCTACGACTGGAGCGCTTTTAATCCATGTACTGACTGGCTCCGCCTTCAAAAACAAGTAGCTGATTAACTATCCGGAAAAGAGCTAAAAATCGCATGTTTTAACGCGACGGGCACGAAAATTAAGAGAGAACCGGAGTATGCAGAACAGACTAGGCGGCGCCGTCAAGGTGGAATAGGCAGTGGCTACGATTAAAGAATACTGGCCAAGACATTTACGCCCAAAGCGATGATGGCCGTGTTAAAGCCGAAAGAGAGAATCCCATGGGCTAACGTTAGTCGCCGCATTTGGCGCGTGGTAACGTTCGTATCCGAGGTTTGGGCCGTCATGCCTATTGTGAAGGAATAATAGGCAAATTCCCAGTATGAAGTGGGGATATTCCCTCCCGAAAAATAGAGTCCCCCCATCATCTCTGGCGGATTAGTCGACTGGTCAAGTCGAAAATACGCGTGGGCGTAGCGCAGCGTGAAGAGAGTGTGTACTAAAAGCCAGGATCCAAGGACAGCAAGAGCCGACACAATGATTTGTACCGTCCGCGCGGGCCAGGATAAGCTATGGAGGCCGTGCAGCAACAGGGCTACAGCAAAAAGACTGGCGCCAGCAGCTAGCAGAACCGCTATGAAAGTACCGGTACGACCTGGGTCCTGGGTCGTTGCCAGACGGCGCATGTGGGCTACATCGGCGGTCGCTATGCTGGCCCAAATCATGATCAGCATTGCCAGACAAAAGCCGTCCCAGGCCGTCACGCCACGCGTTGCGTCCCGGAAATTAGCGGGGGCTAGCCACGCGCTCAGCGTCCCGATGGTCAGGGCCAGGCCCACCCGTTGTAATGCCTGTAAGTGAAACGTCCGGAAAAGGGATCGCTGGCGAGGAATCGGATCAATCGGCGAATCGGAAGATAACATGAATTACTGTAAAGAAGGAAAAGAGGCAAAAACGAACGATAGATCTTTATGAAAATAGAGCAGTTACATACAAGTGGGTTTGCCCTGGTTTATTACCAAACCGGCGCATTCCAGTAGCTAATGGGTAGACGGGGATTCTAAAAACGGATGGCTGGAATAATCGTCGTGCTGATAACGGCGTGCTCTTCAAGGCAAATCCGATGCGTTAGACACCCGAGCCACAGGAGCAGCTACCAGCGGTTCCGACCGGGCATTTTCACGCGCAAAAACCTGGAATAGGACCCGTAAGTAGGACAACAACAGAGGACCAATAACCAAGCCCACGGCCCCGAATAACTCCAGCCCCAGCACCACGCCAACTAAGGTGATCAGGGGGTGAATGTTGCCCAGACGGCGACCGAGCCATAAGCGCAGTACGTGCTCCAGGATGAACATGGCAACCCCCACACTGAGGATGCCCGTGGCCTGGCCTGATTCACCTTGTGCGAACTTGATTGCGACCACGGGGCCCCAGACAAGGGGAGCACCGAGCGCTGGAACGAAGGCCAGGAGCAGACCCAGGGCGCCCCCTAACCATGGATCGGGGCCGTGAAAAAGCCAGAGCGCGAGTCCTGTCATTACTCCCTGACCCGTTGCGATCAAGCCCTGGCCCAGTACATTGGCCCGGACGTTGTCCCGCAACGCTTCCCATAGTTCCTGCTGGACCTCGGACCGGTAGGGCAAGTACCGGGCAAGGGCGCGTAGAAAGGCCGTTTCCTGGGTGAAAAGAAAGTATAATGTGACCAGCAGCAGTCCGGTCACGAGCACGAAATGGAGAATCCCACCCAGCAAGGTGGGCAGCCAGCTGCTCAGGCGGCCAGCTAACTGCCCCAGTAACTGACTCACTTGGTTGGCATCGATAAGGGCTGTTCCAGACCATTGCTGCAAGCGGTGCAGGGCCGCGATCACCGGCGCCGGATCCTGGGCCACGTGCCGCAGGCGGCCGACCAGTAAAGTACTGAGCCAGACGCCGGGCACGATCAGCACCAGGGCCGTGAAGAGCAACAGGCCAATGGCTACTCCCACCGGTGGCCATCGACGCTGCTGCACGAGCGTGGACCACCAGGGCCGCAGGACCACGTAGAGGATCCCGGCCCCAAAAAAAGCTGAAAGGTACCCCCGTAAGCCCCATAAAATAAGTCCCCCAAGTCCGAGTAAGCTAATAACCAGCCATCGATGCCGTTGGAAGGAAGAGTAGATATTTTCGTTCGCATCAGCCATAAACCAGGAAGGTTGCGCTTGTTGAGAAGACGCAGGCAAAATACGTGGCCTGATCGCACACGTTGCCCCGCGGCCAACGCCTCCATCCTCTCCGACTCCTGCAACGTCAGGAATTTAAAACCCGGTACTCAGGGGTAACGCAACCAGCGACTACCCAGCCGCCGCGGCCTGGCGAGCGCTGAGCGTTTGGCCTGATAAGCCGGAATGGGCGTTAGCCGGGAGCTCTTCAGCTGGATTGAGCTGTGGTATGACTATTGTATTTGGTGGCAGGAACACCGTTAACCAAAGCTTATGAAAGTTGAAAAAGCGAACCTGATTTTTCGAACGCGCGGCCTTTCCAACGCGATGCCCTCTTTCATGGGCCAGGGCTATCAGCACCTGGTGCGGCCCGAAGTAATGGGTCGACATTTGCCGGCGCTGCCGCCCCGGGTAGAAACCTTGTGCGGAAAATTTTTGAAAGCAGACTCCTTCACCGCTGATTCCTGCACCATAACCAGCAAGCGCCATATTCGCATTGAGGACAAAGCACCGATTGCCGTTTCCATTGCCGTTTCATGTCGGGACTGCCTCTCGATCTATCCTGATCTGAGTGAAGAGTCAATAACTGCCCCCTGAGCGGTGATTCAGTGGCTCGGCGAAATAGCTATTTCCAATCTATTTTAAGATTCATAAATTAACAGTCATATTTGAGCTTTGATTTCCTTCATCTTTCTTTCCAACATCTAATGAAAAATACCCTCAAACTACTGGTTGCGGTAGCGCTGACCGGCTGCTGCTTTACTGCGAATGCCCAAGGCACCAAGCCGGTGACGAGCAAAGCGAAAACGGAGTCCCCTTCTGAGGAGAAGATGGAAACCAAAAAAGAAGAAAAGATGGAAAATGCCAAAACTGGTAAAGCAGTGAAGCATACGAGCAAGATGCATAAAACCAAAATGACTCCCAAGAGCCAAATGGCTCCCAAGAGTAAGATGTAATTTTCATGCCCACTAAAAAGCCATCCGGTACGAAAGCTTCGTGCCGGATGGCTTTTTAGTGGGCTGAAAGGATGGGTGAGACAGGAGAAAGATGTTATTAAGCAACGAATTGAAAATACAGCAAAGCCAGGGCCGCCACACTCATCAGCAGCAAGGTGATGCCAACTAAGCTGTTGGAAAGCCGGCTGTTGGTGTAGGCCCCCATGATGGCTTTGTTGTTGGCCAGGTGCAGTACGACGACAATCATGACGGGGGCCGTCAGTCCGTACAGAATGGCGGTGTAGAGCAGCGCCTGAACGGGGCTGATACCGAGCAGGTCCAGGAGCACCCCCACGATCAGGGAAACAAAAATGGTTGCGTAGAAAGCCGGGGCCTGCCCGAACTTGCGGTCCAGGCCGCTGCGCCAGTGAAACGTTTCGGAGGTGGCGTAGGCCAGGCAACCGGCTAGCACCGGGATGGCCAGCAGCCCCGTGCCGATGACGCCAGCGGCAAACAGCAGGTAGGCCGATTCGCCAGCCAGGGGCTTGAGGGCGCGGGCCGCCTGTTCC
>JAYWCH010000185.1:0-1695 GCA_043780755.1 Hymenobacter sp.
GCTGCTGGCTGGCAGCCAGGAGTTGAGCCTGGACGAGGCCGGGGGGCTGCCGAGCGGCAGCTACACGCTGCTGGCCCGGCAGGGTGCCCGGCTGGCCACGCTGCACCTGGTGCGACAGTAGGCCAGCGGCGCATCACCCGCCAACAAATTCCGGCCCCCGGGCCGCAGTCAGGCCCCGGCAGGTTTTCCAATTGGGAAGTCTGCCGGGGCTTTTTGGTGCCGGTTCCTTTTTAATTGTTGAGGCGGGTTTGCTCGTTGCGTGTGCGGGCCTCACCCCCCGGCCTCCTTTCCGAAGAGAGGGGGAGCCGACCGTAGCCAATAGGTAAAGCCGCTGGGAAATGGCGTCACCCCCCCCGGTAGCACGTCCGTCAACTGTGAGCCTGCTGTAAAAGCTGTCTAGAAAGGCGAAAATGCTCAGTAGGGTGACAAACGTTCTAAAAAACGACTTTCTAAACAGCTTCGTAAGGACCCATCCGCCGTGATAAGAGCTTTCGCAAGCAGACTTTTGATCAGGACGACAGATCTTTTGATTTTCAAACCATCCTCGTCGCCACATCCCCCGTGGAACGCCAACACAATCCCATTAGGCTGATTGGATTAGCACGGTATCGCTTGGGATTAGGGCGCGCCTGACACAGGAAAAAAAATAATTATTAAAAATAATTATTAACTGGCTTAAGTACCCGGATCCGGTCATGCAATCGGTGTCTTTTCCCCGGTCTTTGGATTGGAGTTTTCCCTTTACAACGGGAATGTGGACGTCAACACGGGTCTAGCGTGGTTCTGCGAGGTGTTGCCTGCTCCTGCCCGGAGAATAGGGGCGATTCACGGCGGGCGCGGGGCTTCAACTTTCGACGGCGGATTGAAAAAATATCCGGGCCCTGTTTTTCGGAGCGGGTATACTGCGGTATACATTATATAGTAGATTTTATATTTAGTAGAAATACGTAAGTACATTTGTGTAGATGCTAACTATTAAAAGCTTTACCAAATGAAAACCAATTACTTTATGCGGCTGGTCACTGGCGTGTGGCTGGTTCTATTGGGGGGCAGTGCATATGCCCAGACGGGGATTGGGACCCTTACCCCGCGCACGACTTTGGATGTGAACGGGGCCTTTGCCGTGACGGAAGCGACGGCGGTCGTGATCAGCAATGCGGCCGTGATCAACCTGGCCTACAGCCAGACGCGCCTGACGGGCCCGGCCACGGCCGCGCTGGTGCTGACGGGCCTGGGCATACCAGTAGCCGGGCAGGTGCTGGCCATCGTGAACCCCACTATGTACGGGGCCACGTTCGGGGGTAGCACCATCCCGGCCGGGAGAGTAGGAACCTTTCTGTACTCGAATGGCGGCTGGCAGCAGGTAAATCCGGGGGATAACCTGGGCAACCACACGGCGACGCAGGCGCTGGAGCTGAACGGCAACCAGGTGCTGAACACGGGCAACGTGGGCATCGGCACGGGCGCGCCGAATGCGCAGCTGCAATTGAGTAATACGGTGGTGAACCGCAAAATTGTGATGTACGATGGGAGTAACAACGACAATCAATTCTACGGGCTGGGCATTAATGGCAGTATGCTACGCTACCAGGTGGAAGGCACGGGGGCATCCCACGCCTTTTACGCCGGCACTGGTGCGACGAGTTCGCAGGAGCTGATGCGGATTCAGGGCAATGGCAACGTGGGCATCGGCAC
>JAYWCH010000186.1:0-8840 GCA_043780755.1 Hymenobacter sp.
CCTACCTCGACCGCCTGCCCCGACTGGTGAGCCGCCACCTGGAAACAGATTCCTTTAAGCTGCAGCTTTGGCTGGATAACAACGACGACCTGCTCGCCCGCTACCACCTCGATACCTGCACAATCCGCACCCTGTTTATCCCCGGCCGCTACCGGCTGCTGTGGAATACCGACGCCCCAACCTTTCTGGATTCCGTGGCCGCCCACCACCGCAGGTTCTGGACCGCTGAGCGGCGGCGACGGGCCGATTCCCTCCGCCTAACCCCTACCCAGGTGAGCATCCTGGCCAGCATCGTACAGCGGGAAACGGCCCAGCCCACCGATAAGCCGCTCATCGCCGCCGTTTACCTCAACCGCCTGCGCAACGGCCAGCCCCTGCAAGCCGACCCCACCCTGCTCTGGCCCCTACACGGCCTCGGCACCCGCAAGCGCGTGCTGAACGTGGATAAAAAAGTCGATTCACCCTACAATACCTACCGCCACAAGGGCCTGCCGCCCGGCCCCATCACCACGCCGCTCCCCAGCTCGCTCAACGCCGTGCTGCGCCCGGCGCACAACCGCAACCTCTTTTTCTGCGCCCGCCCCGACGGCAGCGGCTTCTCCGATTTTGCCGAAACCTACGCCGGCCACAAGCGCAACGCCCGTCGCTACCAGCACCACCTCGACAGCCTCGGGGTGAAACGGTGATTTGGACGGGTGCCCGACACAAGTTCTCCGGGCAAGCTGCGAACTTTTATTGAGGAACCGCCATGAGCGGATCTATCAGGTAATTCTCGCCAGCTAATCCGAAAGCCTCAACCTTCATTGCAAACGGTAGATCCGCAGCGGCAACGAATCCCCGGCGGCTACCTGACCAGCCGCCAGCGTTTCGGCAAACCCCCGCCCGGTAAACTCAGAATGCTCCAGAAATAGCAGCGGCTGGTGTAGCTGCGGCGCCGCCCAACCCGCCACGGGCACCTGCCGACGCAAAGAATCAAACCGCGCCACGCCCGCCGCACGCCAGTAGCCATCGAGCAGCACGTACTGGTAGCCCCGACGGCGCAGGCCGGCCAACTGGCGCTCGTCAGTGATAACGGTCAGCGTTTGATTGCTGACGAGGTACGGCGCCAGGCCCAGCCCGACGGTGCTGACCACTTTCGTCGCCTGGTGCGCCCGGAGCCAGGCTGCCACCGCCGGGTAGGGCGTAGGCAACGGCGCGTAAATTTCCTGCTGAATCCGCCACACGTTCAGGCCCACGGCCCCGGCTACCACCGCCGCCAGCCACCGGCCCGGCAGCACCCGCCGGCCGCTGAGTACCGCCAGCGCCGCCAGCGGCAAATAGGCCAACAGCAGCCCCCGGGGCGCTTTTATCAGCAACGACATTCCGGCCAACAGGCACCCCGCCCACACCAACAGGTACGGCAGCAGGGTCAGGGGCTGCGCCCGATTCCACTTATTTCCCCGCCCTGCCCGCCCGACCAGCACCACGGCCAGCCCTAGGCCCAGGAGCAAAAGCGGCGACTCGAAAAGGGCCAGGTAGCGGACGTAGTACAGCAAATCGAGGTGCAGCGTGGCTTGCCGGCCGGCCCCGTTGGCCGCCGCCGGCACCACCGTGCGAAAATAAAACCCCGCCCAGCGGTACCACGGCAGGCCCACCGCCACACCCACCGCCCCGAATACCAGGTACGGAATGGTCAGAATGAGCAGTACGCGGGCCCAGACGCGACGCCCCAGCCCAACGGCCGGCATCAGCTCCAGCAGGCCCAGGATGGGCAGCGCAAACAGGAACTTGTAATTGAAGCACAGCCCCAGCGCCAGCCAGCCGGCCACGCGCCCCGCCGCCGCCGCGCCCGGCCGCTGCAAGCGCGCAAAATGGCTCCGCACCAATCCCGCAAACAAGCCGAGGCTGACGGAACTCATCGTAAAATCCCGCCCCGAAAACGTGAGCAGCAGCGAAGTGCCGGCCAGCAGCGTGAGGCCGGCCGCTTCGGGCCCGGTCAGCCGGGCTTTATGCGTGACCCAGGCGGCGAAAAATCCCAGTCCAGCCACGCCCAGCAGCGCATTGAGGGTCTGAAAAACGAGAAACTGGCGGGTGAAAACGGCCACCGGCGCGTACAGCAGCAAAAATCCCGGACTGCCGTGGTGAAAGAGATGCGCAAAATTGCCCTGCGCTAATTCCTGAACAACCTGCCAGTTACGGACCGAATCGTAGTCGGGCGGGCCGGCCTCAGGCAGCCGCCACAGCCGCAGACCGGCCACGACCAGCAGCGCTGCCCCCAGCCAGGGAGTGCGGCGAGCGGCGGGGTGGTCGTTCTTTGTACCGGCGGGGAGGGGCATGGGCTGATTCGGGCGAGCGGGCACGAAGGTCGACACTCTCCGGCCAACATTCACCGCCCATTTTCCCGATTCTTATTATGCGTCTTGTTATTCAGCGCGTCCGCGAAGCCCAGGTTACCGTCGAAGATCGGGTTACGGGCCAGATCGGACCGGGGCTGCTGGTGCTGGCCGGTTTTGCGCCCAATGATACTCCGGCTTCCCTGGCCTGGATGTGCCGCAAGCTGGTGCAGCTCCGCATTTTCAGCGATGAAAACGGCCAGATGAACCGCAGTGTGGCCGATACCGACGGCCAGATTCTGATCGTGAGCCAGTTTACGCTGCTGGCCGATGCCCGCAAAGGCAACCGCCCCAGCTACATCGGCGCCGCCCCGCCGCCCATTGCCGAGCCGTTTTATCAGCAATTCGTGGCCCTGGTGGCGGCGGAATTGGGTAAGCCCGTGCCCACGGGCATCTTCGGCGCCGACATGCAGGTGCGCCTGACCAACGACGGGCCGGTAACCATCGTGCTGGATTCCCCGCCCGCTTAATCTACCGCTCCGCTAACCCCCAAACTATCTCCTCCCCATGACCATCGAAGAAGCCCAAAAAACCGTCGATACCTGGATTACGACCACCGGCGTCCGTTATTTCAATGAGCTGACCAATATGGCCATCCTCACCGAGGAAGTGGGCGAAGTGGCCCGGCTCATCTCCCGGCAGTACGGCGAGCAGTCGTTTAAAGAGTCGGACAAAGGCCGGGAGCTGGGCGATGAGCTGGCCGATGTCCTGTTCGTCGTCATCTGCCTGGCCAATCAAACCGGTGTCGATTTAACCGAAGCCCTGACCCGCAACCTGGCCAAGAAAACCGAGCGCGACAGCCAGCGCCACCACGATAATGAGAAGCTAAAATAATTCCGGCGGCCAGCCCGCGCGGCTAATTTTCAGCTTCCGCCGCGAATGCCACCAGCCGGTCTTCGCGCCAGATGGGCAGCACGTGGGCGTAGGAATCCACGCGCAGGCAGAACTCAAAATCCTGACTGGCTTCCAGGGAATTGAGGCGGCGGACGTGGGCGGATTGCAGCAGATAGGCCGGCAAATCGGCTCGTCCCTGCTGCCAGAGATGCCGCGCAGCCAGCGTCGAGTCGGAGCTGCTCACGTCGAAACCGGACGCCAGGCGCTCGGCCAGCGCGCCACCAAATACGGTATCTTCGAGGCAAAACTGCCCTTTCCAGCCGGCGCAGACTACCAGCACGTCACGGTCTTGCTGCCGGACAAAATCGACCACGGCCGCCAGGTTCAAAAACGAGCCGACTACTACCTCCGCCGCCGTGAGCGAGCGCTGTAGCGCCGCCGTGCCGTTGGTCGTGCTGATCGTCAGCGCCTGCCCGCGCACCGGACGGGCCGCATCCAGAAATCCGAAGGGCGAGTTGCCCAGGTCAAAGCCCGGGGCGGGCAGGCCGTCGCGCTCGGCGGCGGTCAGCCCGCCGTGCTGCCGGCCGTAAGCGGTGCATTCGGCCAGCGAAGCCACCGGGAAAACGTGGCTCACGCCCTCCCCCAGCGCCGTGACAATGGTACTCGAAGCCCGCAGAATATCCACGATAACGGCCACCTGCCCGCGCAAATCATAAAGTGGCAGCAGCTCGGGGGAGAAGCAAATATCCAGTTTAGGCATCGCTCTTATTCCTCCGTGCCGTTGGTCAGCGGCAGCTTGTTCACCGTGGCGGGCAGATTTTTACCCCGGATCTGAACAAAAATCTGAGTGCCGGGGGCGGCGAATTCGGTCTTTACGTAGCCCATGCCAATGCCTTTGCTCAGCGAAGGCGACTGCGTGCCGCTGGTCACGTCGCCGATTTTCTGGCCGGCGGCATCCATCAGCTCGTAGTGCCCGCGGGGGATGCCGGTCCCATCCATCACGAAGGCGACCAGCTTTTTATTCACGCCGGCTAACTTCTGCTTCTGGAGATTAGCCGAGTTAGTGAAGTCCTTGGTGAACTTGGTGATCCAGCCCAACCCGGCTTCCAGGGGCGACGTGGTGTCGTCGATATCGTTGCCGTAGAGGCAGTATCCCATTTCGAGCCGCAGCGTGTCGCGGGCGCCCAGCCCGATGGGCTTGATGCCGTAAGCCCGGCCGGCGGTCATGATTTTATCCCACACCAGGGCGGCGCTTTCGTTGGGAATATAGAGCTCAAACCCGCCCGCGCCGGTGTAGCCGGTTGCCGAGATAATGACATCGGCCGCGCCGGCGAAAGTGCCCTGCACGAACGAATAGTACGGAATGCTGCTCAGGTCCACGTCCGTAAGGGCCTGGAGCGCGGCGAGGGCCTTGGGGCCCTGCACGGCAAACAGGCTGGTGCGGTCAGAAATATCCTCCATCTCCACGCCCTGGGTGTTGTGGTGCTGAATCCAGCTCCAGTCCTTTTCAATATTGGAAGCATTGACCACCAGCAGGTAATCTTCGTCGGCCAGCTTGTACACCAGCAGGTCATCAACGACGCCGCCGTCGTGGTTGGGCAGGCAGGAATACTGGGCTTTGCCGTCGGCCAGCTTACTGGCGTCGTTGCTGGTGACGCGCTGAATCAGGTCGAGCGCCTGCGGGCCGCGCAGCCGGAATTCGCCCATGTGCGAAACATCGAAAATCCCCACCGCGCGGCGTACCGTGTGGTGCTCGTCCAGGTCGGAAGAGTAGCGCACCGGCATATCGAAGCCAGCAAAGGGCACCATTTTGGCACCGAGCTGGCGGTGCGTATCGTTGAGGGTAACGGTTTTCAGGGAAACGGTCATGGCGGGGAAGAGAACAGAATGGCGGGGCGGGAATGCGCTTGGTGCTGCAAAGGTGGGACAAAAAAGAAAAGCCGCTTCAGCGTGAAGCGGCTTTTCCTAAACTTTAAGCTGACCTGCCCCGGCGTTTACCTCCGCCCGGAACAGCGGCCGGCGACGGTACCGCCCGGGCGCCCCGACTAGACGCGCACCATCCAGCCGTGCACATCCGGACCCGAGCCGGTGCGGATGGCTTCGAGAGCCGCCGCCACGCGCTTGGAGAAAGCGTTAGGGCCGATGGCGGGCAGGTGGTAATCCTGGCCTTCGTACCCGATGGTGGCGATGGGCGCAATCGTGGCGGCTGTGCCGGCACCGAAGGCTTCTTCCAGCTTGCCGGCGGCCAGCGCGGCCATTATTTCCCGGCTGCTCACCTTGCGCTCTTCCACGGCAATGCCCATGTCGCGGGCGAGCTGAAGTACGCTACGGCGGGTCACGCCGTCGAGGATGGACGTGCTCAGGGCGGGCGTCACCACCCGGCCGTCGATGACGAAAATGGCGTTCATCGTGCCCGATTCCTCCACGTACTGGTGCTCCGAAGCATCGGTCCAGATGAGCTGGTTGTAGCCTTCTTGCTGCGCCAGCTTGGTGGGATACATGGCCGCGCCGTAGTTGCCGGCGTTTTTGGCGTAGCCCGCGCCGCCCTCGGCCGAGCGCACGTACTTCTGCTCGAAACGCACGCGCACCGGCTCGTTGTAGTACAGACCCACCGGGCTGGTAAAGATCATAAACCGGTACGAGCGCGAAGGCCGCACGCCGATAAAGCCATCGGTGGCAAACATGAACGGCCGGATGTAGAGCGAGCAGCCCGGCGCGGTGGGCACCCAGGCCGCATCGAGGCGGATCAATTCGCGCAGCCCCTGCATGAAGAGCTCTTCGGGGATGGCGGGCATGCACATGCGGTCGGCCGAAGCATTGAGCCGGGCCCAGTTGTCGAGCGGCCGAAACAAGCCCAGGCTGCCATCGACCTGGTGATAGGCTTTCATGCCCTCAAAAATGGCCTGCCCGTAGTGCAGGGCCGAATTGGCGGGACTCACTACCATGTCGCCGTAGGGCACGATCTGCGGCTCCTGCCACTCACCGTCCTGGTAATCGACGTAGAACATGTGGTCGGCAAATGCTTTACCGAACTCCAGGTGGTCGAAATCAAGCGCCGCCAGCTTGGAAGCCGTGGTCCGCTCCGTGCGAATGGGGAGAAGGTCAATCATACGAGTTGAGGATGAGGGTGAATGGGTGGGATTTTCCGGGTACGGAAGGGGCGGGAGGAACGGCTGAAAATGAAATTATACCGAAAGGTCGGCAGAAAACTCCCCCCGGCCCCGCCCGTCCGGCCCCGACCCAAAAACTCGGGGCCAACCCAGCCGCTAACCGCCCTACAGTCGGGCTTTCCAGGTCACTTCCGCCACGCCCAATTCGTGGGCGATGGCGCGGCTGAGCACGAATAAGTAATCGGATAAGCGGTTGAGGTACATCACCACCAGCGCGGCTACAAACGATTCTTCCCCCAGGTGAATCACCAGCCGCTCGGCCCGGCGGCACACGCAGCGGGCGACGTGGGCCTGGCTCACGACCGGATGCCCGCCCGGCAGAATAAAGGCCCGCAGCTCGGGCAGCAGCAGGTTCATCCGGTCCATTTCGTCTTCCAGCAGGGTTACATCAGCGTCGTGCAGGTCGGGCAGATTCATGCGCGACTTCTCCGGATCGGCGGCCAGGGCCGAACCGATGGTGAACAGGCGATCCTGAATTTCCTTCAGCAGCAGCCGACGGTTGACATTGATATCCTGGTCGCTCACCAGCCCAATATGCGAGTTCAGCTCATCCACCGTGCCGTAGCACTCGATCCGCAGGCTGCTTTTTGACACCCGCGTGCCCCCGATGAGCGAAGTAAGACCCGTGTCGCCGGTCTTGGTATAGATTTTCATGGCAATTCATTAATGTAGCCCGATAACCCCCGGCCGGGGCGTGGTGTTCGCCCACGCGGGGTTCGGGACTGAGAATCCGGGCTGATGGGACCGGACTGTTCTCCTGATAACGCTTGATAACGCTTGATCATGTAGCGTATCCATTCGTCATGCAGAGCATTCAGCGCATCAAGCAGAGACTACGCATCTCGCGTGGATGAATAGCTCAATCGTCGCAACTGTTTTGATTACTCGTCCACGCGAGATGCTTCGCTACGCTCTGCATGACCAAGCGTTATCATTATTCAGGGACAAACCTGATGGCTTTTTTCAGCCGCTTGAGACTCTAAAAATATGGTTTTCATATGATTTCCCGCTTCTCAATGCCCCGTTACGGAGTGCAGGGCGATTTCCTTATTCTCCTCATCCGATTCCACCAGCCCGTCGCGCAGGCGCACAATGCGGTGGGCGTAACGGGCAATGTCTTCTTCGTGGGTCACCATGATAATCGTGTTGCCTTTGGCGTAGAGCGCCTCGAAAAGATCCATGATTTCGTGGCTGGTTTTAGAGTCAAGGGCGCCAGTGGGCTCGTCGGCCAGCAACACGCTGGGGTTGTTGACAAGGGCGCGGGCGATGGCCACGCGCTGGCGCTGGCCGCCGCTCAGCTCGTTGGGGCGGTGCTGGGCGCGGTCGGCCAGGCCCACCGAGCGCAGGGATTCGAGGGCGCGCTCGTTGCGCTCGCGCTTGCTCAACCCGGCGTAAATCAGCGGTAGCGCTACGTTGTCAAGGGCGCTGGCCCGGGGCAACAGGTTAAAGCTTTGGAAAATAAAACCAATTTCTTTATTGCGCACTTCCGCCAGCTGGTTGTCGGTCATGCGGCTCACATCCTGCCCGTTGAGGATGTACTGGCCATTGGAAGGCGTATCGAGACAGCCCACGATGTTCATCAGCGTTGACTTGCCCGAGCCCGACGGTCCCATGAAAGCGACGTATTCGCCCTGCCGAATCTGGATACTCACCGAGCGCAGGGCGTGAATTACCTCCACGCCCATGACGTAGTTTTTGGCGATATCCGAGGTTACAATAACGTTGGGATTCATGGCAGAAGAACTTATTTACCTGGGTGGAAGGTCCGAAACACCGGAAAACGCCGCCCCGGCGGCCGCGTGAGCTGCCCGGTGAGCGGCATACTCGCCCGCGAAAATAGCATAAGCGGCGGCGGCCAGCTGCCGGCGGATTTCCGCCAGCGCTCCGACGGCATATTCCGTCAGGCCGGCATCGGCGGCGGCCAGCCCGTAGGCTTTCAACAGCGGCAACGAGTGAGGGTTTTCAGACAGCCCGGCGCGCAGCACATCATAGGCCGCCGGGAAGTCGCGCCGCCGGGTGTGGAAACCGGCCGCCGCCAGCATCGCCGGCTCGTTGAAAGGCGCTTGCTGCAAAATTCGTTGGTAGTTGCGGGCCGCCACCGCCGCGTTTTGATGCTGCTCCGCCCGTTGGGCCGCGGCCAACCAGTTATCCCCCAAGTGCTTCCGGTTATTTCCGCCCGCCGTCAGGCTACCGGCCGCCAGTTGCCGCTGCACCTGCCGCCCCAGGCGCTGCTGGACCGAATCGGGCGAGGCCCGCAGCCGCGCCGCGCCCGCCCGGGCCGAATCAAGCTGCCCGCTCAGCGCCAGCGCGTACACCCGGGCCTCACGGGCGGACTCCGCGCCACTCGCCGCCGCCAATCCCAACTGATCGGCGGCCGTGGCGTACTGGCCCTGCTGCAATTGCCACAACCCCAGCAGTTGCTGATAATAGGCCGCCGTGGCCGTCGTGCCCGCCCCCAGCGCGG
>JAYWCH010000187.1:0-8373 GCA_043780755.1 Hymenobacter sp.
TCGTTCATCACGGCTTTCATCCGCTCCTCAAACTGGCCCCGGTACTTGGTGCCAGCTACCAGCGAAGCTAGGTCCAGGGTCACGACGCGCTTGTTGAACAGCACGCGGCTAACCTTTTTCTGAATGATGCGCAGCGCGAGGCCTTCGGCGATGGCCGTTTTGCCCACGCCGGGCTCCCCGATGAGAATGGGGTTGTTTTTCTTGCGGCGGCTCAGGATCTGGGCCACGCGCTCGATTTCTTTTTCCCGGCCCACGATGGGGTCGAGTTTATCGTCCTCCGCCATTTTGGTGAGGTCGCGGCCGAAGTTATCGAGCACCGGAGTGCGGGATTTTTCGCCCGGCTTTTTGGCGGCGGCACTGCCGGCCGCACCACCCCGACCCCCGGGACCCGATGAGCCGAAGAGCTTATCGTTGTCGTCGTCGTCGGTGTCGGGTCCGGCTTTGGGACTTGGCGAGGCGTTGCCGTGGTAGTCCAGCGAGTCGCGCACGGTTTCGTAGTTCACGTTGAATTTGCTGAGAATTTGAGAAGAAATATTGTCTTCGTCCCGTAGAATAGACAATAGAAGATGTTCGGTACCGATGATTTCGGACTTAAAGATCTTCGCCTCCAAATAAGTTATTTTCAGCACCTTCTCGGTCTGCTTGGTCAGCGGGATGGAGCCGGTGATGCTGGTGCCCTGCGTGGCGGTGTTGCGCGTGGCCTGTTCCAGGGAGAACTTTAACTCGTCAATGGCCACGCCCAGCTTGCGCAGCAGGCCGAGGGCCGTGCCTTCCGCCTCGCGAATCATGCCGAGCAGCAGGTGCTCGGTGCCGATGTAGTCGTGGCCGAGACGAATGGCTTCTTCCCGACTGAGGGAGATAACCTCTTTGACGCGGTTTGAGAATTTAGCTTCCATGCTAATAATTGGTAGTGAAAAATCAAATAGCCCCGCGTCGGGCGAATACACGAAAAACGGGTTGGGCCGAGGTAGCTTGCAAACAAGCCGGTTCGGGCGAAGGTTCGGGCCGGCAGGGGCCCAGGGAGACAGATAAGGTAAGGTGGCGGGAATTTACGGGTTATTGCAAAAACGCACCGGCCGCCGGACCCTGCGAAAAAAGCAGATCCAGCACGCTTAGCCCGGGCTCAAAACCTGGGCCAAACACCTGCGGATACGGCCGGACCAGGGAGAGGGCTGCCGGAGTGTCAGGTACCAGGGTTTTGTAAGCGGTTTTGGGTGTCAGCCAGTCGCGCCGGTCAATAACCCTGGCCTGATCAGCATGCAGAGTGTCTTTGCCCGCAAAAGGTTGCGTAGAAAAGGGCGGATAATAATTGGTAGTGACAGTAATGGGAATATTGAGGCGAAAGCAGCGCAGCAGAAGTTGCAGAAACTGCCGGTTCAGGTCAAACAGCAGGGCTGGCTTGCTTACGTAGATATCGTGCAGATAGTCGGCGTAATACTCGAAGTACGGGCTGTTGCCGTAAGCAGTTTGCAGCGTGCGCCAATGGCGGTGAATCCAGTTCTGACGGTAATCGATTTCGATGGCCGCGGCCGTAACTTTTTCGGCCCGGTTGCCATCGACGACCGGCACCGTGAGCGGCTGCACGCCCTGCGCCGTGCGGATGAGGCAGCGGTTGCGAAAAGTCTGTTTGCGGTAGTGCTCGTGGGCTTCCAGCAGCAGGCCGTCGGCCCGGAGCAGCTCGGCAAACAGCGCGGCCGGCGGGTGATAATGAAGTTCGGTGAGCAGAATCACGGATTGGGGTGAGGGGGACGAATGATACTAATTTTTTGGTAAAGAACGGGCTTCAGTCCGGGGCGCTTATCCGGCCGTACTTTTGCGCCATGCGCGTTTTCTGGTTGTTTATCCCGCTCCTGTTCGGTTTTAGGGCGCTGGCCGCCCACGCGGGGCCGCCGCAGATTCTAGTGGACATTGCCCGATTCCGGAATCTGGACCGGGTGGAGAAAGGGGCGGAGGTAGAGATTTACGTCACCGTGCCCACGCAGTCGCTCACGTACCGGCAGCGGGCGCCGAGGGCGTTTCAGTCGGCGGCCACCGTCACGCTGGAAATCCTCAAAGCCGACGGCAAACCGGCTTATCGCGAAGTAATCACCCTCAAGCCCCCGGTACTGAACGACACTACCAGCGCCATCAAAAACCCGCAGAGCTTCCTCAAAAGAATCCGCCTGCCCGACGGGAAATACACGCTGCGCGGCACCGTGCGCGACCAATACCGCAGCGCCAACGGCGTAACGACCGTGGAAAAGGCACTGGTGCTGGAAGCGCCTACCGGCCCTTCTTTCTCGGATGTGGTCCTGCTGGCCCGGCCCGCTGTTCGTAGCGCCGGCAACGATGATTTTACGCGGGGCGGCTACCGCCTCACCCGGGCGCCCGGCAATTTTTACGGTCGGGGGGCGGAAACGGTGTTTTTCTACACCGAGCTGCACCAGGTGCCCACCGGCCAGCCCCTGCGCGTCCACTATCACCTGACCACGCCCGACGGCTCGGCCGCCGATGCCGACGCTACCCTCACGCCCCAGAGCGGGCGCCCCACCACCGTGGTGGGCCAGCTGCCAATGGGCCCGCTGCCGGAAGGCCCGTTCACCCTGTTTGTGGAAGTATATGGCGGCGCGGGGAATAAAAAGCTGCTGGCCGGGCAACGGGTAATCGGCCAGCGCAATGCCACGGATTACGCGCCGGCCGGCGCCGGTACGCCGTGAGTAAGTCCCCTGGCGGGATGACCCGGCCATACGCCTGGTACTACGAGCCGCTGCGCTGGCTGCTGCTCGGGCTGGCTTACCTGCCGTTGCCGGGGCTGTACGGGCTGGCCAGGGGGATTTATTTCCTGCTGGCCTACGTAGTGCGCTACCGGTGGCGGGTGGTGACGACGAATCTGCGTAATTCTTTTCCGGAAAAAACAGCGGCGGAAGTTGAGCACACCGCCCGGGCCTTCTACTGGCACTTTGCGCAGCTGGTGGTTGAAATCCTGAAACTGGCTGTCATCAGTCCGGCGGAACTGGCCCCGCGAATGCGTTTTACGAACCCCGAGCTAATGACCGGGCCGTTTGCGCAGCAGCGACTGGTATTGTCCCTGGGCTCGCACATGGGCAACTGGGAATGGCTGCTGGGCGGGGCGGCGCTGGAGTTTCCGGGCCGGGCGGCAGGCGTTTACAAGCCGCTCAGCAACCCGTTTTTCGAGCATTTTATGCGCCACCTGCGCATCCGCCTGGGCGCCGATGCCGTGCCTATGCTCTCCACGCTGCGCTATCTGGTGGGCCACAAGGGTCGGGGCTGCACCCTGAGCCTGCTCACCGACCAGGCTGCCGGTCCGGAAGACCGGCCCTACTGGACGGATTTTCTGCACCAGGACACGAGCTTTTATTCCAGCGCCGACCGGCTGGCGGCCCAGTTCGACTGCGCCGTGCTCTTTATCAGTTTGCGGCGGGTGCGGCGGGGTTACTACGAAGTCACTTTCACTGAGCTGCCCGACGGGCGGGCGGCGGCGGCAGCGCCGGCCGGGACGTTTCCGGTCACGGAAGCCTTCGCCCGGCAGCTGGAACAGGATATGCGGGCGGCGCCGGAGCAATACCTCTGGACACACCGGCGCTGGAAACACCAGCGGAGCTAGTCCGAAAACGGCCCGTCCTGCTTCATTGCAGAACGGGCCGTTGGCATTCTAATCTTTAAACTCTTACAGATACTGCTCGATATCGCCCGCGCCCTGGCGGATGAGCTCGAAGTCGTCGTTGGTGCAGTCGATAATGGTGCTGGGTACATTGTTGCCGAAACCGCCGTCGATCACGAGGTCGACCAGCATGCGGTACTTCTCGAAAATGAGGTCGGGATCAGTCACGTACTCGTCGATGGTATTCTCATCTTCGCGCACCGAAGTGCTGACGATGGGATTACCTAACTCTTTGACCAATTGCAGGATAATCTGATTATCGGGCACCCGGATACCGACAGTTTTGCGCTTCACGCCGCCGAAGCGGGGCGCGTTGGCGCTAGCTTCGAAGATGAAAGTAAACGGCCCGGGCAGGGCTTTTTTGATGACTTTGTAGGTGGCCGTCGTGATGCCGTGGGCGTAGTCGGAAATGTGCGAAAGGTCGGAGCAGATGAAGCTCAGGTTGGCTTTTTCGGGAAAGAGTTTTTTGATGCGGCACACCTTTTCCACGGCTTTGGCATTGGTCACGTCGCAGCCGATTCCATAAACTGTATCGGTAGGGTAAATGATGACGCCGCCCTTGCGCAATACGTCAACAGCTTGCTGGATACGGCTATGCGGCGGGTTTTCGGGGTGAATGCGGAGGAGGGTGGCGGGCATAAAATGGACTGGAAAATAGTAAAAGGACGATCGAAGCAACGGAGCGAATGGCGGCTGGCGCGGGCCATAACCGCACCGCCGGGCCCAAGGCACGGGCAAGGTACTACGTCCGGCCGAAACGCAGACAAGGCCAACAACCGGGGCGCCCAATGCGGGCGACGGTTGCGGCCCGTTGTACTTTTGACCCCGCCCAGTTGCTTTTCCCCCCATCCCCATGTCGCAGCCTGCCAAAAAGTCGGCCATTGAGTACCGCAATCAATCCCTGATCCGTCGTCGGCGCTGGGCCATCGTCAGCGTTATTTTCACCCTTTCGCTGGTGTGTTTTTCCTATTATTTCTACCAGGTATTTTTCACTGCTAATATTGAAACCAAGGGCAAGCCGGTCTACATCGTGGTTCACCGGGGCGATACCTGGCAGGCGGCCCTGAAAACGATCGATGCCACCGGCACGGTAGTCGATAAATTATCGCTGCATTTCGTGGCTAAGCTCATGAAATACCCGGCCCACGTGAAGCCCGGCCGCTACGAGCTGCAGGACGGCTACACCAACCGCCAACTTATCAACGTGCTCAAGGCGGGCATTCAGTCGCCGCTTAAGCTCACGTTTACCAACGTGCGCCTGCGCCGCGAGCTGGCCGATAAGCTCTCGAACCAGATCGATGCCCGGGCCTCGCAAATCGACTCCCTGCTGAGCAGCCCCGCCTACACGCACCAGCTGGGTTTCGACACCACGACCGTGCTTAGTATGTTCATTCCCAACACATACGAGTTGTACTGGAATACCTCGCCCGCTAATCTGATGAAGCGGATGAAGAAGGAGTACGAGCAGTTCTGGACTCCGGCCCGCGACGCCGAGCGCGCGCAATTGCACCTCACCCGCGTGCAGGTCAGCACCCTGGCCAGCATTGTGGAAGCCGAGCAGCAGCAGCACGCCGACGAGCGCCCCCGTATCGCGGGCGTGTACCTCAACCGCCTGCGGCGCGGCATGAAGCTCCAGGCCGACCCCACCGTGGTGTACGCCAATCGTGATTTTACCATCAAGCGCGTGCTCAACGTGCATCTGCAAAAAGATTCGCCCTACAATACCTATAAGTACGCCGGCCTGCCGCCCGGCCCCATCAACCTGCCCAGCATCGCCAGCATCGACGCCGTGCTGAAGCCGGAGCAGAATAACTACCTGTATTTCTGCGCGAAAGAGGACTTCAGCGGTTACCATGCCTTCGCCACCAATCAGACCGAGCATTTGCTTAATGCCCACCGCTACCAGGCGGCGCTGAACCGGGCGGGGATCAAGTAAATCCGGCCGAACGCTGGTAATTTCTGTTTAACAATCAGCCAACGGCCGGTTGGTAATAGCTGCTCAATGTATACATCCGACATCCAGATTCGCGTGCGCTACGCCGAAACCGACCAGATGGGCTACGTCTATCACGGCAACTACGCGACGTATTTTGAAGTGGCCCGCACCGAGGCGTTCCGCAAGCTGGGCATCAGCTATAAGGAGATGGAGGCCGATGGCGTGGGCATGCCGGTGGGCGAAATCCGCACCCGCTTCCGCCGCCCGGCGCGCTACGACGACCTGCTCACCGTGCGCCTGCTGCTGCGCCAGCCGCCCGAAGGAGCGCGGGTGTTGTTTGAGTATGAGATCTACAACGAAGCCGGCCAGCTCCTCACCGAAGGCCACACGCTGATGGTGTTTGTGAAGACCAGTACCGGCCGGCCGGTAGCCATGCCCGTGGCGATTCAGGAGCGGCTGGCGTCGTATTTTAGCGAAGATGAAGTCGATAGTCCGGTTCTCACCACGGGCTCGGCATCGCCCGATGCGCCGGCGCCGGCCGCCTTCGGCAAGTAAACCAGGGATCTCCGGTTCAGATCTCCGCTTCCGCTCACTAGCTTCCCTCACTTGAGAACGCCCGCCATTAGCCGCTCCCGCTTTCCCGATGTGCGCCAGCAACGGCCCTACCGGCGGCTGATTGTGGGCCTGAAGCGGCTGCGGCTGCCCGGCGGCCAGGCCTCGCTATACGATGTGCTCGACCGCATTCTGCACGAGCTGCGCCTCGACAGCCTGGAAAAGCGCGCCGCCTACATGGCCTTCAACCTCACGGTGGCGTTGTTCCCGACCATTATTTTCCTCTTTACGCTCATTCCGTACATTCCCGTGCCGAACCTGAACGTGGATATCCTGCAGTTTCTGAGCGACTTTATGCCGCACGAACTGTACGCGGCCACGGCCTCGACCATTGAGGACATCGTGAACATCCCGCACGGGGGGCTGCTCTCTTTCGGGTTCGGCACGGCGCTGGTGCTTAGCTCCAACGGCATCATGGCGCTGCTCGACGCGTTTGAGAAGAAATACCCCTGGTTTAAACACCGCAGCTATTTACGCAAGCGCCTCATTGCTACGGTGCTGACTTTTGTATTGTCTCTGATTCTAGTGCTGGCCATTGCCGGTATTTTCTTCGGCACCTACCTCATTGATGGCCTGGTGTTCTACGAAATTGTGCCCGAGCGTTTCACCGATCTGGTGCTGACCCTGATCCGCTACGGCTCGCTGCTGGGGCTGTTTCTGAGCACGACCTGTGTGATTTACTACTTCGTGCCGCCCGTGCAGGACAAGTGGCCGCTGCTTTCGGCCGGGGCCGTGGTGGCCACGCTGCTCATCTTTCTGGTGTCGTTTCTCTTCACGCTCTACGTCCGCATCTTCAATTCCTACAATCATTTCTACGGTTCCATCGGGGCGCTGGTGGGCTTCATGGTCTGGCTCGAATTTGTGTGCATGACCTTGATCATTGGTTTTGAGGTCAATGTGAGCATGGACGCCATCACGGGCCGGCGCCGGCGGATGATGCAGGAGCAGCTGGCGCCCCGCTCCAGGTAAACGCGCAGCCAGAATCTGCCTTGGGTTGAAAAATAATTCGGCGCCACGGTGGCATTCCCGCCGATTCGTCCGTACTTTTGCACTCCCCAATCACTCGGGGAAACAATCAGAGAGGTGGCAGAGTGGTCGAACGCGACGGTTTCGAAAACCGTTATACCGGCAACGGTATCGGGGGTTCGAATCCCCCCCTCTCTACTTTAAAAGGCTTTTTCTTCGCTGGGAAAAGCCTTTTTTATTACCTTGCATTCCCAAGCGAAAAAGAAGCCACCATTGATTCAGAGAGCTGGCAGAGTGGTCGATTGCGGCGGTCTTGAAAACCGCTGACTGTTACAGGTCCGGGGGTTCGAATCCCTCGCTCTCTACAATAAACCCCATTTCCGCCCTGGAAATGGGGCTTTTGATTTACCGGGGGACACTCTGGGAGACAGCGATAAAAAAGCCCTGCCGTGGGGAATAGCGGTGAGGGCATCTTTAGGTCCCTTACGAAATATCACTGTCTCCCGCGTTGTTCTCTTTTGTCCCCCGGTTGTCCCCGCGCTGGGGCAGCGGCGCTGGCGTGTCGGTCCGTAGAGCGAACGCAGGTAGATCCTATACCTCATACTCGCCTATCTCCTGTTTGTTGGGGAAAGGCAGCTTGCCTTCGAACCGCGCCCAGGCGTGCAATTGCTACAGATATGGGTTATAGTAGCCGGGCTTCAAACATACGTCTCCCAACAACTGACTGCTAGGCTGTAGGAGGGAAAATTCAGGCTAATTGAAACGATTTTGAGTGGGCGTACCCGCTTTGCTGGGTAGAGCAGCCGGGAATCTTTGCCTTCTGGCATTGGACGATGTTTTGTCCGGAAGTCAACGGCGAAGGACGCACCTTACTGGTTGTCCACCCAACCCATCCGATTTTAGGTCAGTACCCATTAAAGAAGCCGATTCCAGACCTGGAATCAGCTTCTTTAATGATTGAGGAGCAAGCGGGCATCCCATGGGGAATTTTTCGAGCAACAGGAGCCAGTAGCACATGGTACGGAGCCACCGATGTTATCCCTGCGAACGTTAGTGCGCGCGCCGTCGGCGTAGCTTGCGCAGGGCGTAGCCTACGCCACCGACCAGCAGTAGTGAGGCTCCGCCATCAATCGGCGTTTGGGTGGGGGTGGGCGTCGGGCCGCCCGAAGTGGGTTGGGCCTGAGTTGAGGAAACGGCC
>JAYWCH010000188.1:0-30594 GCA_043780755.1 Hymenobacter sp.
TCGGCCAGCGGCTGCATGGAGAGAATGCGCAGATCCCACTGGTCCTGGGTGTGGCGGCGCAGCTCCTGCTTGAGGCGCACGAACATGGGCGGCACCTGCTCGCTGGGATAGTTGCGGGGGTTGATGAGGGGCGCGAATTTGGTGTAGTCGTCGCGAAACAGGGCCGGGTTGATGCTCGTCTCGTAGTCTTCCAGCGTGAACGTGCAAAAGGGCTGACCGGTCTTGGTGGTCTTAAACAGGACGTTATTGATGAGGCCGGCTACGGCGATTTCCTTATTTTTGTGGTTGTCGATCAGCTCCAGGCCGCAGGTGCAGTAGGCGTCGAGCTCCAGCTTGTAGCTGTCGAGCGGGTGGCCGGAGAGGTAGAAGCCGACGACCTCTTTCTCCCGCCGCAGCTGCTCGGTTTTGCTCCAGGGCTCCATTTCGTGCATTTTGGGCAGCGGCGCGGCCACGGCACCGAAGGCCGAAGCCCCGAACAGGCTGTGCTGGCTGCTCTCCTTGGCAGCCTGGTACTGCTGACCGAGCTTCATGGCCTTCTCAATCAGGCTCTGATCGCCGGCCGGTGCTTCCAGGTACAGGCGGCGGTGCTTGTTGAAATCATCAAACGCTCCGGCCTGAGCCAGACTTTCGAAGGTTTTC
This sequence comes from Hymenobacter sp., assembly GCA_043780755.1. GTDB lineage: Bacteria > Bacteroidota > Bacteroidia > Cytophagales > Hymenobacteraceae > Hymenobacter. The sequence continues at coordinate 640 of JAYWCH010000188.1, forward strand.
TTATTCACCGTGCGCAGGTTCACGCGCTTGGCAAAGTCGAAAATATCGGAGTACGGGCCGCTTTTCTCGCGTTCCTCCACCATGCTTTCCACCGCCAGCTCACCGGCTCCCTTCACGGCGGCCATGCCGAAACGGATAGCGCCTTCCTGGTTCACGTTGAACTTCAGCAGGCTTTCGTTCACGTCGGGGCCGAGCACGGCCACACCCTGCTTACGCGCTTCCTCAATGAAAAAGGTCACCTTCTTAATGTCGCCCATGTTGTTGGTGAGCACGGCGGCCATGTACTCGGCCGGGTAGTTGGCCTTGAGGTAGCCGGTCTGGTAGGCCACTACGGAATAGGCGGCACTATGTGACCTATTGAACCCGTACTCAGCGAATTTCTCCATGACGTCGAAGACTTCCGAGGCTTTTTTGGCCGTCACCTGGTGCAGGTCGAAGGCTCCTTTCACGAATTTTTCGCGCTCCAGGGCCATCTTTTTCATGTCCTTTTTGCCCATGGCCCGACGCAGCAGGTCGGCGCCCCCGAGCGAGTAGCCGGCCAGAATCTGGGCCGTCTGCATGATTTGCTCCTGGTACACCATAATGCCCTGACTGTATTCCAGGATGGGTTTCAGCAGCTCGTGCGGGTACACTACTTCCTCGCGGCCGTGCTTGCGGTTGATGAAGTTCGGGATGAACTGCATGGGGCCGGGCCGATACAAGGCATTCATGGCAATCAGATCCTCAATATTCGTCGGCTTCAGATCCTTCAGGTACTGGCGCATGCCTTCGCTTTCAAACTGGAAAGTGCCGATGGTGTCGCCGCGCTGGTACATGGCGTAGGTCTTTTCGTCGTCGAGCGGAATGTCGTCGATGTCGATTTTTACGCCGTGGTTGCGCTCAATCAGACGAATGGCATCCACGATGATGGTCAGGGTTTTGAGACCCAAAAAGTCCATCTTCAGCATACCGGCCGACTCAATCACCTTACCATCGAACTGGGTAATGAGCAGCTCCGATTCCTTGGACGTGGAAACGGGGATGTACTTCGTGATGTCGTCGGGGGCGATGATGATGCCGGCCGCATGAATGCCCGTGTTGCGCACCGAGCCTTCGAGCTGAACGGCGAGACGCAAAATCTGGCCCTTGAGGTTATCGGACGAGTTATCTCTCAGAATGGAGTCGAGCTCCTGGCTTTCAGCGAACGCGCCGGCCAGGGTGGTGCCCGGCTTGTCGGGCACCATTTTGGTGAGGTCGTTGGTCTGGGGCAGCGGCAGCTCCATGGCGCGGGCCACGTCCTTGATACTGGACTTGGCGGCCATGGTGCCGAAGGTGATGATCTGGGCGACCTGGTTTTTGCCGTATTTATTCACCACGTAGTCAATCACTTTCTGACGGTTCACGTCGTCGAAGTCAATGTCGATATCGGGCATCGACACCCGCTCCGGGTTCAGGAAGCGCTCGAAGAGCAGCGAGTACTTGATGGGATCGATGTTGGTGATGCCCACGCAGTAGGCCACCGCCGAGCCGGCGGCCGAGCCCCGGCCCGGCCCCACGGCCACGCCCACCGACCGGCCGTGGTTGATGAAGTCCTGCGTGATCAGAAAATAGCCCGCAAAACCCATCGTCTGGATAATGCGCAGCTCGTAATTAAGGCGTTCCTCAATTTCGGGCGTGCGCACCGAGTAGCGCGGCCGGTCGCCCTCGAACGCGCCCTTGTAGGTGAGGTCGCGCAGAAACTCGTCGGCGTTGGCAAACTGGGGCGGCAGCGGGAAGTTGGGCAGCAGAATGTCGCGCTGGAGCTTGGGCGGCGTGATTTTACCAACAATCTCGTTGGTGTTGTCCACACTCTCCGGCACGTCGTTGAACAGCTTATTCATCTGTTCCTGCGTCTTGAAGAAGAACTGGTCGTTGGCGAAGCCGAAGCGGGTGTGGGGCTTGGGCTTCTGCAATTCCTCGTCGATGCGGCGGAGCTGTTTTTGCGCCCGCTCGTCGCGGCCGTGGTCGCGGCGCAGGTTGTCGAGCAGGTCGTACTTCACCTCGCCGTTGCCGGTCATCAGGGTGTAGTACTGGGTGCGGATGTCGCCGACGGGGTTACTGTGTTCCTCGCCCGTATTCACGCACAGGAGCAGGTCGTGGGCGGCGTAGTCGGTCTGGTTGACGTAGTGCGAGTCGTTGGTGCAGATGACCTTCACGCCGTGCTTCTGGGCGAAGCCGAGCAGCACCTGATTCACGTCCTCCTGGCTCTTGCCGGTGCCGTCGAAGTTCATCAGCCCGTGCCGCTGGATCTCGATGTAGTAGTCGTCGCCGAACATATCGAGCCACCACTTCAGCTTTTCTTCCGCTTCAGCGTCCGACTTGAAGAGGATAGTCTGCGGGATCTCGGCCCCGATGCAGCAGCTGGTGGCAATCAGGCCCTCGTGGTACTGTTCGAGCAGCTCGCGATCGATGCGCGGAAACTTGGAGTACACGCCCTCGATGAAGCTCATCGAGCAGAGCTTGCTCAGGTTGTGGTAGCCGGCCTGGTCCTTGGCCAGCAGCAGCTGGTGATAGCGCTTGTCCTTCTCCCCTTTCTCCTTGCTGAACGTCTTCTTGTGGCGGTCTTCCACCAGGTAAAACTCGCAGCCCACGATGGGCTTCACGTTGTACTTATTGGCCTCGGCCACGAAGTTGAACGCCCCGAACATGTTGCCGTGGTCGGTGAGCGCCACGGCGGGCATGCCATCGGCCTGCGCCTTTTTCATCAGGGCCGAAATGCTGGCCTGACCGTCGAGCAGCGAGTATTGGGTGTGGCAGTGAAGGTGCGAGAACGTAGGCATTTACGCGGGGCTTAAATCGAAAATAAAGGATTCCGGCCGAGTGCCCTTCATCCCTCATTAGTAAAGATACCCCCGCCCGCCGGGCTTTGGCAAACCCGCCGGGCCCACGGCCTGATTCTGTGCGAACTGCGTTTTCGGGCGCCAAACCCGCGCCCGCTATCCGCCAAAAACCGGGCGGCAGACTACTTGCCGACCTGCAGGCGCAGGATTTCCCCCAGCTGCACGGAGGTATCGGCTTTGGAGTTCCAGGTTTGCAGATCGGTCACGGACACCCCGTAGCGGCGGGCGATGCTGTAAAGCGTTTCGCCCCCGGCCACGGTGTGCATCCCGACTTTCGGCGCGTACCGGACGGGATTATTTTGCCCGGCGGGCGGGGCGGCGCCGGGCGCGGCCAGCGGAGCTTTCAACAGCAGCACCTGCCCCACAACCAGCCCGGCCGGCGGCGCAAGGTGATTTAACGCCATGAGCGTAGCCGGCGAAGTCTGGTAGCGGCGACTGATGGAGTACACCGATTCGTGCGGCTCGACGCGGTGAGTGGCTTCCGTTTCGGGCGTGGCGATGGCCACTGGCGCGTTGGACGCGGCGGCGGGCTGGGCCGGCAGCGCGGGCGTGGGCGCCGGATCGGCGGGCGGGCGGGCGGCCACGGGCGCCCGCGCCGGGCGGGGCTCATCGGCCAGCGGAGCGGGTGCCGGGGCGGCGGCCGGCGCCGGCAGCGCTTCGCCCCAACCGTCTTTGTTAACTACCGCGGCGCGGCGCGGCGCAGCGGCCGGCCGGACCTGGACGACCTCGGCGGGCGCGGGATCGGCGGGGATGGGCGGCGTTTCGGCGGGCCGGTCGGAAGTGGGGCCTTCTACCATTGGTGGGCGTCGGTTGACGACGGGCCGTTCCAGGCCCAGGCCTTCGCGCAGCGTGCGGTATTCGATGGCCACCTCGCGGGGGCGCACGTGCTGGAGCCAGAGCACCCGCCCGGGCCGCAGCTCATCGGCAGGGTCGAGGTGATTTTTGGCTAGAATGTTCTTTTTGCGGATGCCGTACTTCTGGGCCACGTCAAACACGGTTTCGCCGGGCTGCACCACGTGGTACTCCACGGCGGCGGCGTCGCGCTTGCTTTCCAGGTAGTAGGGCCGGCCGGCAATGGCGAGGTCGAAAGCGCCGAGCTCGTTATCCCGCAGGAAATCACCCAGCCGCTTGCCGCCGCGCAGGGCCAGGTCGGCCGTGGTTTCGCCGGGCAGCGCGATGAGGGCCTGCAGGTCGTTGAGCTGCACTTCATCGGCGTTGGTAGCGCTGACCGGGGGCAGGTTCACCAGCTCCGGGCGGCTCTGCAGGCGCTGGTTGGCGGTGAGGCCGGCGGCCTGCGCGGCCCCGCTCACGGGCACGATGAGCGTGTAGGTCCGGTCGGCGGGCACGGCGGCGGCCAGCAGCCAGCGGTTGTGCACCGCCAAAGCGGCCGGATCGGCGTGAAGGGTGTGGGCCTGGGTTTCGAGGCTTTGGCCGGCCATGGCGGCAAACTCCCGCAGGCGCAGGGCCGGGGCCGGATTCTGACCACAGGCGGGCTCGAAGGCGATTTTCTGGGCCAGAAACATCAGCACGTAGGGCGAGGTCGCTTCCGTGATGGCGATTTCGGTGGCGTCGGCATCGGTGGGCAGGGTGTAGGGCTTGACGCCACTCAGGCCGGTATTGTAGCTGAGCAGGGCGTTGAGCCAGTTGTGCAGCGACGCGTTGTTGCGGGTGAGGTAGCGGGCGGCGGCGCGGGTGCTGGCCGTGAGGTGCTGGCGCTCGTCCACGTCATTATTCACCACCAAACCTAGTTCGGTAGCGGTTTCGCGCTTGAGCTGCCAGTAGCCCACGGCCTCGTGCTCGCTGCGGGCATCGCCGATGAGGGCGCTTTCCTGCAGGGGCAGGTAGCGGAAATCCAGAGGCAGGCCTTCTTCCTTCAGCACCCGGTCGATGATGGGAAAAGCGGCATCGGCCAGATCGACCCGGGCCTGGAAGGAGGGCTGGTGCCGGCACAGGCCATCCGCTTTTTGCTGCACGAGCCGCTGAGCTTCTTCGCTGAGCACGAGGTGCAGGCCGGCCACGTCGAGGGTCGCGGGCACGTCGGGGTGCGGGCGGGAAACGGCGGGCTGGGCCGCCAGGGGCCCCGCCAGAATCAACCCCCCAAGCAGGAACAACACAACAGGATTTCGCATAAGCAACGCGGAAATGAGGCAGTCACCGTGACCACCGCCTGCCCGGAAATTGCAAAGAACCTGATTTTTGGCGAAACGCCCTCTATCCTTGCTTTACTGGGGGCCACCGCCACCCCCGCCGGGCGGGCCACCGCCACCGCCGGGCGGGCCGCCGCCATCGCGCTGACCGCCGCCGTCGCGCCAGTTGCCGCCGCTGCCGCGCTGCCGCTCGACGGGTGCGGTGGGTGCCACCACGTTGCCGCTGCGGATATTATAGGAGAACATCAGCATGAAATAGCGCTGCAGGATGGTGGTTCTCACATCCTCGTAATACGCCTCGGTCACGTTGCGCTGGATGGCCCGGTTCTGACCCAAGAGGTCGAAAGCATATATTTTAATTTCACCGCGCTGGCCGGGAAATATTTTCTTGCCCAGGCTGGCATTCCACAAAATGTACTGCTGGTTGTAGCCGGCCGAGAGGCCCGAATACGCCTGGTGCACGAGATCGGTGGCGAAGTTGATGCCCGGCCCCACAATCCAGCCCAGGCGCAGGCGCGTGACCTGGGCGAAATAGTTGGTATTGAGATTGGCCTGCAATGAGTTGCGTACCAAGTTTTCGGTCGAGGTGGTGGAGGCCGTGAAATCGATCTCGGGGCTGATGTTGGAGCTGAGCGTGAGCCCGGCCCCGAACGCCGGCACCCGGGCGTAGTTCAGGCTGCCGTTTACGATGCCCGGGGTCTGCGTGAAATTCGCGTTCAGACTCAGATTCACGTTGGTTTTGAGGGGTTTAATGGGCCGGCCGTAGCTGATGAGCGAGCGCACCGCGTACTGCTGACTGAGGTTGACGGGCTGCACGAGCTGGCCGCCGGACGGCAGGTGCACGGGCGGGGCGCCCTCCGGCGTCACGGTGGTGTCGCGCACGGCCACCAGCGTGCGGTTGGCAATCGGGCTCTGGATGTACGAGCCCGAGAGCAGGGCAAAAAAGTTGCCCGACACACCCGGGCTCGACGCCGAGTAGCGCAGCACCGCCGAATGCTGGTATTCCTGCCGCAGCCCGGGGTTGCCGATGGTGAGCTGCAACGGATTGGAGTTGTTCACCACCGCCTGCAACTGGCTCACGCTGGGCGGGTTGGTATTGGTGCGGTAAAAAATCCGCAGATTTTTCTGGCGCGAAAAACGGTAGTTGAGCATGGCCTGGGGCAGCACGTTCACGAAGTAGTAGCGGCCGATGCTGGGGCGCGGGTACTGGGCGTCGCTGTACAGCTCGGCGTACTGCCCGGCCAGGCCCACGCTGGCCTGGTACTTGGGCGTGATGTGCCGGTAAGTGAGCCCGCCCGACTGCGTCAGGTAGTAGTTTTCGAACACGTTGCTCAGGCCGGTGTTCAGCGCTTTGGTGTCGCCGGTGAGCACGTCGTACGTGTATTTGTTAGAGCTGTTGGGCGCATAGCTGATGGAATAGTTGCCTTGCAGCACGTCTTTGCGGGTAAGCACCTCGGTCAGCGATAGGTTGGTATTGAGGCTGTTGCCGGTCTGCCGGAGCTGATTAAGCTGGTTGAGGTTGTTGCTGGCCGAGCCGGAAGGACCCGTATTGTCGGTCAGCAGCGTCGAGCTGCCGTTTTTGTTGCTATACGTCCCGCCGATGCTCAGGCTGGCGGTTCGGCCGGCTTTGGCAAAACGGTGGCGCAGGAGCAGGTCGCCGCCGGTATTGAGGCCGTTGTAGTTCGAGCCGGCAGCGCTCCCGATGCGGCTCTGATCGGTATCGGCGCGGCGGGTCAGGCCCACGAGATTGCTGGTGGCGTCGTTCTGCTGGTAGCTGAAGCGCGGCCGGAACAGGATGGAATTGGCGGAATCCAGCTTGTGCTCCAGGCGCATGTTGAAGCGCTGGTTGGTGTTGAGGCTGTTGGTGGTGGCGTTCTGGGTGAAGGTGGTGCTGGCCTGCTGGGGCAGCACGTACTGCCGCTGGGTATTGCTGACCAGCGTATTATCGGCCCGGTTAAAAAAATAGCTGGCCGAGAGGTCGGTTTTCTTATTCCAAGTATCGGAGTAGTTGAGGCCCGCCGCGTTGGTCTTGGTGATGCCCCCGTTCTGATTCACCAGAAAGTTACTGGAGGCCCCGCCACCGCCGCCGCCGCCACCGCGCCCGGTGCCGCCCTGGTTGGAATTGCCCACCACGCCGAGCAGGTCTTCGGTGCCGAAGTTCTGTTCGTTTACGTCGTTGGACTGCGCCAGCACCGAGAGCCGCTGGTCGCCCTTGAATTCATTCAGGTTGCCGCTGGCCTTGTAATGTTCGGGCCCCGCCCCGGCAATGACCCGCCCGAACGAGCCGTTGCGGTACTCCGTCTTGGTTACAATGTTGATGGTTTTGGTCGTGTTGCCGTCGTCGAAACCCGAGAAGCGGCTTTGCTCGCTGCGTTGGTCGAAGACCTCGATCTTATCCACCATTTCGGCGGGCAGATTTTTCAGCACGGCATCGGGGTCGTTGCCGAAAAAGGGTTTACCATCGACCAGCACTTGCTGCACGGCTTCGCCCTGGGCCTGCATCTTGCCGTCGGTGCCGCGCATCACGCCGGGCATTTTTTCGAGCAGATCGCCGGTAGTCGCGTCGGGGTTGGTTTTGAAGGCGCGGGCGTTGAACTGAGTGGTGTCGCCTTTTTGTACCGATTGGGCAGCCTGGGCCGTCACAACTACGCCTTTAAGCTGCACGCCGCCGGCTTGCAGAGCCAACTCGCCCAGCTGCACCGGCGCCCCAGTCACGGCCAGCGCCCGGCGCAATGGTCGGTAACCCACGAAGGAAACGTCCAGCACGTAGCGCCCGGCGGCTACGTTATCGAACTGAAATTTACCAGCGGCGTCGGCCGCCGCGCCACTGCGGGCCGAGTCGGGCAGGTGAATCAGCAGCACGTTGGCGCCGATGAGCGGCGAGTGGTCTTTGCCGTCGCTGACCCGCCCGCTCACCGTGGTGGGCGCCTGGGCGCGGGCCGTGCCCAGACCCATCAACAAGCAAAAAACAAGCGTAAAATGCCGCATAGAACTGGTTAAAGCGATGAAAACTCCACTCCCAGTTTTTCGACCCGAAGCGGTTGAACCCGCCCGTTTGCTCGGCCGTTACTTCTTGCGCAGCAGGAGCAACCCATCGCGTAGGGCCAGAAAAACCGGTTCCACCCGGGTATCCCGGGCTATTTTATCATTGAAAGCCCGCACGAAAGGCGTGTCCTTGTCGCCGGTCCGCAGCGGGTGCGCGGGCAGCACCTTGCCGCCCCACAACACGTTATCGACAATGAGCAGCCCGCCCGGCCGCACCTGCTCAATAACTGCCTCAAAATAAGCATCGTTGTTGCGCTTATCGGCATCAATAAAGACCAAGTCCCAGCTTTCATCGACCAGGCCGGGCAAAACGTCGAGCGCCGCACCGATGTGCAGCCGCACCTGATCCGTGATCCCGGCCGCCGCCACGTAGCGCCGGATGCGGGCCTCCCGCTCCGGATCGATTTCGATGGTGTGCAGCACGCCGTCCGCCGCCAGCCCTTCGGCCAGGCACAGCGTGGCATACCCGCAAAAAGTCCCGATTTCGAGGATGCGCCGAGGCCCCGCCAGGTGGCTGAGCAGGCTCAGCAGGCGGCCCTGCACGTGGCCGCTGCTCATGCGCGGCAGAATGGTTTGCAGGTGGGTTTCGCGGGTGAGCTGCGCCAGCAGTGGGGATTCGGGCGCGGTGTGCGCGGCGGCGTAGGCCGGAATGGCGAGGTCGGTAGTACTCATTTTCGACATGATGCGTAGAGCAAAAGTCCCTCCTGCTTCGCTATGCGCGGCAGGAAGGACTTTTATTCCGACTAATTCAGGCCCGGCTCTACTTGCCTTCCGGCACGTATTGCAGCACGCTCAGGTGCTCGTCGGTCAGGATTTCGTTGGCCATTTCGCGCAGCTCAGCAGCGGAAATTTGCTCGATTTTTTCAAAAATCTCACTCAGCGGTTCTACGCGGCCCAGGTCGAGGGTACTTTTACCGAGTAGCTGCATCAGGCCGCTGTTACTTTCCTCGCTCATGGCGAGCTGACCCATAAGCTGGTTCTTGGCGGTGTGCAGCTGGTTGGTGGTCAGGGTTTTTTCGCGCAGCAGTTTCAATTCTTTCTGCACCAGGCCCAGGGTGCGCTTCACCTGCTTGCCTTCGGTGCCGAAGTAAATCCCGAACAGGCCGGTGTCGGTGTAGGGCGAATACGTGCTGTCGATGGTGTACACCAGGCCGTATTTTTCGCGCACCGCCAGGTTGAGGCGCGAGTTCATGCCGGGACCGCCGAGGATGTTATTGAGCATGAAAAACGGGATGCGGCGGGCGTCGTTGAGCGAGTAGGCCGGGCCGCCCAACAGGCAGTGCGCCTGCGAGATAGCCCGGGTTTCGACCTGCGATTTGCGCTCGTAACCGCCCACAGGCCGGCGCACCCGGGGGCCGAGCTTCGCCGGCAGCGGGGCCAGAAACTTATCGGCCAGCCGCTTCACTTCCGCAAATGGCAGGTTGCTCACCGAGCTGAAAACCAGCCGGTCGGTGCGCAGCTGCTCCTGCAAAAAGGCGTGAAAGTCCGCACTCTGAAAACCGCTGACGCTTTCTCGGGTTCCTAAAATATTGATTCCCAATGGATGATCACCAAATACCACCGTATCGAAGTCATCGATAATGGCATCTTCCGGGGCATCCTGGTACATGCTCATTTCTTCCAGAATCACGCCCCGCTCCTTCTCCACCTCCCGGCCGGGAAACACGGAGTTGAACGTCAGATCCGTCAGCAGCTCGAAGGCGCGCTCGAAGTGCGTGCTGAGCAGGGCGGCATAGAAACAGATTTTTTCCTTGGTCGTGTAAGCGTTCAATTCGCCGCCCACGGTTTCGAGGCGGTTGAGAATGTGGAACGACTTCCGCTTTTCGGTGCCCTTGAAGGCCATGTGCTCCCAGAAGTGGGCCAGGCCCTGCTGGTGCGGCGCCTCATCGCGGGAGCCAATATCAAGTAAAAAGCCGCAATGCGCGATTTTGGTGTGCGGTACCTGCTTGTGTAAGAGGCGGATGCCGTTAGGATATTCGTGAATGTGATAATCAAGCATAAGTTGGGCAAAGGTACGGCGCGGTATCAGTCCATAACCGGCAGCGGGGCCAGTAGTTGCCCCACCGCAATGCCGTAGGCGCAGCGAAAGTGCCCCTGCGGACAAGCCGCGTGCCCATGCAGCCCGCAGGGCCGGCACGCCAGCGGCTCGGCCGTTTCCACAATAAACGAAACCGGACTAAGCGGCCCGAACCCAAACGCCGGAGTCGTGCTGCAAAACACCGCCGTGACGGGCGCCCCCACTGCCGAGCACAGATGCAGGGGCGCCGAGTCGTTCACGTAGTTCATCACCGCGCCGCGCAGGAGGGCGGCGGAAGCCAGCAAGCCCAATTTGCCAGCCAGGTTGGTGACGTTGGCCCGCCCGGCGGTGGCGGCCAGCCGCTCGCAAGCGGCCACGTCGGGCGGGCCGCCCAGCAGGTACACCCGCAGGCCGGCGGGCAGAGCGGCGAGTAATTCCCGCCACTTCTCCTCCGGAAATTGCTTGGTGAACCACACCGATGTCGGGGCCAGGCACACGTAAGGGCCGGCCGCCGCGAAGGAAGCGGCCGTAGCCTCATCGGCCGCCGAGGGATAGAGTTTTGGTAGAGCGGCCGGCCGCCGCGCGGCAGTAGTCGACTCGTCGGGCCCGACGTTCCGCAACAGCCGCAGGTTGCGGGTAACCTCGTGCGTCCCGTCGCCGATGAGGTGCGGGACGCGCCGCGTAAAGAACCGGCTGAATGGATTTTTGGCGAACCCCACCCGCTCCGACGCGCCCGAAAAAGCCGTGAGAAACCCCGTGCTGGCGAAGCGCTGCAAGGTCACGACCCGCCCGTAGCCAGTGGCCCGGATCCGGCGCAGCAGCTGCCACAGGTTGGCGTATTTGCGGTGCTTCTTATCCCAGATCAACACCCGGCGCACGTGGGGATGGCCGGCGAGCAGGCCCTCATTGCCGCGCCGGACCAGCACATCGACCGGCGTGGCCGGCGCGGTGCGGTGCAGGTCTTCGAGCAGCGCCGTCATCAAAATAACGTCACCGATGAAAGCGGTTTGGATGAGCAGCGTGGCGGGCGGGGTCGTGGGCATGGGCGGGGATGAAAGTACGGCTGAGGTTTGGGCCGGCCGATTGGCGGCGGGCGGCAGGGCCGAAAGCAACCGCCGGCGCGCGATGGCCGGCGCCGAAGCCACTCCTACCCCACCCGCAGCAATTCCCGAAACGCCGGCCGCTGAGCTTCCCACCACCAACGAAGGGACTACCTACACCAGCTGCACCGGGCGGTTGATGACTTCTTCCAGCGAAATCAGCGTTTCGGTGCGCTCGATGCCTTCGATTGGTTGAATGCGGTCGTGCAGGACGTCGCGCAAGTGTTGGGTGTCGCGGCACATCAGCCGGGCAAAGACGCCGTAGGCGCCGGTGGTGAAGTGAATGCCCACGACCTCGGGAATTTCCCGCAGTTGCCGGACCACGCTGGTGTACTCCGAGCTTTTCAGCAAAAAAATTCCCAGGAAGGCGCTCACCCCGTAGCCCAGCTTCTGGTAGTCAAGCCGCAGCGTGGCGCCCTGCACAATTCCGAGCTCCTCGAGCCGGGCCATGCGCACGTGCACCGTCCCGCCCGAGACATTGATCTTGCGGGCAATTTCGGTGTAGGGCATCTTCGCATCCTGAATCAGCAGATTCAGGATGCTGCGATCGGTTTCATCGAGCTCGTAATTCCGGGCCATGTTATAGGGAAATAATTCGGGCAATCGCAAAGCGTAGCCAGCTTTACCTAAACTGATTCAGGGGACTGAAAACCAGACGGTTCACCCGGAACCAGCGCCGGGCGGGCCCGTCCCTCAGCGCGTGGCTACCGGCGTGCGCTGCCGCTGAAATTGCAGCAGGCCGGCCTGCAAAAAGCGGCTGAACTGGGCCACGTTGGGCTCGTAGGCAATGGGCGCTACCAGGGGTTTATTGGTGGCGTCGTCGGGGTCGAGCAGTACGTAGTAGGGCTGGGCGTTGAAGCCGTAACGGGTTATTTGCAAGTCGGCGTTTTGCTTGCCCAGCGTGGTTTTGAGCTGATGGTCACGGGGGGAAGTGTACCACTCCTTCTCGGGCAGCTCGGTTTTGTCGTCCACGTAGAGCGCCACGACCACGTAGTCGTTGCGCAGGCGCGCCAGCACCTGCGGATCGCTCCAGATGGAGGCTTCCATCTTCCGGCAGTTGACGCAGCCGTGGCCGGTGAAATCAATAAAGATGGGTTTGTGCTGTTGCCGGGCGCAGCGCCGGGCCTGCTCCAGATCGAAGTAGCCATTGAGGCTGTGCGGCAGCTCCAAAAAATCCCCGAAACGCGGCGCCTCGCACTGGGAGTCGGCCACCTGCCGGGCCGGGGTAGCCAGGGAAGCAGACGTTTCGGCCGTGGCCAGCGAGAAATCGCGCTTGCTCTGGGGCGGCAGATAGCCCGCCAGCAGCGGCAGCGGCGCCCCGAACAGGCCCGGCACCAGATACACGGTGAAGGCGAAAGCCAGCACCGCCATCAGCAGCCGGCCCACGCTGAGGTGGTCGAGCGGTGAGTCGTGCGAGAGGCGAAACTTGCCCAGCAGGTAGAAGCCCAGCAGCGCCGAAAGCACGATCCACAACACGATATACACGTCGCGATCAAGCAAATGCCAGTGGTAGGCCAGATCGGCGGTGCTCAGGAATTTGAGCGCCAGCATCAGCTCGACAAAGCCCAGCACGACCTTCACCGTATTGAGCCAGCCGCCGGAGCGGGGCAGGCTTTTCAGCCAGGAAGGAAACACGGCAAACAGCGTAAACGGCAGGGCGAAAGCCATCGAAAAGCCCAGCATCCCCACGATGGGCGTAATGCGCTCGCCCCGCGCCGCCAGACTCAGAATACTGCCCACAATGGGTGCGGTGCACGAAAACGACACCACCACCAGGGTCAGGGCCATGAAAAATATCCCGGCCCAGCCGCCTTTATCGGCCTGCGTATCCACGGTATTCACAATCTGGTGGGGCAGCGTGATTTCAAACAAGCCCAGAAACGACAAGCCGAAAACGACGAAAACGACGAAGAAAATCACGTTTGGCAGCCAGTGCGTGCTGATCAGGTTGGGGCCGTCCTCGCCCAGCAGCGCCGATACCAGCACGCCCACCAGCACGTAAATGCCGATGATGCTGGCCCCGTACACCAGGGCTTTGAAAATCCCGCGCTGGCGGCTGTCGTTGCCGCTGGTGAAGAGGGAAACCGTCATCGGCACCATGGGAAACACGCAGGGCGTGACCAGGGCCGCCAGCCCGAAGGTGAACGCCAGCAGAGCGAAGCTCCACAGACCGCCGGCTTTGTTCACCGGATTTGCCAGGGCCGGCGCTACGCTGGCCGCGACGGACGCGGCGGCAACCGTCGCGCCCTTGATCGGGCCGGTTACGACGGCCGAATCCACGGGGCGGGCGGGGGCCGGGACGGCGGCCAGCGGCCGGGCAGAATCGGGAGAAGCGGAAACCGGATTAGCGGCAGTCGCGGCCGACGCTGAACCAGCCGGGCCCGGGGCGCTGGCGGCCGGGCCGGGCGTGGACGTGGTGGCGGGCAGGACGGCGCCCGTCACCATCAGCGGGCCGAAGCTCAGGGTTTCGCTGCCGGGTACGCAGCGGCCGTCCACGGTGGTGCAGCTTTGGTAATCAGCGGCGGCGGTGATGGTGAGGGCGCCGGCTTGCAGCACTTTGATGCGCTGGCGGAGCTGCCCGATTTTTTCCCAGGAAGCCACTTCGCCCTTGAAAACTTCGTCCTGCTCGTGGTGCGATTTTACGGATTGCAGCTTGCCCACCAACGCGTAGGCCGGGCTGGGCTTAAACTTCAGGCTGAACACTACCGGCCCCACTTCATCGCTGAAATCGGAGGCATAGAGGTGCCATTTGTCGTCGATGCGCGCGTTCACGACCAGCTCCAGCTCCTGGCCCACCTTGGCGTCGGGCCGACTCAGGGCCGTGCTCAGGTGGGTGGGCGTGAGCACCTGGGCCGCTACCGGACCAGCCCCGCCCAGGCAAAGAATCAAATAATTAATTATCCAGAAATTCTTCATTGGTAAAAATATCACGTGTTATCATTTCCCGCTACCCCTCCATAACCGGAAAAGGCCGGCCCTCGTTATGAAACCGGCTCCACCGCTACGGAGGGGATAGTCGTGAGAGTCCGCGTTTGCACTCACGCGCTGCGATCCGCAAAAATAAGGGTACCCGCTCCACAAAATGCAGCCCTAAAAATATCACCCGCCATTCACCCGCGTCAGACTGTGTACTTTTGAGCAACAAAGGCCCCCAGACCGAGTGCGTCGCGGGGGCCGCCGACATGGGTTTAAAAATATTATTTACCGTTTTACTCGTCTTAGTAAACGGATTTTTCGTGGCCGCTGAATTCGCCCTGGTCAAGGTCCGATTGTCGCAAATCGATTTGCGCGCCCAGGAGGGCAACCGCCTGGCCCGACTCTCGCAGACGATGCTCCGCAACCTGGACGCTTACCTGTCGGCCACGCAGCTGGGCATTACCCTCGCCTCGCTGGGCCTGGGCTGGATCGGCGAAAGCGTGGTGGCGGAGGCCATCCTGGCGGTCATTCACCAGTTCAGGCTCGTGCTGGCGCCCGAAACCATCCATAGCGTGGCACTGGTGGTGTCCTTTGCTACTATCACGGTGCTGCACATCGTCATTGGCGAGCAGGCGCCCAAGGTGCTGGCCATTCAAAAGGCCGAGGCCACGACGCTAATTATTGCCGCCCCGCTGCGTTTTTTTTACGTGCTCACTTTTCCGGCCATCTGGCTGCTCAACCGGCTTTCCAACCTGCTGCTGGGCTTTTTTGGGGTAAAATCCACCCACGGCGGGGAGATGCACACGGCCGAAGAGTTACGCTTCCTCATTGATCAGGGCAAGGAAAGCGGTGAGATTCAGGACTCCGAGCACGAGCTGATTGAGAACGTTTTCCAGTTCAACGATCGGATGGTGAAGCAAATCATGGTGCCCCGCACCAAGCTCTCGGCCCTGGATGTGCACGCGCCCGTGGATCAGATCCTGGATGCCGTCTTCACCGAAGGCTTCTCCCGGATGCCGGTTTACGAAGGCAATATCGACAATATCGTGGGCGTGCTCAGCGTAAAAGACCTGCTGCCCATCATCCGGCGCGGCGAAACGGTGGAGCTGGCCCGCATCATGCGCCCGCCCTACTTCGTGCCCGAAACCAAGAAAATCAACCGCCTGCTGCGGCAGTTTCAGCGCAAGCACATCGTCATGGCCATCGTGAGCGATGAGTTCGGCGGCGTGTCGGGCATCGTCACCATCGAGGACATCATGGAAGAATTAGTGGGCGAAATCCAGGACGAGTACGACAACGAAGTGCCCGTGGTGGAGAAAGTGGCCGAGGACGAATACCGCGTCAACCCCGCCACGCCCATCTCCGACGCCAACGAGTACCTCCCCTTCCCCCTGCCCGAAGGCGAAGACTACGAAACCGTGGGCGGCCTGCTCAACGTCATCTACGGCAGCATTCCCGAAGTCGGCGACGTGGCCGTGCTCGACCCCTACGAGTTCCGCGTCCTGCAGCGCTCGCGCCGCGCCGTGGAACTGGTGCAGCTCCGTATCACCACGCCCGCCGAGCGCGAAGCCCCGCGCGGGGAGCTGAGCGACGAGCTGTAGAATCGCCACCGAATAACTGACCAACCCGTTATTCAGCCGACACATCAGTTGCCGGCCGGCGTATTCTGAGCTGTAAACCAGCTCGCGTAGAGCTGATAGTTGGCCGCCGTGCGCTTCAGCCCTTCCCGTTGCTCGGCCGTGACGGGCTTGATTTTACGGGCCGGAACGCCGGCGTACAGAAAGCCCGGCTCGCACACGAAACTCTCGAGCACCACGGCCCCGGCCGCAATGATGCAGCCGGTGCCCACCACGGCGTGGTCCATCACAATGGCGCCCATGCCGATGAGCACGTCATCGGCCACGGTGCAGCCGTGCACCATGGCCCGGTGCCCGATACTCACCCGGCTGCCGATATTGAGCGGCGCCAGCTGGTAGGTGCAGTGGAGCACGGCCCCGTCCTGAATATTGGTTTCGTCGCCAATGCGAATGCGGTGCACATCGCCCCGGATCACGGCCGTGAACCAGACCGTGCAGCCCCGCCCCAGCACGACATCGCCCACAATGGTGGCGTTATCGGCCACGAAACAATCGGCCGGGATCTGGGGGTAAATACCGTGAACGGGCAGGATGAGCGCAGGCATGGGCGGAAGTAAAAAATGGGGTGATTGTGACGAGCCGCCCAAAAGTAGGACCGCGCTCCCCGACTTTCCACCAAACCGCTCTCCCCAATGCCCGCGGTGCCGGCCGTCGATCAGACGCGCTGCCCGGCCGCGGTCTAGCCGACCAAGAGCCGTTTCCAGGTGCCTTTTGCCCAGTTGTATTTCAGGGTGCTGGGCAGCGCCTGCCAGAAATACTTGCTCGTCTCAACCGCGAAGCTGGGCTGCATGTAGCAATTGATGGTGCAGCCTTCGCAGGCCGGCAGCCGGCCCTCCAGCGCCGCCAGCCTTTGCGTTTCGGGGGCGTGGTAGAGGTCGAATAAGCGGCCTTCGATGGGGAATTTCTGCTCGCCCAGGTGGTAGCAGGGCAGCACCAGCTCGTTGCTGGGCGAGATCACCAGCGTGGTGCTCGCGGCCCGGCACACGGGTGCGGCCACGTGGTTGCCGCCATCGCGCCGCAGGGCGATGAAGGCTTCGTTCAGGTACACGCCCTTGCGCTTGCCGAAGGCGGAGAGGTAATCGAGCTCGGCCGGCGTGAGCTGCTCGCCGGTTTCCACGGTGCCGTACTCGAAGGCGGGGTTCAGGATCAGGATCAGGCCGCTGGGCTGGGCGATGTCACGATACACGGCTTCCAGGTCCGCCAGATTTTTACGGAAAACCGTGAACAGAATGTCCGGCCGCTCGCCCAGGGATTTGGCCACGCGAATGCTTTCGAGCACAAAATCGTAGCAGGCCACGCCCCGGCCCCGGTCGTGGGTGTCACGGTCAGCCGAGTCGAGTGAGAAGTGCAGCATATCGACCAGCCCGCGCAGCTTTTCGGCATTTTTGGGGTAGAGCAGGCCGTTAGTCGTGACGGTGGTGATGAAGCCCAGCTCCCGGGCCAGCGCCAGAAAATCAGGCAGCTGCCGATGCAGCAACGGCTCGCCCCCCGTGAAGTCAATCACCGACACGCCCAGGCGCTTGAGATCGCGCAGGTTTTGCGTCACCTCCGCCAGCGTGATGTAGGGCGAAGGCTTTTCCCAAATATCGCAGAACGCGCACTTCGCATTGCAGCGGTACGTGACGTAGTAATTGCAGAGAACGGGGTGCTTGACGAGGCGCATTGGTGTAAAGATACAGTCCCTGGAACGTCATGCTGAGCGCAGTCGAGGCATCTCTCCCGCAACAATAAATGAAATTACTCTTGCAGTAGTGATGCTTCGACTGCGCTCAGCATGACCCGCCCCTAATGCGGCAACCGGCCCCAGGCGGCCGGGTCCCACTGCGTCGGAGTGGCTGCCAGCGCCGCCGCCGCAGCCTCGCCGTAAACTTCACGGTAGTAGCTACAAAAGCCTTTGAGCGGGCAGCGGGCGCAGTTTGGCTTCAGGTAAAAGCAGATTTGCTGGCCGTGCCAGTAGTTGTGCTTGTGGAAATTGAACAGCGTTTCGGCATCGGCCGGGAGCAGGGCCAGCAGCACGGTGTGGGCTTTTTCTACTGAAACCTTCGGCCCCAGAATTCCCAGCCGCTGCGCCACCCGGTGCACGTGCGTATCGACGGGCAACACCGGCTGCTGGTAGTTGAAAAGCAGCAGCAGAGAGGCCGTTTTCAGGCCAATCCCGGGCATATCCGTCAGCCAGGCCATGGTGCGCTCCAGGGGCCAGTCGGCCAGAAAATTCAGCTCGAAGCTGCCGCCCGTCGCCGCCTGAATGCGCCGCAGAATCTCCTGAATGCGCGGCGCCTGCGTCTCGGGCCAGCGCGTGGTACGGATGGCGTGGGCCAGCTCGGCCGGGGGCGCCGCCAGAACGCCGGGCCAGTCGCCGAAAGCGGCCAGCATCCGGTCGTAGGCCAGCTCCTCATCGGCGTGGGTGGTCCGGTGCGAGAGCACGGTAGAAATCAGCTCGCGCATGGGCGGGCGCCGAGGCTCGGCCGGCAGGTGCCCGTAAAAATGATCCAGCGTAAGATGATCGGCCCAGACTTTGTCGGCGACGGACGATCCATAGGTCACGGAGTGAGCGGGTTTTTCCACGGGTTGGGCAAATTTTTCGGACGATTTACCAGTTGCTTTCAAAGCTTATTTAATTTGCCCTGAACGAAAAAAGCCGCCCTGAAGGACGGCTTTTCAAGCAGGAAAAATCAACCGGATCGGCGACTTAGAGCTGACCGCGCTTGGCGGCTTTCTTCATTTTGTCGTTGGCAAAAATGGCTACTTCCACACGGCGATTAGCGGATTTACCAGCGGCCGTGCTGTTATCGCCCACGGGCTGCGTCGAGCCGTAGCCGGTGGCCGTGATCCGGCCGGAATCTACGCCGTTGCTGGTCAGGTTGTTGGAAACGGCCTGGGCCCGGCGCTCACTCAGCGGCTGGTTGATGGCATTCGAGCCCGAGTTGTCGGTGTGGCCTTCGATCACCACGTTGGTATCGGCGTATTTTTTCAACGTTTCGGACAACTGCGTGATGTTACCAGCGGCTTCCGGCGTCAGGGTCGAAGAATTGGTGGCGAACAGGATCCCCGAGGCGAAGGTGATCTTGATACCTTCGCCCACGCGCTCCACTTTGGCGCCTTCCAGGTCGCGGCGCAGCTCGGCGGCCTGCTTATCCATTTTACGACCGATGAGCGTACCCGCGGCCCCGCCCACCACGGCGCCGATGATGGCGCCCTTGGCCGTACCCGATTTACCACCGAGCAGACGACCGGCTACCCCACCGGCAACGGCACCACCCAATCCGCCAATCAGACCGCCCTTGAGGGCTTTGCTCATGCCTTTGGGCTTGTCGGCCGAAACGGTAGTACTTTGGGCTTGCACAAAGTTGTTGACCAGCAAGAGCAGGGCCAGCAGGAAAGAGAAGGAGAGACGAAGAAATTTCATGTTTGAAAAATTAAAGGAAAAGAGAAAGATAATCTGAGAAAGAAAGAATAAAAAGGCTGATGAACGTCAAGGGCAAAGGCCTTGCCAGGCTTTTCAGGGTGAACGGGAAACAGCTACTTATCAACCGGAGAACTTGTTTTGTCGTCGGCCAAAAAAAGTGGCCCTGCCACGACGGAAGGGCCACTTTTTTTAGTAAACAATCAACTCCCGCCCGAGCGGCGAGGAGTGGACATTAACGGCGGATACCCGCCGCCCGGCGACGATCACTACGCTTGCCGATAACCCGCCCGCCGATTGCCCCGGCGCCGGCGCCAATCAGCGCGCCTTTGCCGCCGCCGAGTACGGCCCCGCCCACGGCCCCGGCCCCGGCGCCAATGATGGTGCCCCGGGTTTTACCGCTCATCTTTTTGCGCTCCTGCGCCTGGGCGGCCGAGCCGGCTAAAATGAAGAAAGTCAACAGAAAAGCGAAGATGATCCTGAAGGTTTTCATAAGAGAAAGAAAAATTAGTGTGAACTAAAATTGTTTGTCTTGAACGCGCCCCGCCGGAATGAAGTTGCTCAGCGCAACAACGCTACCTCTTACAGACGGCCGGCTTCGGCGGCCTTTTTCATTTTGTCGTTGGCGTAGATGGCGATTTCCACGCGGCGGTTGGCCTGTTTGCCCTCGGGCGTGGTGTTGTCGCCCACGGGCTGGGTCGAGCCGTAGCCCTGGGTCGTGACGCGGGTGGAAGAAACGCCCTTGGCAATGGTCGAGCTGGCCACGGCCTGGGCCCGGCGCTCGCTCAGCGGCTGGTTGATGGCGTCGGAACCGGAGTTGTCGGTGTGGCCTTCAACGAGCACGTTGGTATCGGGGTATTTCTGCAGGATGACTGCCATTTTGGTGATATCCGTTTCCGAAGTCGGGCGCAGCGTGGCCGAGTTGGTATCGAAGAGAATGCCCGAGTCGAAGGTGATTTTGATGCCTTCGCCCACACGCTCTACTTTGGCATTTTGCATGTCGCGCTGCAAATCTTCGGCCTGCTTATCCATTTTCCGCCCGATGAGCGCGCCCGCCGTGCCGCCCGCTGCCGCGCCAATGATGGCGCCAATGGCCGTGCCCCGGGCACCGCCCAGCACCCGGCCCAGAATAGCGCCGGCCGCCGCGCCGCCGCCAGCCCCCAACAAACCACCTTTCGTGGCTTTGTTCATGCCCGTTTTGCGGGCGCCGGTACCGTTGTTGGAAGAAAGATCGGGCGGCGTACCCGGCTGCCGCGAGGTGGCGCAGGAGCTGAACAACAGCACGCAGGCCATCATTATAGAAAGGAAGGATTTAGGAGTATTCATGTGAAAAGAGAAATAGTGAAGTGTTTTCGGGCTTGTACGGAAAAACCCGCTCCGGGACCGGAAACGGGCTTTCAAGAAATATGCCGAAAATGGAGAACGGTCCCGACCGCCCGTTATTATGCTTTGGTGGCGTGCCGGCGCGGTTCGCGGGGGACGGGAGCCGCCACGGGCTGCAACATGCCCAGCAGATCGGCCAGCCGCAGCTTCAGCTCGCGGCGGTCCACGATGAAGTCGAGAAAACCGTGCTCGAGCACAAACTCGGCACTCTGAAAACCCTTGGGCAAGTCCTTGCCAATGGTTTCTTTAATGACGCGCGGGCCGGCAAAACCGATAAGCGCGCCGGGCTCGGCAATGTTGAAATCGCCCAGCATGGCAAACGAGGCCGTGACGCCGCCCGTGGTGGGGTCGGTGAGCAGGCTCACGTAGGGCACGCCGGCTTCGGCGAGCAGGGCCAGCTTGGCCGAGGTCTTGGCCATTTGCATGAGCGAGTAGCCGGCTTCCATCATGCGGGCGCCACCGGAGCGGGAGATCATCAGAAACGGCGTGCGGGTCTGGCGGGCGTAGTCGATGGCACGGGCAATTTTCTCACCCACCACCGAGCCCATCGAGCCGCCGATAAACTTAAAATCCATGGCCGCTACCACCAGCGGCTGGCCCGCCGACTGCCCGTGGGCAGTGCGCACGGCGTCTTTCAGACCCGTGTTGCGCTCGGTGGCCACCAGACGCTGCGGGTAGGCTTTGGTATCGACGAAGCCCAACGGGTCGCCCGAGGTCAGGACAGCGTCGAGCTCGGTGAAGTGACCGTCATCGAAGAGAAAATCGAAGTAGTCGGCCGCGTCGATCCGGTCGTGGTGGCTGCAGTGGCCGCACACGTGCAGCAAGCGCTTGTGCTCGGCCATGGTGGCCACGGCTTTACACTCGGGGCACTTGTACCAGAGGCCGTCGGGGGTCTCTTTTTTCTGCTCGGTGGGGGTAACAATACCCTTTTCTACGCGCTTAAACCAGGCCATTTTTTAACTTAAAAGTATGAGTTTGGGATTAAAAATAACGAATTAAAATCCCGGGTCCGAACTTCACCCGCGCCCATTGCGCGGCGGTGAATGAAGGAGGTAGCGGGCTGTTAATTTCCCATTTTCAATTGACTTACGCCAGCGTAATTGCGACGTCGAGATAGACATCCTGAATGGCGTGGAGCAACTCCACGCCTTCGGCAAACGGGCGCTGGAACACTTTGCGGCCCGAAATCAGCCCCTGCCCCCCGGCCCGCTTGTTGATGATAGCCGTGCGCAGGACGTCTTCGCGGTCGGCCGCGCCCTTGCTTTCACCGCCCGAATTGATGAGGCCGATGCGCCCGGCGTAGCAGTTCAGCACCTGGTAGCGGGCCAGGTCGATGGGATGCTCGCCGCTGAGCTGATCGTACATAGCGGGGAAGGTTTTGCCGAATTTGAGGGTTGGAAAGCCGCCGTTGTTTTCGGGCAGCTTTTGCTTGATAATGTCGGCACCCATGGTCACGCCCAGGTGGTTGGCCTGGCCGGTGAGGTCGGCGGCCACGTGGTAGTCTTTGTCGGAGGTTTTGAAGGCGTTGTTGCGGGTGTAGCACCAGAGCACGGTGGCCATTCCCAGAGCGTGGGCTTCCTCAAACGCCCGGCTTACTTCGATGATCTGCCGATCGCTTTCTTCCGAGCCGAAGTACACGGTGGCGCCCACGGCCGTGGCGCCCATGTCCCAGGCCTGCCGCACCGAGCCGAACATGATCTGATCGAACTTATTGGGATAGGTCAGCAACTCGTTGTGGTTGATTTTGACCAGGAACGGGATTTTATGGGCGTACTTCCGCGCCACGGTGCCGAAGCTGCCGAAGGTGGTAGCCACGGCATTGCAGCCGCCTTCCAGAGCCAGCCGGAGGATATTTTCGGGGTCGAAGTACATGGGGTTCGGGCCGAAGGCCGAGCCGGCGGTGTGCTCAATGCCCTGGTCGACGGGCAGAATGCTCAGGTAGCCGCTGCCGCCCAGACGGCCGTGGTTGTAGAGCGCGCCGAGGCTGCGCAATACCTGCGGCGAACGGCTGCCGGGCAGAAAGCAGCGGTCCAGAAAGTCGGGGCCGGGGGCGTGGAGCAGGGCTTTACTCACGCGACCCTCGTGGGTGAGGAGGGCTTCGTTTTCGGGACTCAGGAGCAGAGAGGAGGCCATACGGACGGAAAGAAGGGCTATGATTTTCAGCGAGTGATGAGCTACCGGGCAAGGTGGGCAAAGATAGGCCGAAAAATAGCGGGCAAATTGGGTTTTGCTCCGGCCGGCCGAGCGCTAAGCGCTACCTTGCCGGGCCAACGCCGCCGGACTCTCCGGCGGCCGATGGCCCGGGCTTTCGCCCTTTTACGTTCGTGAAAACCCTCTCCCCCGCCCTGCTAGCGTTGTCGCTGCTGGCCACCCCCGTCCTCAACAGCTGCGTGACGGCCAAAAAGTACGACGACCTCCACGCCCGCCAGACCGCTGACGCGCAAGGCAAGGCCACCGCCGAACGCCAGTACCGCAGCGCCACCACCGAACTGCAGAAAGCCACCGACGAGCTGGCCCAGCTCCGCCTCACCCAGAAGCGCCTCGTCACTGATTCGGCCGAAACCGGTGCCGCCTACCGCAAAACCCGGGGCCTCTACAATGAGCTGAACAACGGCTACGATAAGCTCCTCAAAAACAGCGATCGGGAGCTAGCCAATAAGTCCTCCGACTATAATAAAGTAGCGAAGGACCTGGCCCGCCGCGAGGCCGAGTTGGGCGAAAGCAGCGCCAACCTGCAAAAAAGCAAGGCCGACAACGACCGCCTCGCCGCCGACCTCAAAACCCGCGAAGCCCGCCTCACCGAGCTCACCCAGGCCCTGGCCGATAAGGACAAGGCCGTGACCGACCTGAAGGCCCGCGTAAGCAAAGCCCTGCTCAGCTTCAATTCCAGCGACTTGCAGGTGAAGCTCAAGGACGGCAAAGTGTACGTGTCGCTTTCGGAGCAGCTGCTGTTTAAATCGGGCTCGACCAAAGTGGACCCCAAGGGTCAGGAAGCCCTGAAAAAGCTCGCCACCGTGCTCCAGGAGCAGAAAGACGTGAACGTGGTGGTGGAAGGCCACACCGACAACGTGCCCATCCTACGCGGCACCGCCGGCCTCACCGACAACTGGGATCTGAGCGCGCTGCGGGCCACTGAAATCGCCCGGCTGCTCACGACCAGCGGCGTGCCGCCGGCGCGCGTCACGGCCTCGGGCCGGGGCCAGTACGTGCCCGTGGCGGCCAACGATTCGCCCCAGAACAAAGCCCTGAACCGCCGGACCGAAATCATTCTCACGCCCAAGCTCGACGACCTGTTCAAGATTCTGGACAGCAATTCAGCGACGCCGCAAGCAGCCAAATAAGCGTTATTTTCCCCACTAAAAAAGCCAGCCCTGAATCAGGGCTGGCTTTTTTAGTGGGGAAAATAACGCTCGCCAGACTACGGCAGCGTGATATTGACGCGGGCGAAGTAGAAGGCGCCGCTGAAACCAAACTGGTTGGCGTTGTACACGAAACGGCCCCGATTGGTGTTGTCGAGGCTCGACGTGTAGCTCTGGCTGGGATCAACCGAGTAGTTGTTGGCGGCGTTGCGCGAGTTCTGGATGATCTTGTCGGGATAGACGTTGAACAGGTTGTTGACGCCCACAATCAGCCCGATCTGCTTCATGATCTGCGCGCTCAGCGTCAGGTCCGAGATCCATTTGGCGGCGAAGGTCTGGTCCAGGTTGGAACGGGCCGGATCGGCGTCCTTGGTCTGCACCTCGCCAAAACGCACGGCGCGGGCTTCGATGCCGAAGATGCCGTAGCCGTAGTTGGCCGAGAGGTTGATTTTGCTGCGCGGATTGCCCGATTCGAGGCGGGTGCGCTGCTGGCGGTCGAACAGCGTGTTCTGCAGGTTGGTGGTGCCCGCCGTCTGGTCGTTGTTGATGGTGGACGAGCTGCTGTTGAAGCTGCGCACCTCGGTAGTGTTGAAGTTGGCGGCGGCCGTCAGACCCAGGCGGCTTTTGGCGCCCAGCACGAGGCGCTCATTTGCCACGATGTCAATGCCCTGGGTGCGCGTGTTCACAGCATTGGCGAAGAACTGCACGCGGCTCACAGGCAGCGTGCCCAGGATGGTGTTGACGATGGGATTGGTGCGGGTGAACTGCGAGGAAAGCACGATGCGATCGGAAATGTCAATCTGATAAGCATCTACCGTCAGGGTGATGGTTTTGGCCACCCGCGAGGTCAGGCCCAGGCTGTAGTTGCGGGAATTTTCCTGCTTGAGCGGCGCCACGCCGAAGCCCGGCTGGGCGTCGGTGAGCTGATTGCGCACAATCGGATTGTCGTTGTTGACGGTCAACACCTGGTTGGGCAGGCCGCTCACGAACTGGGTGCTGGTGCTGTTGAAATAACGCTGCTGCAGCGAAGGCGCCCGGAAACCGTTGCCAATCGAACCGCGCAAGGCCAACCCATCAATGATGCTGTAGCGGGCGGCGGCCTGGCCGCTCACGCTGCTGCCGAAGTCGGAGTAGTTCTCGGCGCGGCCGGCCAGGTGAACCAGCAGCTTTTCCGTCACATCGCTTTCCAGATCGACGTAGCCAGCCAGGTTGGTGCGGCTCTTATTGATCTCATCCTGCGGCTGATAGCCGGGAAAAACCTGCGAGCCGGAAGCGGCCGGCGCGCCGTTCACCAGTCGTCCGCCGTTGATGTAGGAAGCGAACTCGCCGCGACCAATCAGGAAGTTATCGTACCGAAACTCGCCGCCGAACGCCACGTTCAGCGTGGCCAGCGGCCCGATCTGGGTAAACTTGCGCGACAGGCCCAGGTTGGTCGCATTCTGGATGAAAGCCAGCCGGCCGGCGTAGAAGCTGGTCGGGTTCACAATGCCCGGGCCCTGGGGCAGGGATGCATTCACCGAGTTGCTGACGTCATAGCGCACCTCGTTGCGACCAAATGTATTGCTCAGATCGGCGGCGAAACCGGCGATGGTTTTGCGCAGACCGGTGATCACCGACTGATCATAAATCGTGGTGTTGATCAGGGGCAGAAAGCCGTCGGGAAACAGCGTCAGATCGCTCTGGGTGGGCTGGTTGGGCAGGCGGTTGAAGCCGGCCGACGTGCCCGTGCGGTAGGTGGCGCCGCCCGATACGTACACTTCGTAACCCTGGCCGAGGCGGTAGCCAGCGTTCAGAAAGCCGCCGAAGTTGCGCGTGGCGGCGTTGCCGATGCGCAGATCGTTGCGGTTGAAGCCGCGCTGGGCCACCAGGGCATCATCCTGCGCTTTGAGATCGCGGCGCGACTGCTCGGTGTTGGCGCTGGCGGGGTAGTTGCCGCCGCTGCCCAGGTAGATGAGGGGCGCCGTGTCGGCAAAGCCGCGGTTGTAAAAGTCGTGGCGCTGAAACTGGCCGCTCAGGTCGAGGAAGCCGCGCTTGTTGAGGCCGATGCCCACGTTGACATCCGCCTGAATCGTGCCGCCGTCCTTCTCCACCGTCTGGCCGGCCGTGCTGCTGGCCGTAACGCCGGTCGAGTCGTCTTTCAGCTGAATGTTGATCACGCCGGCAATGGCATCGGAGCCGTAGAGGGCGGCCGCGCCATCGCGCAGCACCTCAATGCGCTTAATGCTGGCGGTCGGAATCACGTTCAGGTCGGTTCCCACCGAACCCCGGCCCACCGTGCCGTTGATATTCACCAGCGCCGAGTTGTGGCGGCGCTTGCCGTTGACGAGCACCAGCACCTGGTCGGGGCCGAGGCCGCGCAGGCTAGCGGGGTCAATGTGGTCGGTACCATCGGAAATGGTCTGGCGCGAGGACTGGAACGAAGGCGCGATGTAGGACAGGATCTGGGCCACGTCGGTCTGGGCAAAGGCTTTGATCTCGCGGGCCGAAATCACGTCGACCGGCGCCGTGGTCAGGATGTTGGAACGGCCTTCGGTGGCGCGCGAGCCGGTAACCACCACTTCGTTCAGGTCCTGGGCGCTCACCTGCATGGTCACTTCAAACGAACTGCGGCTGTTCACCGCCACTTGCTGGGTCTGAAAGCCGACGGCCGAGAATTGCAGCGTCGCCGTGCTGATGACGGAGAGCGTAAACGTGCCTTCGCTGTTGGTGGCGGTGCCATTATTGGTACCTTTTTCGAGCACTGTGGCGCCCGGAATCGATTCGCCCTGCCGGCCGAGCACCCGTCCCGACACGATGAGCTTCTGCGCCTGGGCCGTCAGCCCGAACAGAATAAATAAGAGAAGTAGTATTCGTTTCATGTGAAGAATGCAAAGTTTAGATGTAAAGAAAAGGAACAGGCGGGGTTTGGCAACCCGCTGTTCACACTGCAAATGCTTTTGGGCGCACAAAGTTTGCCCCAGGCAGCCCGCTACAATTGGTTTTTTGGCAAGATAACAAAACTCTAAGGCTGAAGCTTCCTGCCACGTAAGTGCTTAGCTTATCCGGCCCGGGTGGCGAGTATTTTATTTTAGCCGGAAAGTAAATGGCAATTCGTAAAGCACGGCCACGGCGTGCGAGCCGATCCGGCCGGGCAGCCATCGGGGCGGCACGGTACGGCTTACGCGCAGGGCTTCCTCGTCGCAGCCACTGCCGATACCCTGCACCACGCGGTAGGTGCTGATGCGCCCGAGCGTATCGATGAGCAGCGAAACGACTACCCGGCCCTGCACATTGCGGGCCTGGGCCACCTCGGGGTAAATCAGCCGGGAAGTGAAAGCGGCTAGCGCCTCGTGCCCACCAATGAACCAGGGCACCTGGGTGAGCACGGTGTGCGTCCAGCGGCCGGGAGCAGTTTCGGCTTCGTAGAGCTTATCGTCGGGGCGACTGAAAGTCAGCTTGTTGGTTGTATGGTCATAGCGTTGGGTTACAACGCGCTCGCCCTTGTCCGAATAGCTGTAGTAGTCCCACACGCCCACTTTCTCGCCCTTTTCGAGCTGGCCACTTTCCCAGGTGGTGGTACGCTGGCGCTGGGCAACCGCCAGCAAGGGCAAACTGCCAAAGACTAAACTGAGAACAAAAACTCGCAACATCAGAAGGTAATAAATTAGGCGTGGCCCCGGCCCAACAGGACGCTTGATCCCTTAAAGGTAGTTCTTAATGCTTATAAAACTTTTTGATTCAAATATTTAATAGTATTCGTCTTCGGCCAGACTGGTTTTTATCGCCACCGACCGGCACGGCCCGCACCTCCACGCGCTGCCCCGGCGCCGGGAGCAGCAGGGGAACCGCCGCGTCCGCGGCGGCCTGCAATTCCTGCACGGGCTCCCGCCAGCCGTGAAACGCCAGATTAAACGTGCCCCAGTGCAGCGGCAGCAGCGGCCCGCCGCCCAGCAGCCGGTGGGCCGCCAGCGCCACGGCCGGCCCCAGGTGAATATCGGCCCACTCGGCATCGTGGACCCGATTTCCAGCATGGTCAGGTCGAACGGCCCGTAGGCCGCGCCAATCTGCCGGAATCCTTCCGCGAACGGGCCCGAGTCGCCCCCAAAAAACACCTTGTGCTGCGGCCCCAGCAGGCACCACGACGCCCACAGCGTGCGGTCGCGGCTGAGCAGGCCCCGGCCCGAATAGTGCCGGGCCGGCGTGGCCACGAGCATAAAATCGGGCCCCAGGGCGGCGGTTTCCCACCAGTTCAGCTCCGTGATGCGGGCGGCGGGCACGCCCCAGCGGCGCAGGTGGGCACCCACGCCCAGCGGACAAAAAAACGGCACCCCGGTCCGGCCCAGAACGCGGATGGTGGCTTCGTCGAGGTGATCGTAATGGTCGTGCGAAAGCAGCACAGCATCGAGTTTCGGCAGTTTATCCAGCGGCAGCGGCGGGGCAAAAAACCGTTTCGGCCCCATAAACTGCGCCGGCGAGGCCCGCGCCGCCCACACCGGATCGGTGAGCACGCGGCGGCCGTCGATTTCGAGCAGCACCGTGGAGTGGCCCAGCCAGATCACGCGCAGCGCCGCCGCCGGCACGGGCACGGCGAGCGCGGCGGCATCGGCCCGGAAGGGGCCGGGCGGCGTTTGGGGCGTGCGTTCCTCTTTGCCCAACAGCCAGGATTTCAGCATCTGCCCGTAGCCCGAAGGCGGCCGGAGGGAAGTCGGAACGGGATTATGGTATTTTTTACCGTCGAAAATTGCTTGCAGACGCATGGTTTTCAAAATAATACCCTACTGGCGGCACCGGTCAGATGCCCGGCCCCCCGCCGACTTTACCCCCGACAAAAAACCGCGCTGCCCCGACTTTCATCGTTTCAGCGCGGTTGCTGGTTGCGGGCGCGGGTTCAACGCTTAGCCAATGGCCTGGGCCAGGTCATCGATCAGATCCTCGGCATCCTCAATGCCTACGCTCAGGCGGATGAGCGAGTCGCTCAGGCCCGATTTGCGGCGTTGCTCGGCTGGAATGCTGGCGTGGGTCATGGTGGCAGGATGGCCGCTGAGGCTTTCCACGCCGCCCAGACTTTCGGCCAGGGTGAAGTACTTAAATTTTTCGAGCACGGCGATGGCGTCCTCCTGCCGGTCGCCCTTGAGGGCGAAGGAAATCATGCCGCCAAAGTCGCGCATCTGCCTGGCGGCCACGGCGTGGTTGGGGTGGTTTTCGAAGCCGGGCCAGAACACTTTATCCACTTTGGGGTGTTGCAGCAGATATTCGGCTACGGCGCGCCCGTTTTCGCAGTGCCGCTGCATGCGGATGTGCAGCGTTTTGAGGCCGCGCAGCACCAGGAAGCAGTCCTGCGGGCCGGGCGTGCCGCCGCAGGCGTTCTGGTAAAAGCGCAGGCGCTCGTGAAGATCGTCGTCGTTCACGACCAGGGCGCCCATGATGGTATCGGAGTGGCCGGCCATGTACTTGGTGAGCGAGTACATCACGATATCCGCCCCGAGATCAATGGGCGTTTGCAGGTAGGGCGTGCTGAAGGTGTTATCGACGGCCAGCAATGCGCCGGCTTCTTTGGCCACGGCCGCGGCGGCGGCAATGTCGATGATATTAAGCAGCGGATTAGTGGGCGTTTCAACCCAGAGGAGCTTGGTTTTAGGGCTCACAACGGCGCGCACGGCGGCCATGTCGTGCATGGGCACGAAGTGGAATTTAATCCCCATCGGCTCGTACACTTTGGTGAACAGGCGGTAGGTGCCGCCGTAGAGGTCGTTAGTCGAGATCACTTCGTCGCCGGGCAGCAGCAGCTTCATGACGCAGTCGATGGCCGCCATGCCCGAGGCGTAGGCCAGGCCGTGCTTGCCGTTGTCGAGGGCCGCCACGGCATCCTGGAGCTGGGAGCGGGTGGGATTGTGGGTGCGCGAGTACTCAAATCCTTTGTGCTGACCGGGGGAGGTCTGCACGTAGGTTGAGGTCTGGTAGATGGGCGTCATGATGGCCCCGGTAGTGGGGTCCGGATGCACGCCGGCGTGAATGGCTTTGGTGGCGAATTTCATGTACCAAAGATACCATGGCCGGCGGGTAAGCGTCCGCCTGTCGTACTTTGAGCAGCTTCGGCGCCCGTTATGGTTA
>JAYWCH010000189.1:0-5525 GCA_043780755.1 Hymenobacter sp.
GGTAGCCGGGCCGGGTTTTCGCCTTAATGCAACAGCTTTCGCACACAAAAAACCAGCCCTTGCCACCCGCCGGAGTTTGAATCCGATACAGCGTAGTAGCCTCCTGCTGGCAATGCGCACAAAGTTTGGTTTTCATAAATGTTGGCCTGGCGGCAATTATTACCCCTGCTGCTCCCTGCGAACCACTCTTTCGCTAACTTATTCTCCCGATAACTTCCCATGGATACGGAACCTCTCTTTGTCAATCGTGTCGCTGCCAGCGGCCTCGTTACGCTCAATCTGGAAGAGCTGTTGCACCCCGGCGAGCGGGTGATGTATGATCTCAAGGATAACCTCTTTCACGGTCTGATATTACGTGAAAAGGATTTTCGCGAGTTTCTCAAAACCCACGACTGGACGCAGTACGCTGGCCAGAGCGTCGCCATCACTTGCTCGGCCGATGCTATTGTGCCCACCTGGGCCTATATGCTGCTGGCCATCAAACTCCAGAATCACGCCCACCGCTACGTTTTTGGCAACCTCGATGCGCTGGAGCAAGCCCTGTTTCAGGAGGCCATCGCCGGCCTCGACGCCGAAGAATACCGCGACGCCAAGGTAGTGGTGAAAGGCTGCGGGACGGTGCCCGTGCCCACGTTCGCCTACGTAGCCATCATGCAAAAGCTGCTCCCCGTAGCCGCCAGCATCATGTACGGCGAGCCGTGCAGCACCGTGCCCATCTACAAAAAGCCTAAAGCAATCAGCGCGGAATAGTGGATTGCAGGTAATCAGGAGCTAAACCGCCCGGCCGGAGTGGTATTACGGCGTGGTTTGCATCTTTGCGCCATGTCCCGAACTTCCTTCAAGCCCTACCGGATTACCTTTTTAACGGGCGCGGCCATTGTCATTGCCAATATGGTGGGCACGGGCGTCTTCACCAGCCTTGGCTTTCAGGTGCTGGGGATCCAGAGCGGCTTCGCGCTGCTGATGCTGTGGCTGGTGGGCGGGCTCATTGCCCTGTGCGGCGCCGTGTGCTACGGGGAACTGGCCTCGGCCATGCCCCGCTCGGGGGGCGAGTATCATTACCTGAGTCAGATTTATCACCCGGCCCTGGGCTTTTTGTCGGGCTGGGTATCGGCCACGGTCGGCTTCGCGGCCCCGACAGCGCTGGCCGCGCTGGCGCTGGGCGAATACGCCAAACGGGTCTGGCCGGCCCTGCACGCAACCTGGTTATCGGTGGCGGTGGTCTTAATCCTGACTCTCGTGCACGGCAGCAGCGCCCGCGTCGGTAGCCGCCTGCAAATCATCATCACCGCCGTGAAAGTGGCCGTGCTGATCGTGTTCATCGGCGCGGG
This sequence comes from Hymenobacter sp., assembly GCA_043780755.1. Lineage (GTDB taxonomy): Bacteria > Bacteroidota > Bacteroidia > Cytophagales > Hymenobacteraceae > Hymenobacter. The sequence goes on from JAYWCH010000189.1 coordinate 1,332, forward strand.
CATGGTGATGGGGGAGGGTCAGTCGCTCAGCTTCGTTCCGGATGCCGGGGGCTGGCGGGCGCTGCTCAGTCCGGCTTTTGCCGTTTCACTGGTGTATGTCAGCTACGCCTACTCCGGCTGGAACGCCGCCGTGTACCTCACCGGCGAGATTGAAAACCCCCAGCGCAACCTCTCTCGCATTTTGCTGGCCGGCACCGCCATTGTGCTCCTATTATATGTAGGGCTGAATTACGTTTTTCTGCGGTCCACACCACTGGCTGGTTTGAAGGGGCAGGTTGAAGTGGGTTTCGTCGCGGCCACCTCCCTTTTCGGTCCCCTCGGCGGCCGCCTGATGGGCGGCGTCATTGCGGCCCTGCTCGTTTCCACCATCAGCTCGATGATTTTTGCCGGCCCCCGCATTGTGCAAACGATGGGGGAGGACATCCCCGCCCTGCGCTGGCTGGCGCCCCGCAGCCGCGCGGGTATTCCCGTGCGGGCGCTGCTGTTGCAAACGGCCATCACCCTGGCCTTCGTTCTGAAGCCAGATTTTAAGCAAGTGCTGGTCTACGCCGGCTTTATATTGAACCTGTTTACCTTCCTTACGGTGCTGGGGCTATTCATCCTTAGGTGGCGCCAGCCGGACTTGCCGCGTCCGTACCGGGCGTGGGGCTATCCCGTCACACCGCTGCTATTTCTGGGTCTGAGCGGTTGGACGCTGGCCTTTATCCTGCGCGATAAACCCACCGAATCGCTCTATGGTCTGGCTACGCTGGGTGTCGGTCTACTGGTTTATTTCCTGGTAATGCGTCGTGTTCCGGTCGTCACGAGTATTCAGGCTTAAGGCCTTGGCGTACCTTGCGGTCTCCGTGCGGCCTTTAGCTATCCTGGATCCGTCTCTTTACAGCTTATATATAATGTCCTTCCGTTCCGCTGCGCTCCGGTTCCTGCCAGCCGCGCTTCTTCTGCTCACCGCCTGCTCGGAATCAACGACCAAAACCGAATCAGTTACTAAGGTCCCGGTCACCACTCCGAAAGCCCCGGCAACCCCCGGCGGCGCTGATTCGGCCGCCGCCCCGCGCCCCGGTGCCCTCGCCGCACCCGATACGGCTTACGCCCAGGACGTGGCCGGTTTTCTCGGCGGTCTGCCGCCTAGCCGGCACAGTAAATTATCGCCCCTCGCCCAGCAGCCCGCCTGGCAGGCTTTCGCCAAAGACCAGGATAAAAGCTGGGCAAAATACCGGGCCACCCACACCACCCGCATGACCAAATGGGCCGGCACCGAGCTGGCGGTCGTGCACCGCAGCAGCCCCACCATCTTCTACCCGTTCAGCGGCCCCGATTTTCTGAACGTCTTCACGATGTTCCCCACCAGTCAAACCTACGTGCTGATGGGACTGGAGCCCGTGGGCAGCGTCCCCGCCCGCACATCGCTGGAAAACCCCCGGCTGTTCGCTGCCGTCAAAGCCTCGCTCTGGTCGGTGCTCAACTTCAGTTTTTTCCGCACCAACGACATGGCCGTTGACCTGAAATCGGTGGAGCTTGATGGCGCCCTGCCGCTCATGATGCTCTTCGCCACCCGCACCGGCAATCAGATCACCGCCATTCGACCCGTGCAGCTCGATTCCAGCGGCCGGCTCACCGCGGCGCCCGCCGACACCGCCCGCGCTGCGCACCCCAAATCGATCCCCGGCGTCGAAATGAAGCTGCGCGGTCCTGATGGTCAGGCTAAAACCGTCTATTATTTCTCAACCGATCTCAGCAATCACGGCCTGAATACCCGCCCTGCGCCGCTGCAGTTCGTGCGTTCGCTCGGCCCGCTGACTACTTACGTGAAGTCGGCCACTTACTTAATGCACAAAGTCTACTTCAGCGAAGTCCGCGCCCTGGTGCTGCGTCGCAGTCGCTACATTTTGCAGGACGATTCCGGCATCGCCATGAAGTACTTCCAAAAAGGCGCCTGGCAGTTCAATTACTACGGGGCCTACAAGCGCCCGATCGATCTTTTTGCCAAGCACTACCAGCCCGAGCTCACCGCCGCCTATGCTGATTCGCTGCCCCGGCCCCGCCCGTTGCCCTTCGGTACCGGCTACAACTGGCGGCAAACCGACTCCAATCTGCTCCTGGCCCGCCGGCTCGTCCCCCTGGCCAATTAGCTGCTCAATAAAAACCGCCTCCCGGGGCCGTGGTGGCAACATCACGGCCCTTTTGCTTTTTAGCTCAACCATGAAACTCCCCGCTTTTCACCCAGCTCCCCGCACCTGTATAATAGGTGTGATCGCTACCCTGGTAATCCTGGCCCTGACTACCCTGGCCGCGATCCCGCATCATCCGGCCCGCGTGCGCCGACTACCGCTCGCCCCGGGGATGGAAAAAGCGGATACGGATTCCCCCTTACTCGATAGCCTGCTCCATACCAATCCCGCCCTGGCCCTGGTTCTTGCTCATCCCGAAACCTACGAGCTGCAGATTATCTACACCCAAATCAACCGCGATGCCCAGAACCGGCCCACGTTCATTCCCCACACCTACCACCTCAATCCGACTCAATATTTCAACCCCGCCAGTCTGGTTAAGCTGCCGGTAGTCGTCCTTTCGCTCGAAAAGCTCAACCGGCTACGCAAGACTACGATTAACCGCCGCACCATTATGGCTACTGGCACTGCTTACCGTTGCCAGACTCCCGTCCCGTTTGCCGCGCCCGTTGACTCCGACCAGACGGCTACCGTCGGCAATTACATCAAACGGATGCTCCTGGTAAGCGACAACGCAGCCTACAACCGACTCTACGAATTTCTCGGTCAGCGCCCGCTCAACGATCGCCTTGTCCAGCTCGGTCATCCCAATGTTCGCATCACCCGCCGGTTCGCGCCCTGCGACACTGCCGCCAACCGCTACACCAACCCCATCAGTTTCCACAACCAGCAAGGCGACACAATATATAAGGAGTCGGCAAAAGTTAATCCCTTGCCCTATGCCAGTCCCCTAGGCCGCGTCCTCAAAGGCAGTGCCTACCAAATAGGCCGCCGTACTATTCACGAACCCTACGACTTTACCACCGCCAATCACCTGCCGCTGGCTGATATCACGGCCCTGCTCCAAAGTATCCTCTTCCCGGCCGCCGTCCCCTTCGGCCAACGTCTTAATCTCACGGCGCCGGATTATGCGTTCCTGCGTCGCTACCTCCACTCTACCCCGCACGAGTCCGGTTTTCAGGCCTACGCGCCCGCCCGCTACTTCGACGCCTACAAAAAATACCTCTATTACGGCCGGCGGCCGGAGCTTCCCCGGCAGTCGGCCCTCCATATTTATAACATTGTTGGTATGTCGCACGGCTACCTGGCCGATGTCGCCTACTTCGCCGATTCCCTTCACCAGTCCGAATTCCTGCTCAGTGCCGTTCTCTACGTCAATAAAGACGGCATTCTCAATGACGGGATTTACGAATACGACAGCATCGGCCTCCCGTTTCTGGCCCAGCTCGGCCAGTTAATCCAGCAATACGAGGCCCAGCGGCCCCGCCGCACCCGTCCCAACCTGACCGAGTTCTTCAACCCCGAGCTCATTCGCTAGAAACCTCTCAAATTAGTTGCCCTGATAAGCGGCTGAAAGCGAATGCGATCAGCCCCCGGGTGTCCCTTCCCGCGCACCTGTTTCAACTTATTCAGAGGGAAATAGTGCCGCCGGGCTTGCAGGGACCAAGGCTTGTCCCTACTTTTGCACTCCCAAATCGAACGGAGGCGGGCACCGAAACGGCGGCTCAAAAAGAAATGCTGTCACCTGCTTGTTTTGATCGAAAGCTTCGTTACCTTTGCACCCCGATTCTCCTCAACCGGAAGTGAAACGATCTCAGGGCAATAAGGACCTGCTTTTTTTCTGCTGCAAAGCTTGATAAATAGAGAAATCGCTTTACCTTTGCAGCCCGCTACGCTTTAATCGAAAGCAAAGCCACCACTGCCAAGCCTAAGAGCCCTAACTTATTTTCTGTTTCGCTTGTTTGGTAAAAGAATCCTCGTACCTTTGCACTCCCAAATCGAAAGAAACGGTGCTGCAACGCTCTTGATGAGGTTTTAAGTTTCCCGGCCTGTTGGCCACACGGTCATTTCAATTGGAAATGATACTCGTTCTTTGAATGTCTGGAAAAAACAAAGGTAATTTTCGGTTCCAGCAATGGGAGCGAGAAGATTTACAAACGTAGAATTGAATTGAACTCGTTAA
>JAYWCH010000190.1:0-44479 GCA_043780755.1 Hymenobacter sp.
AGGATGGCCGCAATGGTTTTGCGGCGGAACAGGGACTTCTCGGAACTCATGCAGGGACGGAAAGCAGGTTTGGGGGCGAAAAGATAAAACATAATGCGGGGGGCGGGGTGCCCGGCCGGGTGGCCAGTCCCGCCCGATTACCGTCGGTGACCCATAATCAGGGGGATGCGTCATGTTCGGGGTTGATCCATTCTATTATCTGCTGCCGAAATCCCGGCGCTTACGTCCCGCCGGCCGACGTCGGTCGGGGGCAGCAAAACCCGCCCCGACCAAACCTTTCGCCCCGCCCGTGCCTTGTGGGAAAGTATGAGAGTTCTGCGTTTTGCCCTGGTTTTTCTGCTCGCTACGGCCTGCATTCCCTTCAAGCCCACGACCAAAAATGACCGCTACCCCGGCCGCGCCGAGCTGCCGCAGGAAGAAGCCCCGCACCCCCAGAATTCGCTGGAGTGGTGGTACCTCACCGGCCACCTGAAAGACGTGACGACCGGCCAGACCTTCGGTGTGGAGTACGTTTTCTTCCACTTCAACCCCGATGGCAAAAAGGATTACCAGATGGTGAACTTCGCCCTGACCGACCCGCAGACCCAGCAGTTTCACTACGACTACCAGCTCGGCCGGCTGCCCCAGCCCCTCACCGCCGCGTTGCCCATCAACCTGAGCCAGCCCAAAGCCGCCCAGACCTGGACCCTCACCGGGCAGGAAGGCCGCTACGAGCTGCGCGCCCGCATGAGCGCGCCCGCCGGCCAGGCCATCAACCTGACTACCGTGCCCGCCAAGTCTGTGCTGCTGCACGGCGGCACCGGCTACGAGCAGTACGGCCCCCTGGCCCAGGCGGGCTACTATTCCTACCCGCGCCTGACCACCACGGGCACCATCGAGGTGGGCGGCCAGGTTCATCAGGTCACGGGCGAGCTCTGGTACGACCGGCAGTGGAACTGCGGGGGCGTGAATAAAAAATCAGTGGCCTGGGACTGGCTCAGCCTGCAAATGGACGAGCCCCAGGAGGAGCTCATGCTCTACACCGTGCACGATTCCAAAACCGGCCAGCACATCGCCGGCGGCTCACATTTTGGCGCCCGGGGCGAAAACCTGCACCTCGCCGAAACCGATTTCAAGCTTGACCCGCTCACGTACTGGACCAGCGCCAAATCGAAAAAGAAGTATCCCGCCACCTGGCACCTCACCGTGCCCGGCCAGGGCTACGACCTGACCGTGACGCCCCTGGTGCCGAATCAGGAGCTGGGCCTGCGGCTGTTTAAAGTCCTGAATATTTACTATTGGGAAGGCATGTGCCGGGTCACGGGCACCCACAAGGGCCAGCCCGTCACGGGCAACGCCTACGTGGAAATTACCAATCGGTAGCATTGAATGCTCACTGGTTCAGTACGATGCGGAACGTAGTGCCGCGGCCGGTTTCGCTCCATTTCACGAATAGCTTGCCTTCGTGGTAATTCTCGATAATGCGTCGGGCAAGCGCTAAACCCAGGCCCCAGCCGCGCTTCTTGGTGGTGTAGCCGGGCATGAAGACGCTTTCGAGCTTGTTTTTGGGAATGCCCCGGCCGGTGTCGGTGATGTCCACGGCCACCTGGCGGGGCGGGGCGCCGCGCCGGTACCAAGTGCGGCGGGTGCGCACCCGCCGCAGATGCAGGGTGATGGCCCCGCGCCCTTCCATGGCATCCACGGCGTTTTTGCAGATATTTTCCACCACCCAGTCAAACAGCGGTACGTTGACCCGGGCGGGTGTGTCGCGCGGCAGGTCGGACTCAATAGTAAACACCACTTTCTTCGACACCCGGCTTTGCAGATATTCGATGGCGTTGCGGGTGACCTGCATCAGGTTTTCATCCTTCAGCACCGGTACCGAGCCGATATTGCTGAACCGCTCGGTGATGATTTCGAGCCGCCGGATATCCTTGCCCAGCTCCTCAATAATGGGCTCGTCGCGAAACCGCTCGGAGTCGCGCAGGTAATTCTGCCAGCCTACCAGGCTGCTGAGCGGCGTGCCGAGCTGGTGGGCGGTTTCCTTGGCCAGACCCACCCAAACGCGGTTTTGCTCGGCCCGGCGCGAGGAGCTGAACGCGAAGTAGGCGATGATGCCCAGGCAGGCAATCACCACCAATTGCACCAGCGGATAAGTCCGCAGCTGCCGCAACAGCTGCGAGTCGCGGTAGTAGATATAGTTGTTCTGCCCCGCCCCGAACTTCACCACGATGGGCAGGTGCTGCTGCTTCATGAGCAGCAGCTCGCTGTTGATGAGCGTCACCGAATCGGCGGCGGAGAGGTGATTCGGGATGTCGATATTTTTAGTGCCGAGAATATTCTTGCCATCGCTCAGGATGACCGGAATCGTGGCATTAGCATTAATGATCTCGCTGAAAACGAACGTATTCGACTCCGATTCCGAGTTGATGATAAACTCCTGCGCCTTGGCATACAGCTGAATCTGCTGTTGCTCCCGCTCCGACACCCGCTGCACCAGCAAATTGGTGTAGATGACGGTGGCCGCCCCGATAATCAGGGCCAGCACCGCCACCAGAATTTTAACGCGGGACTTTTGGTCGTAAATCGGAATCATTTAATGGGGTAATGGGGTGTCAATTGGTCCGTTCCTAAAGCTGCTCAGCAAGTTGTTTTTAGAACATTTGTCATCCTTCGCAAGCGGACGCCAGATTAAGGATGACAGATTTTTTGACTTTTTCTTAGCCGCCGCCTACCCCACCAAAATAGCATCGCTGGCGGCTACCTCGGCCAGAATATCCAGCACAGCTTCCGGCGATTCGGCGTCGACCAGCCGGGTGCGCCAGGCTTTGGCGCCTTCCAGGCCGCGGAAGTAGTGGGCGTAGTGGCGGCGCATCTCGAAGATGCCCACGCGCGGGCCTTTCCACTCCACGCTTTTATCGAAGTGCATCTGGCACATGGCCACGCGCTCCTCCAGCGTGGGCGGGGCCAGGTGCTCGCCGGTGGCCGCGAAGTGCTTGATTTCGCGGAAAATCCAGGGGTAGCCGATGCTGGCCCGGCCCACCATCACGCCATCCACGCCGTAGCGGTTTTTGTATTCAACGGCCTTTTCGGGCGTCGTAATATCGCCATTGCCGAAGATGGGAATGTGAATGCGCGGGTTATTTTTGATGCGGGCAATCAGGCTCCAGTCGGCCTCGCCCTTGTAGAGCTGCACGCGGGTGCGGCCGTGCACGGTGAGGGCGGCGATGCCGATATCCTGGAGGCGCTCGGCCACGTCCTCCACGTTTTTGGTGCTCTCGTCCCAGCCCAGGCGGGTTTTCACGGTCACGGGCAGGTGGGTGTGGCGGATGACGGCGGCCGTCATCTCCACCATTTTCGGAATATCGCGCAGCAGGGCTGCGCCCGCGCCCCGGCAGGCCACCTGCTTCACCGGGCAGCCGTAGTTGATGTCGATCAGATCGGGCCCGGCCTCGGTGCTGATGGCCGCGCATTCGCCCATCGTCTCCACATCGGAGCCGAAGAGCTGAATGCCAATGGGCCGCTCGTAGTCGAATACGTCGAGCTTCTTGCGGCTCTTGGCGGCGGCCCGGATCAGCCCTTCCGAAGAAATAAATTCGGTATACATCAGATCCGCGCCGTTGGCCTTGCACACGGCGCGGAAGGGCGGATCGCTCACGTCCTCCATCGGGGCGAGCAGGAGCGGGAAGTCGGGCAGTTGAATATTACCTATTAAAACCACGGAGTTATCGGATTAGTCAGCTTAATTCAGATTCCGGGCGCGGCGTCTTTCCGCCGAAATCACCAGATTTTACGCAAATTTACGCCCTTCCGCAACTTGCTCCCCCCTATGAAAGGTTTCCCGCCCCGCGCCCTGCACCCGGGCCTCCAGGTATTGTTGCTCCTGGCGCTGATGGTGGCGGGCGGTTGCGTGGGCTACGCGGTGCTTTTTGCCTGGGCCCGGCTGGGGTTCAATGTGCGCCCCGATCAAATCAGCAAGGTCATGACTTACCCCGCCGCCTATCCGCAGGGCTGGGGCCTGCTGATGATGGCCCAGGGCGTGATCCTGTTCTGCGCCGGCACGGGCGGGGCGCTGGCCCTGGCTTCTACCCTGGGCTACGGCTGGGCCGCGTATTTTAATCCCCGCCGGCTGGGCACGGGCTGGTGGCTGCTGGCAGCGGGCGCGCTCATTATCGTGATCATGCCCGCCATGTCCGGCGTCATTGCCTGGAATGCGGGCGTGCATTTTCCGGGTTCCCTGCACGGGTTCGAGCTCTGGGCGCGGGCCAGTGAAGACCGGGCTCAGGGCCTGACCAAGTTTCTGACCACCTTCAACTCCACGGGCCGGTTTGTGGTGGCAACCGTAGTCATCGCCCTGGTGCCGGCCGTGAGCGAGGAGCTGGTTTTCCGGGGCGTGATCCAGAAAAATCTGGTGCGCTGGTTTTCGCCGCACGTTGGCGTGTGGCTGGGGGCGGCCATTTTCAGCGCCATTCACTTCCAGTTTTTTGGGTTTGTGCCGCGCTTTCTGCTGGGGCTGGTGCTGGGGTATCTGTACCTCTGGAGCGGGAATATTCTGGTGTCGATGGCCGCGCATTTCACTCAGAATGCCTTTCAGCTCCTGCTGATTTACCTCGCCCAGCACGGCCGCTTCGGCTGGGGGTTCGATCCCGATTCCAATCAGGCGCTGCCCCTGGGGCTGGTCATTCCGTCGGTGCTGCTCACGGCCGGTCTGCTTTATTTCCTGCACCAGCGGATGCGGCTCGCCGCCGGCCCCACGCAAATGCTCACCCTGAGCCGCGCCGGCGTCGCCCGGCCCGGCCCGGCGCCGCAGTCGTAACCTTGTTCCCAATCGTTTCCCCTAATCTTTTCGCATTGGCTGACTCTACTTCCCCGATTAATTCCCCCGCCCCCCAAACGCCCGCCGACGAGTCCGGCCCGAGCAATCTGCGGCTGCGGATTATCTACGGGGCAACTGGTGCTGCTCTGCTGCTGGGCTGCGTCTGGTTCAGCGCCTGGACGTTCGCCCTGTTCTTCGGCGCCCTGCAAGCCGTGATGCTGTGGGAATTCTACCGGCTGATGCGGGCCGGCGGGGTTCATCCACCCGTGGGCCTGGGCCTGGGCGTGAGCCTGCTGGTTTTCTCGGGTACGTTTTGGTTTGCGCACACCGGCTACGGGCTCAGCGGCGATTCGGCCTCGGCGTTGGACACTTTCCTACGGGCCATCAACGGCTTGTACCTGCGGCTGCTTTGGACCGGGCTGGCCGTGCTGGTGCCGGTTGTTCTGCTGCTGCGCGAAATGCTGGTCTGGCCCCGCTACCCCAGCCCGTTCGGCAACGCGGGCGCCGCGCTGATCGGCATCTTCTACATCAGCGTGCCCATGGCGCTGCTCGCGCTGCTGGCCCAGGGGAGCGCGGGCTACGATCCGCGCCGTATTGTGGCGCTGCTCTTTCTCATCTGGGCGTCCGATATCGGCGCGTACGCCGCCGGGCGCACCTTCGGCCGGCGTAAGCTGGCGCCCGCCATCTCCCCCGGTAAAACCTGGGAAGGCTGGTTTGGCGGCTTCCTGCTGACGCTCGCCATTGGCTGGGCGCTGCAATTTATGCTGCCCGATATTTCGCTGGCGCACCGGCTGGTGGCGGCCGGCGTGGTGGCCGTTTTCGCCCCCCTGGGCGATCTGGCCGAGTCGCTGCTCAAGCGCAGCGTGGGCGTAAAGGATTCGGGTAGCCTGCTGCCCGGCCACGGCGGAATGCTGGACCGCTTCGACGCTTTTTTGCTGGTGCTGCCGGTGCTGGCGCTGCTGCAGCTGCTGGCGGGGTAGGATTTTTGGTTCTTGGAAATCAACGTCCGGACGGGCGGGCGGGTCTTCCGGGGTGGTAAGAAATGGGTGGGCCAAAGAAATTACAAACGATTGCGGCCGCTTATTACCCGCAATCCTGGCAAATAGCAATACCTTTGCGGCCCTAAACCGTACCCACACTCCCACCCAACATTTTTTATCCTTTTCCGAATGGTACACCATACCGTCTACAAAGAGCCGGCCCCGATAACGGACCGCGAGAACCCGCTCGAATCGATGATGTCCCGCTTCAACATCGCGGCCGAAATCCTCGGGCTCGACGAAGCAACCTACAACGTCCTCAAGGCTCCCGACAAACAGATCATCGTCAACATTCCGGTGACGATGGACGACGGTAAAATCCACGTTTTTGAAGGCTACCGGGTGATTCACAACACCATCCTGGGGCCCAGCAAAGGCGGTATTCGCTACGATATCAATGTTCACCTCGACGAAGTAAAAGCCCTCGCGGCCTGGATGACCTGGAAATGCGCCGTGGTCGATATTCCCTACGGTGGCGCCAAAGGCGGCATCATCTGCGATCCGACCACGATGAGCGCCGGCGAAATTGAGCGCATGACCCGCAGCTACACGCTGGCGCTGAAAGACGTATTTGGCCCCGACCGCGACATTCCGGCGCCCGACATGGGTACCGGCCCCCGCGAGATGGCGTGGCTGATGGACGAGTTTTCCAAAACGGTGGGCGCCACCTCGCCGGCCGTGGTGACCGGCAAGCCGCTGGTTATGGGCGGCTCGCTGGGCCGCACCGAAGCCACCGGCCGCGGGGTGATGGTTTCTGCCCTCGCCGCCCTCAAAAAGCTGGGCCTGAAGCCGACCGAAGTTTCGGCCGCCGTACAGGGCTTCGGCAACGTCGGCTCCTGGGCCGCCGTGTTGCTGCACGGACAGGGCGTCAAAATCAAAGGGGTTTCCGATATTTCCGGCGCCTACTGGAATGAGAACGGCATCAATATCGACGATGCCATTATCTACAAAAACGCCCACAACGGCCGGCTGGAAGGCTTCGCCGGCGCCACGCCGATGGACCCGAACGACCTGCTGACCTCCGACGTGGACGTGCTCGTGCCCGCCGCCGTGGAAGATGTCATCACCGAGCACAACGCCCACGACATTAAAGCCAAGCTCATCGTGGAAGGCGCCAACGGCCCCACCTCAGCCTCGGCCGACCCGATCATCAATGAAAAAGGCATTATGGTGGTGCCCGATATCCTGGCCAATTCGGGTGGGGTGACCGTCTCGTATTTCGAGTGGGTGCAGAATAAGCAGGGCTTCAAGTGGAGCCTAGACATGGTGACCGAGCGCGCCGACCGCATCATGAACGATGCTTTCGAGAAAGTGTACGAAACCAGCCAGAAATACAACGTGCCGATGCGCATTGCGGCCTACGTGGTGGCCATCGACAAAGTGGCCCAGACCTACAAGTACCGCGGCGGCTTCTAAAAGGCTGATGATTAACCTTTATATAGCTCTTGGTGCGTACTGGCCGGGGGCGAAAAAAAGGCGGACCGGAAGAAAAATGATCGGGGATTGAATCGCCGGCGGGCCGCTTATTTTGTTGTTGTGGAAAGGGCACGGGCCGTTTGGCCGGTGCCGTTTCTATTTCCGGACGTAATTTGCCCGGCCCGGTCCGGCCACTACTCCCGCCGGCTCCCTTGTTGCGTCGATTGACCGCGCCGAAATCGGCGAAACCCCGGTAAATCAGCGAAAATCAGCGATTATGAAGATTCACAAAGAAGGAAGACGCATTCTGTTCGTTACGCTGCTGGTTTTGCTGGCGCTCAACCTGCTGGTATTTCAATTAAATAAGGGGGGAGATCTGGTCAACCGGCTTTTTGCCGGAGCTACGGTCATCGTCTTTTTGTTGATTCTGCAATTTTTCCGCAGTCCGTTCCGCCACCTCTTCACCCACGAAGACCTGCTGCTGGCGCCCGCCGACGGCAAAGTAGTCGTGATCGAGGAAGTGTACGAGCCCGAATATTTTGATGATATGCGCAAGCAGATCAGCATCTTCATGTCGCCCATCAACGTGCATGTGACCCGCAACCCTATTTCGGGGCTGGTGAAGTATTTCAAATATCACCCGGGCAACTACCTGGTGGCCTGGCACCCCAAAAGCAGCACCCAGAACGAGCGGACCACTGTGGTAGTGGAAAGCGACGCCGGCCCGCTGGTGCTGTTCCGGCAGATTGCCGGAGCCATGGCCCGCCGCATCGTCTGGTACGTAAACGAGGGCGACGAAGTGAGCCAGGGTGAGGAGTTCGGCTTCATCAAATTCGGCTCGCGGGTGGACGTCTACGTGCCCATGGACACCGAAGTAAAAGTGACGCTGGGCCAGAAAGTGAAAGGCGGCGAAACCGTCATTTGTCAGCTGAAAGTCTGATTATCAACATAAAGCTGTTTAGCAAGTTAAAGCTGTTTGAAGGGTTGTTCTAAATTAATTATGCAATAAAACGGCGTCATGCTCATCTGGCGTCCGAACACCTCGTTCAATTTTGTACAAAGCCAATCCTATTAAATGGAAAAAGCCCGCATATGCGGGCTTTTTACATTAAATAGGATTGGCTTTGTACGAGAATTTACCGCGCCCCTTCAACCAGAATGTGCGGCACGAATTCCGATAAATTCGTAATCAGTCCCGCATCGCGCCGGAAGCCAATGGAGCAGGCCTCGCCGGCCCAGAAGACGCCGGCCTGATAGCGGCGCCCTTGCGCATCGGTCGGCAGCTCGGCCCAGCGTTGATAAAGCTGGGGTTGCTGCGCGAATTCGCCCGCAACCTCGGCGCCGGGGCGGCCATCGGGCGCGATCTCGGTGACGTTCTGGCCTTCGCGGCCAAAAAATGGCTTGCGGACGCAGTGACCGGCCAGCGGCTGCAAACCGGCTTCGAGCAGCAGCGGGTGGTGCGGAAAAACGTCCCAGAGCCGGGCCAGCAGGGCCTTGCTCTGGAAAAGCAGGCTGTAAGCCGGATTGGCAATGATGACATCGCGGGTGAGTAGCAGGTCCGTCAGGTCGGCGGTGAGTTCGGGCTCTTCGTCGGCCAGAATCTCCCAGGGCACCAGCTTGAAGAAGAAATCGAATTTCTGCCATTGCCCGGGGCTGCTCTCGGCCCAGACGCCCCGGTCTTCGCCCTGCACCGATACGCGCACGTCGTCGATGGGGCACGTGTGGATGGCCGTGAAGCCCGCCGTGCGGGCGGCTTCGGCCAGCACGGCGCAGTTGGCGGCATCCTCGGCGCTGTCGGGCAGGTAGGCCAGCAGCAGGGTGGTGGTCAGGTCGTTGTTGAGGCCGCGCCAGTGGCGAAACTGATCCTCGAGCCCTTCGAAGACGCCGTTGGTCTGGCGGTCCTCGCCCGACTGGCCGGCAGCGATCAGGCTGGCCCATTGCACGACGGCCGTCTCGGGTAAGCTGGTGGCGGTGTCGGCGTTAAATTCCAGGAGCTTGGGGCCGTCGGCCGTGGCGGCCAGGTCGAAGCGGCCGTAGAGGTGCCAGTGGCGCTCGTCGTTCCAGGAGTGACGGACGGCGGCCCAGAGGTTGGCCGGAATGGCGAACTGCTCGAGGAAATCGTCGGGAATAGGGTCGGGGATGGCCTGCACCAGCATATCATAAAGCAGATCCGCCGCCTGGAGCAAGGTTTCGGCCTCGCCCTCGGGCAGCTGTACGGCCTCGCGGGCGACGTAATTCTGGCAGGCGTCTTCAATTGCCCAGTCCCAGCCCAGCGCGCGCACGGCCGGTGAAACATCGCCGGCGAGAGGAAGGAGGCTTATCATTAATTGATAGAAAAAGATCTTTTAAATTGAAAATCAGCGCGAAAGAATCGCGAAGCAAAATGGCCGTCGGGTGGACAATGGATAAAAATCCTCAGCCCCCGAAGCCCCGGAAGCCGCCGCGGCTGCCGAAACCACTGCTGCGCCCGGCGGGGGCGCTGCTGCGGAAACTGGGGCGCGGCGACGAGCGCACCGTCGACGGGCTTTCCTGGATGCCGGCGTTGGGGGAGGTGCGGCCGCCGCTGAAGCCGCTGCCGTAGAAGCCCCGGCCTTCGGTCTGGCGCTCGCGGGTGAGGTTACTGCGCCAGTCCTGGTTGCGCTGCATCACGCCGGGGTTGGCGTAGTAGCCGGCGTTGGGCGTCATGTAGCGCCCGGCCATGAAGCCGATGCCGCTCCACATCAGCACGTTCATCAGGCCCGAGCCCTGGGCGTGGTTTTCGGGATTCTGGCGGCTGTAGTCCTGCATCTGACGTTGGAGGGCCTGGCCTTGCAGGGTATCGACTTTGCCATCGAAATGATGTAGCACGGCCGCGACCTTTTCCTTGCCGGCGGGGCGCTCGGCAGTGATTTTCCACTCGCCGGGCTTCACCTCGATCATTTCCGTGATGACGCCCTGGCTATAGGTTTTGCCGCCCCAGCTGCCATCGGCGCCGTTATTCTGATTGGTGCGGGTGGTGTTTTCGTTCCGGCTCTCTTCGTCGGAGCAAGCGGGGAGCGTGAGGCCGAGGCTGCCGGCGGCGGCCAGCAGGAGGACGTTGCGGCGCCAGTCGCCGAGGGCGTAGAAGTGCTTTTTCATGGGAAGAAGGGAGGAAAGATCCGAAGGTATCAGTCCGGCATTAGAACCACCGGGCCGCCAGTTCCATTAGTTGCTCCAGCGCGGCCTGATCGTCGTGGTCGAAGTCGTTGAGCTGGTCGCTGTCCACATCGAGCACGGCTACGACCTGCCCGTTTTTGAAAATCGGCACCACAATTTCTGATTTCGACTCGCTGCTGCACGCGATGTGGCCGGGAAAGGCTTCCACGTCGGGCACGAGCAGCGTTTGGGCCCGTGCCCAGCTGGCGCCGCACACGCCCCGGCCGTGGCGGATCCGCGTGCAGGCAATGGGCCCCTGAAATGGCCCGAGCACCAGTTCATCGCCTTTCACCAGGTAAAAGCCGACCCAGAAAAAGCCGAAACCCTGCCGCAGGGCGGCGGCCGTATTGGCCAGATTGGCGGTCTGGTCGGGCTCGTCGCTCGTCAGGGCAACGATCTGGGGGAGGAGCTGCTGGTATTGCGCGGCTTTGGTCAGGGTGGTGTCGAGGGCGAGAGTTTCGGCCATGGATTGGAAATCGAATAGTGCAGAAAAAAGAAAACGTGGCCGGAAGGCTTAGTGGTTCACGTACCAGAACAGCTCGTCGGGCCCCACGGCGTTCCGGCTGTGCAAGTTGCTCAGGCCCAGGCGCGGGGCGGCAATGCCCTGGTGCAGCTTCAGCGGCGCGCGAAACACGCGGATCTCGTCCCACAGGCCGGCGCTGAGCAGCGCATTCAGCACCGTGGGACCGCCCTCGACCAGCACCGACTGCACCTGGCGCTGGTAGAGATCGGCGAGCACCTGCGGAATAAGGTCGTCGGCCTCGGACAGCATTACGTGGTCGAGATTAGTGGCGTGGTGGGGCTGGCGGTAGGTGTAAATGAGGGTCGCCTGCGAGCCATCGAGCAGGTGGTGGGTGAGCGGCAGGCTCAGGTTTTTGTCGATGACGAGGCGCGTGGGCTGGGGGCCGCTCCAGTCGCGCACGTTCAGGCGGGGGTTATCGTGCAGGGCCGTGCGGGTGCCCACCAGGATGGCCTGTTCCTCGGCCCGCCACTGGTGGGTGAGCAGGCCGGCCTGGGGACTGCTGATCTGCACCGGCTGGAAATAGCGCCCGGCCAGAAATCCGTCGGCCGTTTCCGCCCATTTCAGGACCAGATAGGGCCGTTTCTTTTCGTGAAAAGTGAAGAAGCGTCGATTGAGCCAGCGGCCCTCGGTGCCCAGCAGGCCGGTTTCGACCTGAATGCCGGCCGCCCGGAGCTTTTCCAGGCCGCGCCCGGCCACGAGGGGAAAGGGGTCGTCGTTGCAGATCACTACTTCGGGTACGCCTTTGGCGATGAGCAGGTCGGCGCAGGGCGGCGTTTTGCCGTGGTGGGCGCAGGGTTCGAGCGTTACGTACACGCGGGCTTTTTTCAGCAGCGACTGATCGGCGACGGCGGCCAGCGCGTTCACCTCGGCGTGGGCCTGCCCGTGGCGCTCGTGCCAGCCTTCGCCGATGATGCGGCCCTGGTGGGTTACCACGCAGCCTACTAGGGGATTAGGGCGGGCATAGCCGGTGCCCAGGTGCGCCAGCTCCAGGGCGCGGCGCATGAAAAGGGCGTCGTCGGTTTTCATGGGACGAAGGTAGGAGGGTAGGCCCGTAGCTACGCCGGGAGCCTACATTTGTTCCAATGACCACCCGCGAACTCACCGTTTCCCTCACCTCGGCCCTGCAAGCCCTTTACCCTGAGCGCGAAGCCCAGGCCATTGCCGCCCTGGTCGTTGAGCACCTGCTGGGTCTGGATTCGCTGCAACGCCTCATGGCCGCCCGCGAAACCGTGCTCCCGGCAGCATTGGCCGCCGTGCCGGCGCTGCAAGCCCGCCTGCTGGCCCACGAGCCGGTGCAGTACGTGCTGGGCACGGCCTATTTCGAAGGCATGGCCCTGGAGGTAACGCCAGCCACGCTCATCCCGCGCCCTGAAACCGAGGAGCTGGTGCGCGTCATCACGGCCGAGCAGCCGGCCCGGCCCGGGCTGCGGGTGCTCGACGTGGGCACCGGCTCGGGCTGTCTAGCCCTGGCACTGGCCCGCGCCCTGTCGGGATCGGTGGTGCTGGCGGTGGATATTTCGGCCGCAGCTTTGATTGTCGCCCGTCGCAATGCGGCCCGCTACGCGCCCGCCGTGGCGTTTCAAGAGCTTGATATTCTGCGGGATATTCCTGCCGGCCTCGCCCCCGGCACGCTCGACGTGCTGGTGAGTAACCCGCCCTACGTGCGCGAAAGCGAGCGTCCGCTGATGCGCGACAACGTGCTGGCCTGGGAGCCCGCCACGGCCCTGTTCGTGCCCGACCACGACCCGCTGCTCTTCTACCGGCGCCTGGTTGAAATCGGTCAGGAGCTGCTCGTTTCGGGCGGGGGGATTTACCTGGAAATCAACGAAGCGCTGGGGGCGGAAATGGCCGCTCTGCTCGGGGAGGCTGATTTTGAAGATGTCCGCGTGCTGCCCGACATGTTCGGGCGGGCACGGATGGTGCGGGGCCGGCGCCGGTAGCCAATTCGGTTAAAGTATTGGTTTTAAAATGGGTAACTTAGGCTAAGGCCCGGCAACGGCGGTGGGTGGGGCGGGCTATGGTCGCCGGACCGCGCCGGGGCCGGGCTGCCGAGCATCAGCTTAGCCGGAGCGGTGGTTGCCCGCCGGAAAATCGCTGAAGCGTTATCGGTTTGGCGCGGAAATACGTAGTTATTCTTTCCACCTCTTTAATCCATTTACCCATGAAGCAAGAGAAAAACCTCACGCCCGACAGTCAGCCCGACGAGAACGGCACGGCTGTGAATAGTCCCGGCAGCGCCCAGGACGGTCGCCGGGCCGCCGGCGAAGACGCCAACACCCTCACCACTCGGCAGGGCCATCCCGTTTACGACAACCAGAATCTGCGCACCATCGGCAGCCGGGGCCCGGCCACGCTGGAGAACTATCATTTCCTGGAAAAAATCAGCCATTTCGACCGCGAGCGGGTTCCCGAGCGCGTGGTACACGCCCGGGGGGCCGGCGCCCACGGCGTGTTTGAGGCGTACGGCAAAGTCGGGGATGAAGCCATTGGTAAGTACACCCGGGCCAAGCTCTTTAACACGGCGGGGAAGGAAACGCCGGTTTTCGTGCGCTTTTCCACCGTGGGCCACGGCGGTCACTCGCCCGAAACGCTGCGCGACCCGCGCGGCTTCGCGGTGAAATTTTATACCGAAGACGGCAACTGGGACCTGGTCGGGAATAACCTGAAGGTGTTTTTTATTCGGGATGCTCTCAAGTTTCCGGATCTGATTCACTCGCAAAAGCCCGATCCGGTGACCAACCGGCAGAGCGGGGAGCGGATTTTCGACTTCATCTGCAACACGCCCGAGGCCATGCACATGGTGTCATTCCTGTTCTCGCCCTGGGGCATCCCGGCCAACTACCGCCAGATGCAGGGTTCGGGCGTGAACACCTACAAGTGGGTGAACCAGGACGGCGTGGGCGTGCTCGTGAAATACCACTGGGAGCCACTGCAAGGCGTAAAAAACCTCCGGCAGGCCGAAGCCGAAGCCATTCAGGCCAAGAACTTTAACCACGCCACCCAGGATCTGTTTGACAATATCAAAGCCGGCAATTTCCCGCAGTGGGAGCTGCGCGTGCAGCTGATGAGCGATGACGAGCACCCCGAGCTGGACTTCGACCCGCTGGACGATACCAAAATCTGGCCCGAGGACCGCTTTCCGCATCTGCCCGTGGGCATGATGACGCTGAATAAAAACCCCGAGAACTACTTTGCCGAAGTCGAGCAGGTGGCTTTCGGCACCGGAGTTTTGGTCGATGGACTCGACTTTTCGGATGACAAAATGCTCCAGGGTCGCACGTTTTCCTACTCCGATACGCAGCGCTACCGGGTGGGAACCAACTATTTGCAGCTGCCCATCAACGCGCCCAAAAAACATGTGACCACCAACCAGCGCGACGGCCAGATGACGTATCAGGTCGATGCCGCGCCCGGCCAGAACCTGCACGTCAACTACGAGCCCACTAGTTTGCAGGGGCTGAAAGAATCGCCCCGCGTCGGCGCCGACCACCAGCCGGCCTACGAAGGCCGCCTCGTGCGCCAGGCCATCGACCGCACCAATAACTTCCAGCAACCCGGCGAGCGCTACCGCCAGCACGAAGACTGGGAGCGCGACGACCTTATCAGCAACATGACCGGCGCGCTGGCCGACGCCGCCAAAGTCATTCAGGACAAGATGATTGACCTCTGCACCCGCTGCGATGCCGACTGGGGCCGCCGCCTGGCCGAGGGCCTGAAGCAAGCCGCCCAGGGATCGTCCGTCACTAATGGCAATGAAGATAAAAATGGCAAAGCCGTGCAGCAGGCCGAGGCCATTGCCCATGAGGCCAAACCCTATTAGGCTGGTCGGCTGAGGTCTGAAAAAGGGAGTGTCCGACTACGGTCGCTCCCTTTCTTCAGGGGCTAATAAATAGCGATTTCATAAACGCTAAATGTTGATAATGAAGTTATAGTGAAGAAATAAGAATCCTGGTTTTTCGTAACGCGGACTGGTTGAGTGCGTATAAATGCTCACGTATCAACCCTGGTACCATCCAAAACTCCCACCCCATGTCGAAGAAAGCCGCAGAAAGCCACAAGCACGCCGCCAACCACCACACCGAGGCTGCCAAACATCACACCGAGGCTGCCAAACACCAGGAAGCCGGTAACCACGAAAAGGCCGCCCATCACGCCCATACCGCTGCTGCTCATACCGAGCACGCCAAGGATCACGCGGTGAGCGCCCGCAAGAGCCACGCTGAAGAGCACGGCACCAAGTAAGTAGCCTCCGCGCTGCAAAAAAGCCCCGGTTTCCTCGCGAGGAAGCCGGGGCTTTTTTGTTTAAGCGCGGCAGGAAAGGCCCGCCACGGCTCAGCGGCTACAGATTCTGTAGCACGAAGTTGGTCATCTGGCGGTAGAGGTGCAGGCGGGTGTTGCCGCCGACAATGCCGTGGTTGCGGTTCGGGTAGTACAGGGTCTGATAGTCTTTGTTGGCCTTGATGAGGGCGTCGACAAAGGCGATGGAGTTCTGGAAGTGCACGTTGTCGTCGCCGGTGCCGTGCACGAGCAGGAACTTGCCTTTCAGGTTCTGGGCGAACTGCACGGGCGAATTCTCGTCGTAGCCGGCGGGATTTTCCTGGGGCGTTTTCAGGTAGCGCTCGGTGTAGACGGTATCGTAGTAGCGCCAGTTGGTGACCGGCGCCACGGCGATGCCCATCTTGAACAGATCCGCGTTTTTGGTCATGGCCAGCGAAGTCATGTAGCCGCCGTAGCTCCAGCCCCAGATTCCGATGCGGGCTTTGTCAACGAAAGGCAGCGTGGCCAGGTATTTGGCGCCCTCGCCCTGATCGATGGTCTCGAGCTTGCCCAGATTGGCGTAGGTGGCTTTGCGGAAAGCCGCGCCCCGGCCCGATGTGCCCCGGTTTTCGACCGAAACCACGATGTAGCCCTTCTCGGCCAGCATCTGGTGCCAGAGGTAATTGGTAAGCGCGGTGCCGCCGCCGGCGTTATCGAGCACCGTCTGGGTGCTGCTCGTGCCGAAGCTGGGGCCGCCGTAGACGTGCATCAGCACGGGGTATTTTTTGGCGGGGTCGAAGTTGGCGGGCTTGATCATCCAGGCGTTCAGCTCCACGCCTTCCGATGTTTTGAAGGTGAAGAATTCAAGCTTACCCAGGTCATACTGCGTCAGGGTCTGGCGCAGTTTGGCGTTGTCTTCCAGTGTTTTTACCAGCTTACCGGTTGCGCCTTCGCGCAGGCTCACCACCGCTGGCACGCCGGCCGCCGAGTGGTTGTTGAGGAAATACTTCGTGTCGGGGCTCATATTCACTACATCGGTGCCACCGCCAGTCTCGCTGATGCGCTTTTTGCCCGTCCCTTGCAGATTAATGCGGTAGAGGTGGCGCTGCAAGGCCGAGCCTTCGGTGCTGGTATAGTACACGAAGCCGCTTTTGGGATCGAAGCCGTTGATGGCGCTGATTTCCCAGCTGCCCTTGGTGACCTGGCGCACCAGCTGCCCGTTCATGTCGTGCAGGTAGAGGTGCTGATAGCCGTCTTTTTCACTGGTGAAAAGGAACTGCTTGCCGCCGGGCAGGTAGTTCAGGTCGTCGTTGATTTCCACGTAGGCGGCGTTCGTGTCGGTCAGGACCACCTTGGTTTTGCCGGTGCGGGCATCGGCGTGCAGAATTTCGAGCTTGTTCTGCAGGCGGTTCAGCCGCTGAATGCTGAGCGTGTTGGGCGCCTGCGTCCACATCACACGGGGAATATATTGGTCGGGCTCGGGGCCGACGTCCATTTTCACGGTGCGGGCGCTGGCCACGTCGTAGGTTGCCACGCTTACCACCGAGTTTTTTTCGCCGGCCTTGGGGTATTTGAAGCGGTATTCTTTGGGGTAGAGGCTGCCCCATTCCTGCATGTCGTACTCGGGCACCTGGCTTTCGTCGAAGGTGTAGTAGGCCAGCTGCTTGCTGTCGGGCGACCAGAAAAAGCCCTGGGCGAAGCCGAATTCTTCCTCGTATACCCAGTCGGTGGAGCCGTTGATAAGTTGGTTTTTGACGCCGTTGGTGGTCACGGCCGTTTCCTTCATCGTGGCCAGGTCGGTCACGAACACGTTGTTATCGCGGGTGAAAGCCACGCGCTGGCCATCGGGCGAAAACGTGGCGTAGCCCTGCTTACCGCCGGCGCTCAGGGGCGTGAGCTTCTGGCTGCCGCGCTCGAACACGTAGTAGCTGGCGCGGGCGCTGTGCCGGTAAATGGGCTCCGTGGCCGTAGTGAACAGGATTTTCTGCTCATTGGCATTGAAGGAATACCCGTCCACTTCCAGCGGCTTGGTCGCGCCGGGCGCCTGCAAATTGGCGGCCGATACCAGGGTTTGCACGGCTTTGCCGGTAGTTACTTCGTGTTGCACGAGGGTGCCGCCTTCCAGCGCCGAGTAGTAGCGCCCGTCGTTCATCCAGTTGAAGCCCGGTACGCTGGCAGCGCGGAAAGTGGGCTTGGCCCAGATGTCTTCCAGCGTCAGGGGCAGCTTTTGCTGCGCCAGGGCGGGGGCGGAAGTGAAACCCGGAATCAGGGCCGGGCCGTTGGTGGCTAGCAGCGCGGCCAGCACAAAAAAGTGAAAACGCATAAAACGAGGGAGCAGGGACGAAATAAGGGAGAAAACCAAGCGTTAAAGGTAACAGCCGCCGGGCCGCACCAGCGTCGGTCGTGGCTCCCGCTACCTTTGCATCATGCGCCTTCGCCTCCTGCTGCTTTTCCTGCCCGTGCTGCTGGGCGCCTGTACCAAAACGGCCGCCCCCGTACAGGTCGATTTTGTCGGGGCCACCACGCTCATTTCCAGCAATAAGGTCGTTAATCCCAACGACACGCTCACCACCCGCGTCTACGCCGTGGGCAACGATAACGCCCTCACTCACCTGATGGTTACCGTTACCTACAACCGGGGCCTGACGCCCATTATATACCCGGTGCCTATCGTCGGCTACGACGTCACGACCGGCCCGGAGCAGCAGACCATCACCTACCTCGATTCCACGCTGGTGCTTCCGCCCAGTGCCAACGGCCCCCGGGGTGGCGATATTCTCCACCAGAATCAATTCTCGGCGCGCGCTACTTCCGGCACCGAGCTCTGGCAGTACAAAGCCACCGACAACGCGAAGCAGAGCGCCACCCGCGCCTACCAGCTCACGGTGCGCAAGCCCGACTCGGCCGCTTTGTACCACGGTTACACCGTCATCATGCAGCCCCCGACCGCCACCGCCACCACGCCGCACCCGGTACTGGACCGCGCCCGGGTCTACCTCAATCTGCGCTACGGCCTGCTGCTGCCCCGCTATTCGGTCATCAACCAGCAGAATACGCTGCTCAATAATCAGCAGCTGGTGGACCTGATCTGCACGGCCCGCGCCTCCGGAATCGCGCTCGAAGCGCCGGCCGATCCGGCCTACCAAAACGCCCAAACGAGCAACCGCTGGCCCAACCGCCGCACGACTAAATTGCTCCAGACCACGCTCACGCCGGTCGATTTCAGCGCGGCCACCCTCACCACTGATTTCAACACCGCTTTCGCCAATGGCCAGCCCTTCGCCCCAACCACCGCCACTTACAGCACCAGCACCGGTCCGCTGACGGCCAATCAGGTAATAGCATTTAAGACCACCGAGGGCTACACCGGCCTGATCCAGGTCGTGAGTATCCTGCCCGGCACGGTCCCCGTGCTCACCTGCCTGGTGAAGGTTGCGAAGTCATTATAAATCAGTAGTTCATTAAATGAAAAAGGCTGCCCCGAACGGAGCAGCCTTTTTCATTTAATGAATCGGGTGCCGAAGAATTAGCCGCTGATCAGAACGTGATCCCGGCCGTCAGGCTGGTCGTGTAGCGGTTGGTGTTGACTTTAATCACCGGCTGCAAGTCGTTGTAGAGCGAGTAGGGCGAATACAGCTGGTTTACCGTGGTGTATACGGCGGCGACGTCGAGGAAGAAACTGCCCTGCCGCAGGCCGAGGCCGGCGGTGTAAAAATTCTGCACCCGCTCGTTGTTCGTGTCCGCCTTGTACGGATCGCCGTAGCGGGCGTAGCCCGCCCGCACCCGGAACACGTCGAAACGTCCTTCGGCCCCAAAGCGCAGGTTCATCGTGTTCTGGTAGTTGGTTCTGATGTCGGTGTTTTCGGTGGCGAACGAGTAGCTGTCCCCTTTGGCGCTGTTTGCGTCGTTGTGCAGACGGGCCTGGCCGTAGCCCACAAATTCCACATCGCCCGTCACGAAACCGTGCTTGCCCAGCGTCAGCGCCGCCCCGCCACTGGCCCGAAACGGCGTGGTGAGCGTGAACGCGTAATCATTGGGCACGGCATCGACCGTCGTTGTGCCGATGGGCAGATCGGCCGGCACATTGTCCGTGCCCTGGGCGCTGAAATCGGTGGTAATGCTGGCATTTTTGGTGTCCGAAAGGCGCATGTAGGTGGGCGTCTGCGCGGAAGCACCCAGGCGCAAGGCATCGGTTACCCGATAAATCAGGCCCAGCCGGGCGTTGAGGCCGGAGCCGGTGGTCTTGGTTACGTTGCGCAGCGTGTAGCTGTTGAGGTGCGTGCTGGGGTCGGATTCGGTTTCAGTAAACTCGCGCACCGACGTGTAATTGGAGCTCACAATGCCCAGCCCGACGCCAATGTAAAGCCGGTCGCGGTAGCTGGCGCCGTAGCCCAGATCAAACTGCGACAGCGAGCCCTTGGTCGTTACGTACTCCGATTGTCCGATGGGTCCCTTTCGCTGCCGCGAAACCACCGCCGAATCGATGCCCGCTGCCCCTGGCTGGCGGGTTTTCACAATACTGGTCAGGTAGGCGCCGTAGGCCAGGCCATCGGCCGTGGTGTAGTTGCCGGAATTGCCCTGGGCCCGCAGATCATCGAAATAGCCCTGGCCGGCCGTCCCGCGCAGCGAGGCCAGATAGGACTGGTTATCGCCCGAAACCGTGCCGCCGTTGGCCGTCCGGTCATTCAGTGTGCCGCCGTAGCGCGAGGCCATGTTGAAATCGGCCAGTCGGGTAAAGCCCAGGGCGAACGAGCCGCCCCGCCAGTTGCTGGTATTGTCGCTGTCGGCCCGTCGGTTGGCAAACACCAGCCCGGCGCTGGCCATGTGAAAGCTGTTCTTATTCTCGCTCTGCGAAGCGGCGGAATTTCCATCAATGCGGGCATCGCTCTGGCCCAGGCCAATCCCCGGCGTAATGCTGACCTCCGACTTCTGAAACATCCCTAATCCGGCGGGATTGCTGGTCAGGTTACCGAAATCAGCCCCCAGAGCCACATTGGCCCCGCCAATTCCGAGGGTTCGGGCCGTGCCGCCGAATTGCAGCTGGGAATAGCGCAGCGCGTCGCTGGCACCTTGGGCAAAAGCGTGGCTGGCCTGCCCCACAACGAGGGCCAGGCTGAGCCAGATAATCCGTTTTTTCATTGGGGAGGAAGAAAAGGAGCCGACCGTTAGGCCAGCTCGCTTGGGTAATAATTTGATGGAAAAAGCCCGCGAATCAACGCCTAGCGGCCCCGGCCCCGGCTGTGACCGCCGCCGCCGCCGCCACCGCCGCCACCGCCGCCGTGGGATGGGGGTGAGTACGAGCGTTGCTGCTGCTGGCGGGGCTGCTCAAACGAGCGCTGCTGCTGCGGCTGCTGCTGGCGGGGTTGCTCAAACGAGCGCTGCTGCGGCTGCTGTTGCTGCCGGGGTTGGTCGTAAGAACGCTGCTGCTGCTGTCGGGACTGGTCGTAGGAACGCTGCTGATCCTGCTGCCGCTGCTCACCGCCGCCCTGCGGGGCGTTGTCGGGCTGCAGAACCCGCTGGAAGAAGCCTCCCTGACGCCGCTGCCCATCCTGCGGCATGCCGGGCTGCACCTGCCCGCCTTGCGAGCCGGAATCGGCATTGCGCAAGCGGCCCTGGTTGTTGTTCCGGCCCTGGTTCACGTCGCCGGGCTGGTTCGTGCCGGGCTGATTCATGTCCCGGTACGTGGGCTGGTCGTTACGCGTCGGGCGCTGCCCGTACACACTTTGCGGCCGGCCGTTCACCGTCCCCTCGTTGGGAGCAGTGGGCGAAATGCTGCCCTGCTGCACGCGGCCCCCGGAGGTGATGCCGGGTTGAGCTGTGGGGCCAGTTGGAGTGGCCACGCGGTCAGCCATCCGAACCCGACTGCCGCCCGGGTTGCCCGCGCCGGTAGTTGGCGTGCTGATGCCGCCCGATTGGTAGCGTCCGTCCGTCATGCGGTCGCTGCGGTGGCCCGAAGTGCGGTAGCGGCTTTCGTTCCGGCCGTAGCCATAATTGCCGCCGTAGTTGCTCCCGTAGCCGCCGCCGTAATAGCTGCTACCATAGTAGCCGCCCCGGCCGTAGTAACCGCCGTACAACCCACCACCGTAGAAAAACGGATCATAAAAGCCCCCGCCGTACCCACCGTAGCCGTACCCGTAAGGCTGGCCAAAGCCGTATCCGCCGTACCCGAAAGGCCGCCCAAAGCTGATGCTGATGCCCCCGCCGTAGCCGTAGCCAAAGGGACTACCGAAACCATAAGGACTGCCGAAACCGGAGCCGTAAAACGGATCATTGAAACCGGATCTGTAGGGGGAATAGCCGTAGGGGGAATAACCGTACCCGCCGCCCATGCCGTAGCCGCCATAGCTGCTGGCGCCGTACCCAAAGCTGGTGTAAGGACTGTAAGGAGCGTAGTACGCCACGCCGGGATTGGTCATTTCCCGCTGATAATTGTCGTCGTAATACTGGTCGGAACCGGTATTCTGGCGGGTCGAAGAGCTGTTCTGGTTGTCGTTGTAGTCGGGATTAGCGGCTTCGTTGGTAGTCGCCCGGGCGGGTGCCGTGCTCACAATGGCCGTAGTGCGGTCTTTGGAAGAATAGTAAACCCCGTCATCCTCCGAAGAGGAGAGGGCCGCCGTGCCCGCGCAGCCACCCAACGCAAAGAGGGCCAAGGCGGGCAAAAAAGCAGTGAGCAGGTTTTTCATGACTGAAAATAAAAGAATGGGGGAGCTTGTTGTAAAGTAATAGCGTAAATAATGGAAGCCGGATGAAGAGTGCGACAACCACTCAGGGTTTAACAGACAACAAGCAAAAAAGAAAGTCGTGCTTACCGCGCCAGTCCGCTATTGGCCCCCGGTCGCTCATCCAAGGTCCGCGCTTTAATAACGTAATTTGATCCCGGAACGGTGCCCCGTGGCCAAGTCAAATCTTGTACCAGAGTTGGGAACTATTTCGATTACTTCAAAGATGCCCCCCATGAGCAAAAAGTTGCCCACCCGCCAGGAAGATTATTCGCTCTGGTACAATGAGATAGTGAAGCGCGCGGGCCTGGCCGAGAACTCGGCCGTTCGTGGTTGCATGGTCATTAAGCCGTACGGCTACGCCATCTGGGAAAAAATGCAGCGCCAGCTGGACGATATGTTCAAGCGCACCGGCCACGAAAACGCGTATTTCCCCCTCTTTATCCCCAAAAGCCTGTTTGAGGCCGAAGAAAAAAACGCCGAAGGTTTCGCCAAGGAATGCGCCGTTGTGACGCACTATCGCCTCCAGACCGACCCCGACAACCCCGGCAAGCTGCGCGTCGATCCCACCGCCAAGCTGGAGGAAGAGCTCGTAGTGCGCCCCACTTCGGAGGCCATCATCTGGAGTACTTATAAAAGCTGGGTGCAGAGCTACCGCGATCTGCCGCTGCTCATCAACCAGTGGGCCAACGTGGTGCGCTGGGAAATGCGCACCCGCCTGTTTTTGCGTACCGCCGAGTTTCTGTGGCAGGAAGGCCACACCGCCCACGCCACCGCCGCCGAAGCCGTAGCCGAAACCCGCCAGATGCTCGACGTATACGCCGAGTTTGCCGAAGAGCACATGGCCCTGCCCGTCGTCAAGGGCGTGAAAACTGCCAACGAGCGCTTCGCCGGCGCCGAAGACACCTACTGCATCGAGGCGCTCATGCAGGACGGTAAAGCCCTGCAAGCCGGCACCAGCCACTTCCTGGGCCAGAACTTCGCCAAGGCGTTCGACGTGACTTTTGCTACCAAGGAAGGTGGCCGGGAGCACGTCTGGGGCACCAGCTGGGGCGTGAGCACCCGCCTGATGGGCGCCCTCGTCATGGCCCACTCCGACGATGATGGCCTGGTATTGCCTCCCAAGCTAGCTCCAATCCAGGTAGTTATCGTGCCCATCTACAAGGCCGGCGAGCTCGATGCGCTGCTGGAGCGCATCCGGCCCATTCAGCAGGGCCTCATTGCCTGCGGTATTGCCGTGAAGGTGGACAGCCGCGACACGGAGCGCCCCGGCTTCAAGTTTGCCGAGTGGGAAATGAAGGGCGTGCCCGTGCGGCTGGCCATCGGCGCCCGCGACCTCGACGGCGGTACCATCGAAGTCGCCCGCCGCGACACTAAGGAAAAGCTGACCCTGCCCCTGGCCGATATCGTGGCCAGCGTCGATCAGCTTTTGCAGGATATTCAGGTGAACATGTACGCCAAGGCGAAGAAATTTCGCGAAACGCACACCACCCGCGTCGAGAGCTACGACGAGTTCAAGCGGGTGCTCGACGGTGACGCGGGCTTCGTGCTGGCGCACTACGACGGCACTTCCGAAACCGAGGAGCGCATCAAGGACGAAACCAAGGCTACCGTGCGCTGCCTGGCCCTCAATGAGCCCGAGGAAGAAGGGGTCTGCATGATAACGGGTCGGCCCAGCACCCGCCGAGCTTACTTTGCCCGGGCTTATTAATGTTGTTTTTTAAATTTTAAATTTAAATTACACACGGTATTATTCTGATAATTTACTAGCTTTGGGGAGTAATTGGGCTGCGCATCTGCGCGGCCCTTCACTTTTTTCATTTCCTCCTCATGCGTTTTGTTCTACTTGGTTTATTAGTCGCAGTGGCGCTGTCCGGACGTGCCCAGGATGTTGCTCCGGCCATGACGGTGCCGGTGAAAGCCACTGTTCTGCTGGAAAAGATGCGTAAGCAAACCCTGGCTGCCGTCGTGGTGGGCAAGCGCCCCGACAGCCTGCCCGCCGAAACCCGCCCGCTGCTCAATAAGATTCTGTTGCAGTCGGCGACTGATTTTCTGGCTATCACCACCCGTAAACCCACCAAAGAGGCGTACCTGCAAAGCCTGGATGCCGGGCTGAGCCGTCTGAATCCCCTCATTTCCCAGGTCGAAGACCGGCAGCAGGTGGCCGAATACTATCAGGATCTGCTGGAAATTGTGGGCCTGGAAAGCTCGGAAGGCCGGTTGGCGGCCTTTGTCGCCCACACCGGTAAAGACGAATAAGGCGCTCGCTCATCAGCCCGCCCGGCATAATCAACGGTCAGTAAAAAGCCCCAAAACAGCACGGTTTGGGGCTTTTTATTGACTGCCGGTGAAAAGGCGACGGAAGCTTGAGGCGTTCTGCCCGCCGTTGGGAGCTTACTTCTTGGTGATGGTGAATTCCACCCGCCGGTTTTTGGCCCGCGTCTCCTCCTGGTCGTTGCTGGCGACCGATTGCGTGTCACCCAGGCCCTCCGTCGTGATCCGGCTGCCGTTGACGCCGTGGCTGCTGAGGTATTTTTTCACCTCGTTCACCCGGTCCAGGCTGAGCTTGAGGTTGAGCACGGGGTCGCCCTGGTTGTCGGTGTGGCCAGTGAGCTTGATTTCGACCGTCGGGTATTCCTTCATGATGCGGATCAGGCGGGTCAGCTCGGGGTAAGAATTGGTGGTCAGGTAGTACTTGCTTTGCTGGAAGAAGATGTTGTTCATCTTCACCGTTTGGCCCACGTTGAATGGCACGAGGAACAAGTCCTGCTTCTGCTCGGAGTATTTGGCCTTGGCCGTTACGTCGAGGCTGGCATCTTCAGCCAGGTAGCCCTTGGCCTCGGCACGATAGCCGTACTGCACGCCACTGGGCAGCACAATGGTATAGGAGCCATCGGTCGGGTCGGTTTCGGTCACGCCGATTTCTTCGCCCGTGAGCAGGTTTTCGTAGTGAATAATAGCCCGGATGGGCTTGTGCGTGTTCACATCAAGCACCCGGCCGGTCACCAGCGTTACGACTTCGGGCTGGAAGGCGGGGGCCAGGGAGATGCGGAAAATATCCTTGGAATTGCCCGTGCCGTTGCGCGACGACACCAGATATGCATCCTGGCCGGCGGCCGAAACGGTGTAGTAAGCGTCGAAGTCGGGCGAGTTCACCACCGGCCCCAGGTTACGGGGCGGGCTCCAGTTGGTCCAGGTTTCGTCGAGGCGTTTGGTATAGAAAATGTCCGATTTGCCGTAGCCGCCCCGGCCTTCGCTGGCGAAATACAACGTTTTTTCATCGGCGGCGAGGAAGGGCGCAAAGTCCGCTTTGCTCGTGTTCACATTCGGCCCCAGGCTGCGCGGCTTGGTCCAGGAGTTGGGCACCTCGGGCGTGGGGAAGCTGACGAACAAATCCTGCCCACCCATCCCATCGGGCCGGTCCACGGCCATGAGCAGGGCTTTGCCCGAAGTCGATAAAAAAAAGTCGACGTGGTCCTTGTCATTGTTGACAAAATCTTTAATATCCTGCTTCACCGGGGCGGTCCAGCCCATGCGGGTGTGCTTGGTCATGCTGCAACCCAGCGGGTCGAGCGTCCCATCGGCATTGTAGAGGTTGATGAGCAGCGCCATCTGGCCGTTGGCCGATACCGACGCCAGGCCATTGGGGTCGTCGGGGGTATTAACGGGGCCGCCCAGGTTTTTGGCCAGGCTCCAGGTGCGGTTCTTGCCGCTCAGCAGGGTGGAGTACCAGACGTCCTGTGGATCGCGGCTGCCGCCCATGTTTTCGGGGTAGTTCTGGCGGGCGAAGTACAAGGTCCGGCCGTTGGGCGAAATCACCGGGTGGGTCTCGATGAAGCGCGTATTAACGTTGGGCCCGAGATTGACCAGGGACGAGTCGAACTTGGTAGATAGCAAGGGATCAGTGCCTTTGGGGGCTTCAAAGGCCTGCTTCACCATCGTCGAAGCTACGTCGGCGATGCCAATAGCGTCGATCTGGTTCACGCCTTCGACCTTGGCGGTATTCATGCGCACAATCACGCCGAGGGTACGGTATTCGGCGGCCGGAAACCGGACTTCGAGCGTGCGGTACGGCTCGGGCAGCGGCCCGGGGTTGGTATTGGCGTACACTTCGTGGTGTTCACCTTTGGTATCGATCAGCTCAATTTTGGTGATGGAGCCGGGGTTGAAATTCTCCACGACCGTTACCTGCTGGGCCAGGATGGAGCGGGCAAATCGCACTTCAATGAACTCGTTCGAGCCTTCCTTGCGGGGAATCCAGGCGTCGTTGCTGATCTGGCCCAGGGGCAGCGCATTGGGCGTGCCCAGGACCTGGGAGGGCGAGTAAGGGTCCTTACCCTCAGACTTTTGCGAAGATACCGCCACCAGGCGGGCGGCCCACAGCACGTGTTGGGCCCGGGCCGAAGAGCCGGTCAACAAGCACACCGCCAGCGCCGAAGCGCTCAGAAGTCGGATTTTAGAAGAATTGATCATCTGCATCATAGTGGAAAAGACAGTCGGAAGGCTCGGGCAGCCGATAAGTTGGATCTGAAGAGCAGGTCACCGCTTTAGTAAACGGCGAACCTAGCCAAAAACTATTTCTCCTTCCTCGTCGGCCAATGTAATACGGCTCCCCGAAGCGGGTTTTCAAATCGTTTGTTCGGGTCAGGGCCGGGCGGTGCCCGGTAAATTAATGATCGTTGAGTCGGGGTCGATAACAAAAGTATATAACATTATTATGGGGATACTATCGGGATCGTTTTTTAGCGAAAGGATCAGCGGTCCGAAGATTATCGCGCCCGGCCGCCGCCGCGTCCGGATTGCCGACTCGCGCGTCAGGCAGCATTGGTTCAGACGGTATGAGATAGGATGCGGCAGAAGCAGTCTAACAGCGAAGCCGCAGTTTACCAACGCAGCCGGCCCCACTTCCGATCCGAAACGTGGTCAAAAATAAAATACGACACTGTGCAACATCTGCCCCTAATGCATTCGTACTACCGACATTATCAAGGGATTGACGCTCTCTCGGGTCAGCTTTTGATGACGGACTTCTCCCTTTCCCTTCACCAATTCCTTTCCTTTTATGAAAAGTGCCCTGTTTCCCCTGTTGGCTACCGGCCTGCTCGCCCTGGCCTCCTGTAACGACGCAAATAAGACCAAAGCCACCGAAAATGGTACGCCCGGCGGCACGGTGAGCGATACCGCAACCATGAATCCGGCCACTCGCAGCGATACTTCCCTGACCAAAAAAATGGGCGGCCGCGCCCAGGGCGATCCCACCGGCCCTACCGCCCCGCATGCCACCGACAAGGAATTCATGCAGTCGGCCGCGCACAGCGACCAGAATGAGATTCAGCAGAGCAAAATGGCGTTGGCTAAAGGCGTGACCGGCATGGCCAGAACGATGGCTACCAAAATGATTACCGATCACACCAAATCAACCGCCGACCTGAAGAAAATAGCCGCCAAAAAAGGCGTCACCCTGCCCAACGACATGGACGCCGAGCACAAAGCCATGAAGCCCGCCATGCAGAAGCTCACCGGCAAAGCCTTCGAGCAGAAGTACTTGGCCCAGATGCAGACCGACCACCAGAAGACGGCCAACACGATGATGGCCCACGAAAAAATGACCAAAGACGCCGACCTGAAAGCCTTCATCGCCAAAACCCTGCCCGTTGTGCAGCAGCATCTGAACATGGCCCAGAAAGACAGCAAGATGAGTATGTGACCACGGATTGGTTCAGATTTTAACGGATTTCGCGGATTTTGTAGATGATTCAACAAAGTGAAGACACTACGAAGACATCAAGAAAAAGGCTTGCCAATTGGCAAGCCTTTTTCTTGGTTTTAAGGCACTCAACAACCATCCACAAAATCCGTGAAATCCGTTAAAATCCGAGCTAATCCTTGGTCTGGCGGTACTTGCTGATTTTCAGCTCTTCGGCCAGGAAGCGGGCGGTGTGGCCTTTGCCGGATTTGGCAACCTGTTCGGGCGTGCCCTGGGCCACGACGAAGCCGCCGCCGCCGCCGCCCTCGGGGCCGATGTCGATGACGTGGTCGGCCACCTTGATCAGGTCGAGGTTGTGCTCGATGATGAGGACGGTATTGCCCTTGTCGGCCAGCTTCTGGAGCACGTCGGCGAGGTGGTTGATGTCTTCGAAGTGCAGGCCGGTGGTGGGCTCGTCGAGGATATAGAAGGTCTTGCCGGTGTCCTTTTTGCTGAGCTCGGTGGCCAGCTTCACCCGCTGCGCCTCGCCGCCGGAAAGCGTGGTGGCCTGCTGACCGAGGGTGAGGTAGCCCAGGCCTACTTCATTCAGCGTCTTGATTTTACGGAGAATCCGGGGCTGGAATTCGAAGAACTCCACGGCCTTTTCCACCGTCATATCCAGAATATCGGTGATGGACTTGCCCTTAAAGCGGACCTCGAGGGTTTCACGGTTGTAGCGGCGGCCTTTGCAGGTTTCGCAGGGCACGTGCACGTCGGGCAGGAAGTTCATCTCGATGGTGCGGATGCCCGCTCCTTCGCAGGTTTCACAGCGCCCGCCCTTCACGTTGAACGAGAATCGGCCGGGGCCGTAGCCGCGAATTTTCGCCTCCGCCATCTCGCCAAACAGCTGGCGGATTTCCGTAAACACGCCAGTGTAAGTGGCCGGGTTGGAGCGCGGCGTGCGCCCGATCGGCGACTGATCCACCTCAATCACCTTATCCACCAGATCCAGTCCTTCAATGCTGGCGTAGGCCAGCGGCTCCTTTTTGGAATTGAAAAAGTACTGACTCAGAATGGGATACAGCGTGTCGTGAATGAGCGTGCTTTTGCCCGAGCCCGACACGCCCGTGATAGCCACCAACTTGCCGAGCGGCACTTTGAGGGTCACATTTTTGAGGTTGTTGCCGGTGGCACCCTTGAGCACCAGCTCGGTGCCTTCGCCCCTGCGCTTCTTGCGATGCATCTCGATATGCTTCTGCCCGCTCAGGTACTGGGAGGTGAGGGAGCCGGAACTCATGATTTCCTGCGGCGTACCCGAGGCCACGATGTGGCCGCCGTGAATACCCGCGCCGGGACCAATGTCGAGCACGTGGTCGGCGTGCAGAATCATGTCCTTATCATGCTCCACCACGATGACCGAGTTGCCGATGTCGCGCAGGTGCTGCAAGGCTTTGATCAGCCGCTCGTTATCGCGCTGGTGCAGGCCGATGCTCGGTTCGTCCATGATGTAGAGCACGCCCACGAGCTGGGTGCCGATCTGGGTGGCCAAGCGGATGCGCTGGCTCTCGCCGCCGCTGAGCGTACGCACCGGCCGGTGCAGATTCAGGTAGTCGAGGCCGACTTCGAGCAGAAAGCCGATGCGCTTACGGATTTCCTTAAGCAGTTCGCGGGCAATGACGTTCTGGCGCGCTGTGAGGCGGTCTTCGAGGCCGTCGAACCAGCCGGCCAGCTCCGTCAGGTCCATCACCGAGAGCTCACCGATGTGCTTGCCGTCCATTTTAAAGTGCAGGCTTTCCTTTTTCAGGCGGTAGCCCTGACACTCGGGGCAGGGTTGGGCCTGGGCGTACTGCGCAATCCACTCGCGGATGTTATCCGATTCGGAATCCATCTGGCGGCGCAGGAAGGGGATAATCCCTTCGAACGGCTCGGCATAAACACTTTTGCTGTCGTCGGCCTCGTCCTCCGTGATGCCGTGCAGCAGGCGTTGGAGTAAGTCTTCGGGCAGCTTTTCGATGGGCGTATTCAGGGTGGCTTTGTGCTTCTTGACGATGGCCTGGAGCTGCTGAAAAATCCAGATATCGCGGTATTCGCCCAGGGGCGCGATGCCACCCCGGGAAATGCTCAGCTTGCGGTCGGGCAGGACAGTGTCTTCCGTTATTTCCTGCACTTCACCCAGGCCGTTGCAGGTGGGGCAGGCGCCGTAGGGCGAGTTGAAGCTGAAGGTGTTAGGGGCCGGATCATCGTAGGCGATGCCGGTGGTGGGGTCCATCAGGAAGCGCGAGAAGAACTGCGGCTTGCCCTTGTCCCCTTTCGCATCGGGATCGATGACCAGCATGGTGCCCTTGCCGTGGGTGAGGGCGCTCTGCACCGAGCCGGACAGCCGGAACCGGTCTTCCTCCTTAACCAAAAGCCGGTCGATCACAATCTCAATGTCGTGGATCTTGTAGCGATCGACCTGCATCTTGGCCGTGATGTCGAGCAGCTCGCCATCGACGCGCACTTTGGTGAAGCCCAGCTTGGCAATCTTCTGGAAGTCTTCGCGGTAATGCCCTTTGCGGCCCTTCACCACGGGCGCCAGCACCACCAGCTTTTTGCCGTCGAAGTGCTTGAGGATGTAGTTGATAATCTGATCGTCGCTCTGCCGGATCATCTTCTTGCCGGTGGCGTAGCTAAAAGCCTCGGCCGTGCGGGCGTAGAGCAGCCGCAGAAAGTCGTAGATCTCGGTGATGGTGCCCACCGTGGAGCGCGGGTTGCGCGAGGTCGTCTTTTGCTCGATGCTAATGACCGGCGACAAGCCTTCAATCTTATCGACATCGGGCCGCTCCAGCCCGCCCATGAAGGAGCGGGCGTAGGCCGAAAACGTTTCCATGTAGCGCCGCTGGCCCTCGGCGTAAATCGTATCGAAGGCCAGGCTGGATTTGCCCGAGCCCGAGATGCCCGTAAACACCACCAGCCGGTTGCGCGGAATCCGTACCGAAACGTTCTTCAGGTTGTGCTCGCGGGCGCCGTACACTTCAATATAAGAAGCCTCGGGGTGCGGGGCGGGGGCGGGGCTGATGCCGTTGAGCGTGCCGGCGACCGGTGTTTGCGTTATCGTCCGGACGGCGGCGGGCGCAGCGCCGTTGGGGACGGTTTTTTTCAGCGCAGTGGCCGGGGCTTTGGGAGCTTTGGCAACCGGAGTTGCGGTGGTTTTTTTGGCCATTCAGAAACGCGGCGAATAAGTCCGCAAAGGTACAAAGGAGGCAGCCCCCTGGCTAACGAAAAGGCATTATTACCCAGCGCATCAGGCCAGGGAAAAGCGGAGCGTTCCGGTAACAGCGATCCCCCCCGGTTTGTGCCCGCGCAAATAAGGTGACCCGTCCGGAACTCCGGCCCGTCTGCCGCGTATCAGCCCGGGCAGTTACTGGCATCGTCCTTGCCAACGACCAATCATAAACCAGCTTTCCTCAACCAAATCTTTTTATGAAATTCTTCTTCAATTCCTGGCGTATGGTGCTGCTCGGCGTGTGTATGCTAGCCCTCGCGCCAGTGGTTCACGCCCAGATTCGTATCAATGTCAATCCGCCCAGCTGGGGGCCCGCCGTGCCGGCCGGCGCGCAGTATTACTATATTCCGGAAGCCAACAGCTTCTACGACGTCCCGGCCCGGCAGTATGTGGTGTCGCGCGATGGTCGCTGGATCCGGACTGCGACCCTGGCGGGCTTCAATAGCGCCAATTTTCACCCCGTTGTCATCGACTACGTGGGGGCCCAGCCCTGGACGCGCTACGACGAGTACCGTAACCGCTACCCCCGCCGCAACCCCAGCAACGGGGGCCTGCCCCCCGGGCAAGCCAAAAAATTGTACCGTCGGGGCTACGAGAACGGGCAGTACGACAACCGTCGGGACGATGACCGCGATGATCGCGGCCGAGGTAAGTACAAGGATTACAAAGACAAGGATAAGGGCCATCGGGATGACGATCGCGGCGATCGTCACGATGACGATGACCACGGTCACGGCAATGGCAAACACGACGACCGCGACCGCGACTAAGTGCTCCGCTTTCACCACAAAAAACGGCTCCCGATCAAGGAGCCGTTTTTTGTGGACTAAAAGGCGGCGTTCTTCGGGAATCGGGGGAAGGGAATCACGTCGCGGATGTTGGCCATGCCCGTTACGAACAGCACCAGCCGCTCGAAGCCCAGGCCGAAGCCGGAGTGCGGTGCGGTGCCGAATTTACGCAGGTCGAGGTACCACCAGAGGTCTTCTTCGGGCACGTGCATTTCGGCCATGCGGGCCTGCAGCTTCTGAAGGTCTTCCTCGCGCTGCGAGCCGCCGATGATTTCGCCGATGCCGGGAAACAGCACGTCCATGGCGCGCACGGTGCGGCCATCGTCGTCCAGCTTCATGTAGAACGCCTTGATCTCCTTCGGGTAATTGGTAAGAATGACGGGCTTTTTGAAGTGTTTCTCCACCAGGTAGCGCTCGTGCTCCGATTGCAGATCCGTGCCCCAGTCGACGGGGTATTCAAATTTCTGCTTGGCCGACTTCAGAATTTCCACCGCTTCGGTGTAAGTAAGGCGCTGAAAATCAGTTTCAACAACAGCTTGCAGACGGGTGAGTAGCTCCTTGTCGTACTGCTCGTTGAGGAATTGCAGGTCGTCGGCGCAGTGGGCCAGGGCGTAGCGCACCAGGCTTTTGAGGAAATCCTCGGCCAGGTCCATGTTGTCTTCCAGCTCGTAGAAAGCCATTTCGGGCTCAATCATCCAGAACTCGGCCAGGTGGCGGGCGGTGTTGGAATTTTCGGCCCGGAAGGTGGGGCCGAAGGTGTAGATTTTGCCCAGGGCTAGGGCGGCAATCTCCCCTTCGAGCTGGCCCGAAACGGTGAGGTTGGTTTGCTTACCGAAGAAATCTTCGGAATAATCTACCGCGCCCTCGGCGGTGCGGGGCGGGTTTTCGGGCGCCAGCGTGGTTACCCGAAACATCTGGCCCGCGCCCTCGGCGTCGGAACCGGTGATGATGGGCGTGTGGACGTAGAAAAATCCGTTCTTATTGAAGTATTCGTGCACGGCGAAGGCCAGCGCGTGGCGCACGCGCAGCACCGCGCCGAAGGTGTTGGTGCGGGGCCGCAGGTGGGCGATTTCGCGCAGGAATTCCAGCGAGTGGCCTTTTTTCTGCAACGGATACTCTTCCGGGTCGGCCTTGCCGATAACGGTGATTTCGAGGGCCTGAATCTCGACCGACTGGCCTTTGCCCTGCGAGGCGACCAGCGTGCCGCGCACGGCCAGCGAAGCGCCGGTGGCCACATCCTTGAGGTTTTCTTCCGGAAACAGCTCGGCGCTGGCTACAATCTGCAGGTTGTGGATGACGGAGCCATCGTTGAGGGCGATGAACTGCACGAACTTGTTGCCGCGACGGGTGCGAACCCAGCCTTTGACGAGGACTTCGCGGTCGAGCTCCTGGCTTGACAGCAATTGCTGCACGGTGGACCGTTTGAGGGACATAACTTGCGGGAAAGCGGGTGAAGCGCCAAAGATAGGCCGAAGCGCGAAGCGGCCCGGCCCAGCCCGGCGGCGGGCGCAGTTTTCCGGGCCAAATTCCGGTAAAACGGACCGCCCGCCCGGCCTTTGCGTATTTTCGTGACTATGCAACGCCTCGACCTCAAACAGCTCCTCTCCCAAAAGCTTAGCCCGCAGCAGATTCAGTTCATCAAACTGCTGCAAATTCCGACGGCGGAGCTGGAGACGCGCATCAAAGAGGAGATGGAAGTGAACCCGGCTTTGGAAGAAGACGAACCCGACGACTCGGAGGAGCTCGACCGCGACGAGGACAGCGACGAAGAGGGCGATGACGATCCCGACGCCGCGCTCGACAACGACGAAAATACCCTGGAAGAAGACTACGCCGACCGCGCTGCCGACCAGGACCTGCCCGATGAGCTGCCCGAGCCCGAGTTGCAACCCAAGGACGAAAGCCCCGCCGAAGAAGCCCCCGAAAACCAGGATCTGGACCTGAGCGACTACCTCAACGACGACGACATTGCCGGTTACAAAATGCAGGGCGACGGCCCCGGCGAGGAAGAAGAACGCGACACGCCCCTGGCCGATACCAGCGGCTCGCTCCTGGACTCGCTGCTCGACCAGCTACACTTTGCCGATCTGGATGAGCGGCAGGAAGCCATTGGGCAGCAGCTAATTGGCTCGATTGATGGCGATGGCTACATCCGGCGCGACCTCTCGGCCATTGCCAATGACCTGGCTTTTTCCCAGAACCTGGAAGTGACCGTGGCCGAGATTGAGGACGTGCTGCGCCTGGTGCAGCAGTTCGACCCGCCCGGCATTGCCGCCCGCGACCTGCCCGAGTGCCTGCTCCTGCAATTGGAGCGCCGCCCCCAGGACGAGTCCACGACCAACGCCGAGCGCATTCTGACCGAAACTTTTGAGGAATTCAGCAAGAAGCATTATCCCCGCATTCAGCAGAAGCTGGATCTGGAAGATGAGGAGCTGAAAGAGGCCATCAACGTTATTCTGAAGCTCAATCCCAAGCCCGGTGGCAGCGGCCCGAGTGGCCTGGGTAAAACGCAGTACCTGATGCCGGATTTCATTCTGGCCAACGACAATGGCGTTTTCAACCTGACCCTGAACGCCCGCAATGCGCCCGAGCTGCGCGTGAGCCCGGCCTACACGGAGATGTTCCGGACCTACGACAAGGCGGCCAAGAAGGACCAGAAAATGAAGGAAGCCGTGACCTTCGTGAAGCAGAAGCTGGACTCGGCCAAGTGGTTTATCGACGCCATCCGGCAGCGGCAGAATACGCTGCTGCGCACCATGAACGCCATTGTGGAGCTGCAGCGCGACTTTTTTGTGGAGGGCGACGAAGGCAAGCTCCGGCCCATGATTCTCAAGGATATTGCCCTGCGCATCGGCATGGATATCTCGACGGTGAGCCGGGTGGCAAACTCCAAATCCATTCAGACCGAGTTCGGGATTTATCCGCTGAAGTACTTTTTTTCCGAAGGCATTGCCACCGATTCGGGCGAAGATGCGTCAAGCCGCGAGGTGAAAAGCATTCTCAAAGAGCTGATCGGCAACGAGAGCAAGGCCCGCCCGCTGAGCGACGACAAGCTGGAAAAGATGCTCAACGCCCGGGGCTACAACATTGCCCGGCGCACGGTGGCCAAGTACCGCGAGCAGCTGAATATTCCGGTGGCGCGGCTGCGCAAGGAATTGTAAGTCGTTGGTGTTGGAGTCGGCGCAGGGTCGGGGGCTTGAACATTTTGCACCCTCTCCACTTTCTTCCTGACTTTCCACCGGCCCACGATGACGAATTCCTCTCTCCCCACTGACCCCATCCAGCTGCGGGACTTGTACCTGGCCGAGCGCGCCCGTCGCGAAAGCGCCGAAGCGGAGGTGGCGCAGCTGCGCGCTTTGGGTCACATTCCGCAGCTCAACCCCAATCCGGTTTTGCGGTTGAATGCGACCGGGGAGCTGCTTTTTGCTAATCCGGCCGCCGACGCGCTGGCGCGGGAACTGCGGGCGACCAGTCCGTCGCGGGTGCGCTCGCAGCTGCTGGCGGCGGCCAGTCAGGCCCTGCGCACCGGCGAAGTGGCGCAGCGCGAGCTGGAAGCTAATGATCGTTACTTCCTGCTCTTTACGGTGCCCGTGCTGGAAGGCGGCTACGCCCTGCTATTTCTGACCGATGTGACGGCCCGGCGGCAGGCCGAAAATACCACCGACGAGCAGCGGGAATTCTACGAAACCATTCTTTCGCACGTGCCGGCGGTGGTTACGGTGCTCGATCCTGAACAGCGCTATCTGTATATTAATCCTTACGCGCCCGATGACGACGACGAGCGTCGCGCCCGGCTCGGCACTACGTTTACCGACCGTTGCCTGGCCAAAGGCCTGCCCCTGGAGCTGGCCGTGGCCCGGAGTCGCTTATTCGAGCGGGCCGCCAAAAGTGGCCAGATGGTGAGCTGGGAGGAACACTGGCCCGGTCCGGACGGCGCCCCCGCCATCTATTGGGACTGCTATTACCAGCCCGTATTCGGGGATACCGGCAAGCTGAGCATGATGATGAACTACGGCCTGGATGTCACTACCCGCCGGCAGGCCGAGGAGCGCACCCGCCAGAGCGAGGTGGCAGTATTGGCCCAGCAATCATTTACCAATCAGGTACTTGATCTCAATCCCAACCTCATCTGGGTGCGCGATGCTGGGGGGAAATCCCTGTTTGAGAATGCGGGGCTGGCCGCTCTGCGCGAGCGCATCACCGGCCATGCCGATACCACCACGATCAATGAGGCCCTCGATCCGGAAGAGCGACTGACCTCGCTGCGCATCGACCAGGAAGTGCTGCAATCCGGCCAGCAGCGCACGACCGAAGCCCCGATAAAAATGGCCAACGGGGAAATCGTGTGGTTTCAGACGGTGCGCCGCCCCTTGATTCTGCTCAACGGTTCGGCCCAGGTGCTGGGCGTGAGTACCGACATCACAGTGCTGAAAGCGGCCCAGCACGCGGCGGAAGCGGCGGCCACGGCCCGCGAAAACTTCCTGGCCAACATGAGCCACGAGATTCGCACGCCGCTCAACGGCGTGCTGGGCATGACCAGCCTGCTGGTTAAAACCGGGCTCAGTGAGCAGCAGCAGTATTACACGTCCATTATTCAGGACTCGGGCCGGCATTTGCTCAGTGTGGTGAACGACGTGCTCGACATGGCCAAAATCACCTCCGGTAAGCTGAAGCTGGAACAAGCCGCGTTCAATATCTGCGATTCGATGGGCAAGGCCATTAAGCCCCTGCTGTTGCAGGCCGCCGAGAAAGGGATTCGGGTTTCGGGTACGCTCCTGCGCGATTCCTGCCCGCACCCCTGGGTGCTGGGCGATTCGTACCGGCTGAATCAGATTCTGATCAACCTGGTTTCCAATGCGATAAAGTTTACCCCGGCGGGCGGATCCGTGATGGTGGGCGGCTACCTGCTGAGCGAAACCCCGGACTCGCTGACCACCGAATTTCGGGTGCAGGATACCGGCATCGGCATCGCGCCGGATAAGGTGGAGATTATTTTCCAGGAATTTATTCAGGCGTATGCCGATACGACCCGGCAGTTTGGTGGCACGGGCCTGGGGCTGAGCATCAGCCAGGCCCTGGTGGCCCAGATGGGTGGCCGGCTAACGGTGCGCAGCACGCCCGGCGAGGGCAGCGTCTTTGCCTTCAGCATTACCCTGCCCAAAGCCAGCAGCCAGGCGCAGCTCGTAGCCCAGGCCCCCGTGGCCCCGATTCAGGAAGCGGCCGTGCGCGGTTGCCGGGTGCTGCTGGTGGAAGATAATCCGGTGAACCGCGAAGTGGCGCAGCTGCTGCTGGAAGGCCACGGCGTGGTGGTTGATCCGGCCATCAACGGCCTCGAAGCCCTGGAATTATTCGACCGGGAGCGCTACGATGCCGTGCTGATGGATATTCAGATGCCCGTCATGAACGGGCTGGAAGCCACCGCCCGCATCCGCGCCC
Source organism: Hymenobacter sp. (assembly GCA_043780755.1). Classification (GTDB taxonomy): domain Bacteria; phylum Bacteroidota; class Bacteroidia; order Cytophagales; family Hymenobacteraceae; genus Hymenobacter. The sequence continues at coordinate 37,100 of JAYWCH010000190.1, forward strand.
ACGCCGACGCCGCCCGGGCGGCCACACCCATCATGGCGCTCACGGCCAACGCTTTTCGGGCCGATGCCGATCGCTACGCCGCCGCCGGCATGAACGCGACGCTCCCCAAGCCCTTTAGTGAAGCGGAGTTGCTCAGTAAGCTGGCGTCGCTGATTGCGGGCGTGGAAACGCCGCTGATTACCGTCAGTGCGGTCCCGCTGGCCAGCGCCCCGCTGCCGGAGGCGGCGCCCGCGCCCGCCGTCGCCCCGCTCTTCGATCTGGACCAGCTTTACCGGACGGCCCACGGCAGCATGGTCTTTGTGAATCGCATCCTGACCTCCTTCCACGCTAATACGCCGCAGAGCCTGACCGAGCTCCGGCTCCGGGCCGCCGCCGCCGACTGGCCCGGCGTGGCGGCGCTGGCCCACAAGCTGCGCCCCACGTTGAGCCTGCTCAATTTCCGCCGGGCCACGCCCTGGCTGGCCACGCTGGAACAGCCCGCCGCCCCCGAGCCCGCGCGGCAAGTCGCCGCCCAACAGCTAATCGCTGGACTGGCCGAGCTGCTGGTCGCCGTGCCCACGGAAGTAGCCGGCGCGGTGGCCGGCAATTAGCTTACTGCCCCCTGAAAACCGGCTTGCGCTTCTCGCTGAAGGCTTTTACGCCTTCGCGATAATCCTCCGACTCGCCGGCAATCTGCTGGTAGTGGGCTTCGTAGTCCAGCATTTCGTCGAGCGTGGAGGCGGCGGCTTTGTTGAGCATCTGCTTGAGCAGGCCGATTGATTTGGTGGGGGCGGCGGCGTAGCGGGCGGCCAGCGCGTAGGTGGTTTCGTCGAGCAGCTCGGGGGCCACCACCTGGTTGACGAGCCCCAGCCGCAGGGCTTCTTCGGCCGATACTTTCGAGCCCAAACTGCACAGCTCGAAGGCTTTGAGCGTGCCCACTAGCCGGGGTAGGAACCAGGAGGAGCCGGAATCGGGCACCAGGCCGATGTTGATAAAGACCTCAATCAGCGAAGCGTCGGTGCTGGCAATGAGCGCGTCGCAGGCCAGCGCCAGCGAGCAGCCAGCGCCCGCTGCCACGCCGTTGATGCGGCCGATAATGGGTTTGGGCAACGCCCGCATGGCCCGGATGATGGGGTTGTAGCGCTGGTGCAGCGAATCGTAAAAAGAGCGTTTCTCGGCGCCCTGGGCCGCTTTCAGATCCTGACCCGAACAGAATGCCCGGCCCGCACCGGTTAGGACCACGGCGCGCACGGCGGCGTCGCGGGCTACCTGCTTGAGGGCGTCCTGCAGCTCGTAGCTGAGCGGATCGTTGAAGGCATTGAAGACCTCCGGGCGGTTCAGGGTGATGGTGGCTACGCCGTCGGGGCGCACGTCGTAGAGCAGGCTGGTGTAAGTCATGGTAGGATTTAAAGATCGAAAGACCGTGCAAATAACGCACTGGTCCGCGTCCGGCGCGCCCGTTTACCCGGCGAGCAGGGCGGCGGCGATGAGCAGATCTTCGGGCGTGGTGATTTTCAGATTCCGGTAATCGCCCTCCACCAGGTGCACCCGGCACAGGTCGTCGACCACCGTGGCATCGTCGGTGAAAGAAGTCAGCTCGGGTAGGGCGTAGGCGCGGCGCAGCAGGTCGATCTCAAAAGTCTGGGGCGTCTGCATGAGCCGGAAGCGGCTGCGATTCTGGGCCGCCGAGTCGTGCTGCGAGATCAGGCGGACCGAATCCTTGGGCATCACGGCGGCGGCGGCGGCGGCGTACGTGGCGGCGGCGGCGTACGTGCGCTCAATCACGAGCGGACTCACCAGGGGCCGTACGCCGTCGTGCACCGCCACCAGCCCGGTGCCGAATTCGCTCAGCGCCGCCAAGCCCGCCTTCACCGAGGCCCAGCGGGTGGCGCCGCCGGGCACCAGCGCGTGCGGAATGCGAACCTGATGCTCGGCGCAAAGCTGCTCCCAGGTGCCGAGCTGATCCGCCGGCAGCACCACGATGAGCCGCGCCACGCCCAGCGCCGGCTCGGCAAAGCGGCGCAGGGTGTGCAGCAATACCGGCTCGCCGCGCAGCAGCAGGAACTGCTTGGGGCGGTCGGCCGCCATGCGGCTGCCGCTGCCCCCGGCCACCAGAATTGCGAATCGTGGGGGCGGTGATGGTACGTTGGGTTTTCGAGGGGTAGGAGAGAGCATGGGATAAAAGTATCAGCGCGCCGCCGAAGCGCGGGGGAAAACGCAAAACCCCGGCTGCCGCTGGGACATCCGGGGTTTTGCGGCTGAAAAATCAGCACTAACGAAATTTACAAAATCAGCATGGCGTCGCCGTAGCTGAAGAACTTGTATTTCTCTTTGATCGCTTCTTTGTAAGCTTCCATCAGCAGCGGGTAGCCGGCGAAGGCGGCGGCCAGCATGATGAGCGTGCTTTCCGGCATGTGGAAGTTGGTCAGCAGGCAGTTGGAGATTTTGAAGTCGTGGGGCGGGAAGATGAACCGGTCGATCCAGCCCTGGGTGGGCTTCATGCGGGCATTGGCCGAAACTGAGGCTTCCATGGCGCGCACGGTGGTGGTGCCCACGGCGCAGACGCGCTTTTTGGTATCCAGCGCCTTGTTCACAATTTCGCAGGCCGGGGCGGTCACGATGAAGTTCTCCGAATCCATCTTGTGCTTGGTCAGGTCTTCTACATCTACCGTGCGGAAGGTGCCCAGGCCCACGTGCAGCGTCACATACGCCGGCTCGATGCCCTTGATTTCCATGCGCTTCATCACCTCGCGGGTGAAGTGCAGGCCGGCCGAAGGGGCCGCCACGGCGCCAATGTGCTCGGCGTAGATGGTCTGGTAGCGCTCTTTGTCGGCCGGCTCAGTTTCGCGGTTGATGACTTCCTTCGGGAGGGGCGTTTCGCCCAGCTCGTAGAGGGCCTTGCGGAACTCTTCGTCGGTGCCGTCAAAGAGGAATTTGATGGTCCGGCCGCGCGAGGTGGTGTTGTCGATCACCTCGGCCACCATGTCGGACTCGCCGAAATAAAGCTTATTGCCCACCCGGATTTTGCGGGCCGGATCCACCAGTACATCCCACAGGCGCAGTTCCTTGTTGAGTTCGCGCAGCAGGAAGACTTCAATTTTGGCGCCGGTCTTTTCCTTGTTGCCGTAGAGCCGGGCGGGAAAAACCTTCGTGTCGTTGAGTACAAAGACATCGCCCTCAACAAAATAATCGAGGATATCTTTAAAGCTGCGGTGCTCAATCTGGCCGGTCGCGCGGTGCACCACCATCAGGCGGCTTTCGTCGCGGTTGCGGGCCGGATGCAGAGCCACCAGTTCTTCGGGGAGTTCGAACTTGAACTCGTGCAATTTCATCGCCATGGGGCAGTATTTTGGGGAAGATACGGAAATTTGGGGATGCAAAAATACGGCTTTTTATTATAATATCCATTTTTTCGGGAGGTTCCGCATCGGCAATGATCAGCCGGCCGCGACAACTTCTCCGCCGGTTTCCGTCTTTTGACCCTGAATCCTGTCTAATTGCGTGCGCGCCCTTCCTCTATGCTAGCTCTTCGCCTCACCTTTGAAAGTTTTCGGTTTGCCTGGGATGCCCTCAAATCCAATCTGCTGCGCACGATTTTGTCGCTGCTGGGCGTCACGGTGGGCATTTTTGCCATCATTGCCGTTTTCACCATCGTCGATTCGCTGGAAGCCAACATCCGCAGCAGCCTCGACTTTGTGGGCGACAAGATCATTTACGTCTCCAAGTGGCCGTTTGCCTTCGACTCCGATTTTCCGTGGTGGAAATATTTCAACCGCCCCGTACCCACCCCGCGCGAGTTTCAACAGCTGCGCAAACAGCTCAGCCCCAACAATAAAGGTATCGCCCTCTTCGCCGCCAGCAACGGCAATACCCTTAAGGCGGGCTCCAACTCGGTGGCCGACTGCGTATTGCAGGGCGTGAGCTACGATTTTCGCATCGTGAGCAGCGTGCCGCTGAAGCAGGGGCGCTACTTCTCGGTGCAGGAGATGGACGCGGCCCGGCCCGTGGCCATCATCGGCGCCACCATTGCCGAAAACCTCTTTCCCAACGGCAATGCGCTGGGGCACGAATTCAAGGCCCGCGGGCAAACGCTGACCATTATCGGCGTGATGGAAAAGGAAGGAAAGAAGCTGATCACGCTGTCGAGTAACGACGCCAACTGCATCATTCCGTTCAACATGTTCGCCAAGATCTTCACCATCAACACGACTGGTTTCGGGGGCGGCCCCAGCGCGACCATCGCCGTGAAGGGCCGCAATGAGGACGCCGGCCTGCTCGATCTGGAATACGAGATGCGGGGCGTGATGCGCAACATTCGCGGCCTCAAGCCCCGGGAAGAAGACAATTTTGCCCTGAACCGACCCGAAATGATTGCTTCGGCTGTAGGTAAGCTATTCAGCGTCATCGGCATTGTGGGGGCGGTTATTGGGTCGTTTGCCATGCTGGTGGGCGGCTTCGGGATTGCCAACATCATGTTCGTGTCGGTGCGCGAGCGTACCAATATCATCGGCATCCAGAAATCGCTGGGGGCGAAAAACTACTTCATCCTGTCGCAATTTCTCTTCGAAGCCATTTTCCTGTGCCTCATCGGCGGCGGGGCGGGCATCATCCTGGTGTGGCTCCTGACGCTGGTGCCGCAGGAAGCCCTGCCGTTGAGCATGTCGGCGGCCCGGGTGATGCTGGGCGTGCTGGTATCGGTGGGCATCGGGGTCATTGCCGGGATTGTGCCGGCGGTGATGGCGGCCAACCTGGACCCGGTTATCGCCATCCGGGCGCAGTAGCGCGGCCCGCAAATACCTCACGAGCTCAGATTTAACATCCTCATTCTCCCGGCTCGCGCCTGGAGTTACGGCATGACACTTCCTTCCTTTCTGCAGAACGAGATTCTGGGTAATACGCTCACCAACTACCTCATCGCGGGGCTTATTCTGGGGCTTGGCGCCGGTTTGCGGCGGCTGTTTTCGCGCCTGCTGAGCAAGGTGCTGTTCCGAATCACCAAGCGCTACACGGCCGGGGTGTCGGAGGTTGAGCTGCACGAGCTGCTCATTCAGCCGCTGTCGGTGCTGCTGCTGCTGGGTACGATGTACGCGGCCTTCAGTGTTCTGCACTATCCAGTGGCGGCCGATGCGGCGCCGGGCGTGCCGCCGTGGCCCAAAGTGGTGCTGCTGCGGCTCTTCCTGCTGGTCTTTTGGGGCGCTATTACGTGGGTGGTGCTGCGGCTGGTGGATTTTGCGCTGCTGGTAGTGCAGCGCCGCAACGAGCTGCGGGCTACGCCGGGCAGCGCCCGGCTCGACCACCAGTTTTTGCCTTTTGCCAAGGATCTGCTCAAAGTGCTGATTATCCTCATTGGCTTTTTAGCGGTGCTGGGGGAGGTATTTAATATCAATGTGACGGCCCTGGTGGGCGGACTGGGCATTGGTGGGCTGGCCGTGGCCTTTGCGGCGAAAGAAAGCCTGGAAAACCTCATCGCCTCGTTCACCATTTTCCTTGATCAGCCCTTCGCCGTGGGCGATCTTGTGACGGCCGGGGACGTGAGCGGCACGGTGGAAAAAATCGGTTTCCGCAGCACCCGCCTGCGCACGGCCGAAAAAAGCTACCTCACCGTGCCCAACAAAAGCATGATCGACAAGCCGCTCGACAACCTCTCACTGCGCACCTCGCGCCGGGTGGGTTTCAGCCTGACCTTCGACCAGAAAACCAGCAGCGCCCAGCTCCACGCCATTATTGCCGGGGCCGTGGCGGCCCTGCAGGCCCACCCGCTCGTGACCCAGGATGTTAAAATGAAGTTCAACGCCCTCACGCCCACCGGGCGGGAAGTAACCGTGCAGTACTTTGTCGACACCACCAGTTACGACGAGTACCTCGACGTGAAGGAGGAGCTCAATTATCGCCTCGTGGAAGTAGTGGAGCTGCACGGCGGTGTCTTCGCCGGCGGCCCGGCGCCGGTGGCGGCCACGGTCAAATCATAAACCGATGCTACGCAGCAAGTTGCCCAGCGGGCTGAAAGAAGCTTTGGCGGCTTGAGAAACTGCCGTTTTCAAGCTTCCGGGCAGGTTAGCGCGTGACCGCAGTCACAAAGCCCGTAAACCTGATTCTCACCAAAAAAGCCAGGCCCTTCCGAACCGGAAGAGCCTGGCTTTTTTGGTGAGAATAACCGGAAATCAACCCCGGCCTAGCGCCGGCCCAGCAGCCCGCCGAGCAGGCTGCCCATGCCGCCACTGAGCAAGCCGCCCAGGCCACCGCCGCCCGCGCTGGCCGGCTGCGAATTGGGCTGTCCGCCCAGCCCGCCCAGAATCGACATCATCGAACCCAGGCCCCCGCTGCCGATGGCCGAGCCCTGCTGCGGCAGATTGCCGCCGTCCGGCGAATTACCGCCGAGCAAGCCGCCCAGCATTCCGCCGCCCAAGAGCCCGCCGAGCATTCCGCCCAGGCCACTGTTGGCGGCCCCGCCGAGCAGGCCGCCCAGGCTACCGCCGCCGAGCAGACCGCCGCTGCTCTGGCCGTTGCCGTTCTGGCTCTGGCCGCCGCCCATCACGCGGGAGATCACCATGGGCGCTACCACGCCGAGCAGGCCGGTCATGAGGGCCGTTTTGGGAATGCCCACGTTGGAGAGCGTATCGCCGATGCGGTTGAAAAAGCCTTCCTTGGCTGGATCCTGCGGGTCGTGGGGGACGCCAGCCGCTTGATCGACGACGTTCTCCAGTGTTTGCTTTTGCTCGGAATTGATGCCCAGGTACTGCGCCATTTTGGTAACCATGCCTTCCTCATCGTTGGAATAAGCGCCATCGGCACGAGAAAAGCTGATCAGATCCGTAACCAGCGAAAAGCGCAGGTCGCTGTTTTTGAGTACGTCCAGGTGCTGCTGAATGCTCTGATTGGTGGCATCCTGGGCGGCGCTGAGCACCTGCTGGGTGGCCTCGGCCGACAGGCCCATCTGCTGCGCCAGCGCCTGTAGAAACTGGACTTCCGGGCCCGAGCCCTGGCGGTCGGCGGTGGCCAGGCTGGCAATGGCGCCCAGGTAGGCGGTCTTCTCTTCTTCGGAATAATTCTGGAGGAGTTGGGTATCCATGGGTAAAAGGGTTGGGGAGGGAAGAAAGGAAAATTTTGAAAAGCTTAACGGGGCCGCCGCGAATACGTTGCGGAGCGCAAAACCCGGGTTTTCGCAAAAAAACCGCGCGATCCAATCTTTTTCGGGCCCTGAAAATGAATTTGTTGGCCCCCGTTCGGGCGGTTCGCACGAAAAATTCTGCTGCCCAAAACCGGAATTTGTTTGGCGTTTCCAAAAAGAGCCCCCATCTTTGCAGTCCAAAACGGAGAAATCCACGGGGGATTAGCTCAGCTGGTTCAGAGCATCTGCCTTACAAGCAGAGGGTCACTGGTTCGAACCCAGTATTCCCCACA
>JAYWCH010000191.1:0-19410 GCA_043780755.1 Hymenobacter sp.
CTCACCGGCTGGTTGGGGGTGAAAGCCCGGCCGGGCACGTCGTAGAGCAGGCGGTCGGTGGTGTTGAAAAGCTCGTGGCGGTCGAAATAACCGGCGCTGGCGTACAGATTCAGGCCGTTGAGGGGCTCGGTGAGGTAGGTGAGCTCGGCCCCGTCGCGGCGGTAGAGCTTGGCGTAGTTGCGGTTGTCGAGCAGCGTATAGATCGTGTTGATGGCGGGCGTCAGCGACGAGTTGCGGTCGAAATTCTCCACATTACGACCCGCAATCACGCTCACTTGCTGCACCTTGGCCGGGTGAAACTGCCAGGTGGCGGCCAGGCTGGGGTTCAGCTCCGTGCTGCTGAAACCGTAGCGCAGCGTGGGCGTGAAGGTAAAAAAGCGGCGGTCCTCGGTGCGTTGCGTGAAAATGGCCTGGGCGTTGAGCACGACGCCCTCCACGGTATTGTACTGGAAAATCCGGGCCGCCGGCAGCACCGTTACCGACTGTTTCCGAAAGGTGTTAAGGTGAGTATAGCCGCCGATAAGAAGGTTGATGGGCTCAAACTTGTTGCGGGCCCGGTCGAGCGAATCCTGATAGGGCCGCGATTTGCGGATGACCTCCGAGCTGTCCTTAATGTGGTAATCCTTCTTTTCCTCGACCGTGAGCGGCACCGGGCGCACCTGGTCCCAGTAGGCCGAATCGCGCTCATTCACGCCTTTTTCAATGTGCTGCACCTCGCCGGCCGGCATGCGGGCGAAAGGGTCGTTTTTGAGCGAGTCGCGCCGGGCGCGTTTCACCTGCTGGCGTACCTGGGCGTTGAGGCCGCGCAGATCGGGCCGGCGCCGGCGGATCTGGGCGGCGGTTTCCTGGCCCGGGGGCGCCTGGCCCGGGGCCTCGGCGGCGGGCGGCGGGGTGCGGGCCACGGGCGGCGTGGGGTAAGTGGGCACTACGTGGGCGTAGTTGGAAAGCACCGCCGTAATGTAGCCGGAACCCTTGAAGCCCAGACCGGAAAGGCTGGCCCGCACCTGCTGCGACTGAATGAGCCATACGTTGGGATTGCCCGGCGCGGGCGCGTACTGCTGGGCAATGTGCAGCTCATCGACGTAATCGATCTGGGCGTCCTTGTCCAGGCTTAGATCCACGGAGTGAATGCGCCAGGAACCGTCCACGATGTAGATATAGCCGGCAAAAATAGGGTCGGTGCGGCGGCGCGGAATCACCCGGATTTTGTGGACCACCTCGCCGTTCTGCGGGGTGCTGCCCACCAGCTCGTACTTGTAGAACAAGAGCGCATTGCCCGCGATGGGCGACACAAAACCACGCTCCGAAAACGGCGGCTTGATCAGATTTTCGTAAAAACCCAGGTTGCGCCCGGCGCTCGCCCGGTTGAAACTCAACCCCCGCGAATCGCCGCTCACCCGACTCGAAATCACGCGCTCCCGGACGATATTAGGCTGCGTAAAGCTGATGTCGGACAAGGTTTCGGACAAATAGAAAATGCCGGCTTTGAGGTCGGGACCCAACTTAAAGAGCCCCAAGATTTTGGCCGGCGTATCGGTGATGCGACCCAGGGCTTTGATGTAAATCCGGGCCTGATACGCGGCCGCTTCGCGCTGGTGGTAGGCGCGCCACTGCTGCGCCTGCTGGATGATGGCGTAGGCCGGGTCGCGGTCGGAGGATTTCACCAGCACCTCGCCCAGGTTATAGGTTTCGGCTTGCAGGGTGATGTTGATCGTGAGCAGCGAATCGCCGGCCGGCACGCGCACCGGGCGCAGCTGCGGCCGGTAGCCCACGTACTGAAACACCAGCTCGCAGGGTCCCGCCGGCAGCCGCAGCTGATATTCGCCCTGCTCGTTGGAGCCCGTGCTGGTGGCCGAGCCACGCACCGCCACGTTGGCGAACGCCAGGCCCTGGCTGTTCGCCCCGCTCACCGTGCCCCTGATCACCCCGGCCCGGCTGGTCATTGGCAACCAACTAATTAGCAGGTAAAACAGCAGGGCACGGAATCGACAGGAAATCATACGGTAGCAGGGGCAGCCATGAAAAGTGATACCAAGTTACGGACCGGTCCAACTGATTCCGGCCGCCACGCTTATCTCGGACGGGTATTTGCCGCCAATGGTTGGGCCGCTCACTGCTTTCGCCCCCGCCCCGCTAGCCCGCCAGCCCGACCGTACGGCGGATTCCCAGCTTTTTCATCCGCGCTTCCAGGGTTTTGGGGTTGATATCGAGCAGCAAGGCCGCGCCCTGGGCGCCGCTCACCCGGCCGCTGGTGCGCTGCAGGGCGGTCAGAATATGGTCGCGTTCCTGCTCGCGCAGGGTTTTTAGCGGAGTTGGGTCGAGGGTGGGCGCGGCGCCCGGCGCGGGGGCGAAGGACGGGGCGGCGAAGCCCGCAAACTCCAGGAACGGCCCCTGGCTCACGATGATGGCCTGTTCGAGGACGTGTTCCAGCTCGCGGATATTGCCGGGCCAGGAGTAGGCTTGCAGGGCGGCCAGGTCGGCGGAGCGCACCTGGCGGATGGGCTTGCCGATGCGCTTGCTCAGGCGCAGCACAAAGTGGCGCAGCAGCGGCTCGATGTCCTCGCGGCGTTCGCGCAGCGGGGCGAGCTGAATGGGGAAAACGTTGAGCCGGTAGTAGAGATCGGCGCGGAAGCGGCCGGCGGCTACTTCGTCGGCCAGCACGCGGTTAGTGGCCGCAATCACGCGGGCGTCAGAGTGCAGCACGCGGACGCCGCCCACACGCTCAAATTCCTTTTCCTGGAGCACGCGCAGCAGCTTAGCCTGCAAATCCAGGGGCAGCTCGCCGATTTCATCCAGAAAAATAGTCCCGCCATTGGCTAGCTCAAACTTGCCGATGCGGCGCTCCACGGCGCCGGTAAAAGCGCCTTTTTCATGCCCGAATAGCTCGCTTTCAATCAGTTGGGCGGGCAGGGCGGCACAGTTGAGCTTGATCAGAGCGCGGGCGTAGCGGGGCGAGGCGTTGTGCAGGGCACGGGCCACGAGCTCCTTGCCGGTACCGGTTTCGCCCGAAATCAGCACCGTCGTATCAGTGGGCGCCACCTGGCTGATGCGGAGCTGGGTGAGCTGCAAAGCCGGCCCGCTGCCGATGAACGTCCCCGACTCGGCCCCGAAGCGGGCGGTGGTGTTGATTTCATCCACCAAGTACGTGCGCTCCTGCTCGACCTGGGCCCGCAGCGCCTCGATTTGCTCGAAGGCGAACAGGTTTTCCAGGGCAAGGGCAATCTGCGGCACCAGGGCCTGCACCGTGTCCAGGTCGTCGGGCCGGAAGGCGTCGGGCCGGGCGGCGGAGAGGGTGAGGATGGCCGCCCCGTCGGGCCGCTGCCATATGGGCGCGACCAGCAGCGCCCGGGTGCCGTAGTGCTCGTACACGTAGCGCAGGCGCGGGTAGCGCACGGCCAGCGCCTTGAATTCGGGCCCCGAGTAGATAGCGGCCGTCTGCAATAACTCACTGCTTTGCTGATAGATGCCCGCCGCGTTGGTCAGGCGCTCGTCCGAGTCGTGGTCGGGGCCGGTGCCTTCGAGCGGGGCGCCAGGGGCGGGACGGGTGAACTCGGCAAACGCCTGAAACGCCTGGCCCTGATCCGCCCGCTGCACCCGAATTCCGAAGTAAGCAAACGGCACCACCCGGCTCAGCTCCTCGGCCACGGCCCGGAACAGCGGCTCGCGCTGCTTGATGCTTAGCAGGGCATTGTTGATGTTGAGCTGGAGCGTGCGCTCCTGCTCGCGCCGGGCTACTTCCTCGAAAGCGAGGGTATTAGCCACCGCCACGGCTATCAGCGAGCCAATTTTATCCAACAGCTTTTCGTCGGCGGCACTGAGGTTGGGCAGGCGGCGCGAGGCCAACAGCAGGAAGCCCGTGAGGTGCCCGCCGGAGCGCAGGGGCACGGCCGTGAGCTGCAAAATCCCCTGCCGCTGCATTCGTAGAAACGGCTCATAGTCCGGGTATTCCTGCATGTAATCGGTGAGCAGCACTTGCTGCACGCGTGGGTCGGCCACCAGCTTTTCCACGGGCGAGGCGGCGATGGGCGTGAAATAATCCAGCGGCGGCGCCAGGCTGGGCGCCGTTTCTTCCACACCGTAGTAGTCACGCAGAAAGATGCGCTTGTTCTTCAGCCCGGCGTCGAAGACGTTGATGCCGATCAGGTCGAAGGGAAAAATAAGCCGCAGCTTGGTGGTGACAACTTTGAAGAGCGAGTCTTTATCACGAATGGTGGCAATGGCCTCATTCAGATGCAAAAGCAGCGTTTCATCCTGGTTAGACATGAGGGCTATTATTTATACAACCAAACTATTTGTGATGGATGAGTTATTCCCACCCTGACTCGCCCGACGAGTGCAGAGACGCGACCCTTCGCATCTCGGCGTCCGGGCCGTCCGGGTGCTCGTTGCACGCGAGACGCGAAGGGTCGCGTCTCTGCACTTGCTGGGCGACTTCCGCAGTCCACTTCATTTTTCCTCAAATATAAGGAGTAAGTTACGGGCAATTCCTATTATTTGAGGAATTTACCGATTCGCCAACAGCGCAACTCTAGCCACTAAAAGGGCCTCTGGCGGCTCAAAAAAGCTCTTTTTCCGGAAATCTTCCGAGCTGCCGGCCCCTGGCACAGCATTAGGTATGGGGCGACTGCTACACAACTGCATCCACTTATGTCTTTTCGTTTTTTCGCCCCGTCCGCTTTCACGCTTGCGCTGGCTTTGCTGGGCGCTGGTACGGCTCAGGCCCAGATCGTGTCGGGCACCGAGGTTATCGCTGATTCGCTGTCGCTCGACGGGACGCTGCGTTCCGTTTTGGAGGCCAACCCGTCCGTGACCGCGCTCGATGAGCTGGCCAACGCCGCCAATGGTCGCCTGGCCCAGTCCCGCACCGGCTTTTTTCCCCAGATCACGGGGACGGCCTCGTACACCCGCATCGACCCGGTGGTGAAGCTGCCCTTCGGCGGCGAAACCTTGCAGTTGGCGCCCAATAACAACTACGACGCCCACATCACGGCTCAGTACCTGCTGCTCGATTTCGGCAAGAGCTCGGCTACCGTAAAGCTGGCCGAATCGCAGGTGCAAACGGCTCGCGACAATGTGAACGTGACCCGCCGCGACCTGGCTTTCAGCGCCGCGCAGGTGTACTACAACATCCTGTTCATGCGCGAAAGCATTAAGGTGCAGGATGCGCAGATTGCCTCGCTGCAAGTCCACCGCAACGAAATGCAGAAGCGCGTGGAAGGGGGCGTGAGCACGAAATTCGACGTGACGACCACCGATGTCCGCATCACCCAGGCTCAGAATACGAAGATTGATCTGCAAAACCAGCTGCGCAACCAGCAAGTCCAGTTGGCGCGCCTGCTGCACAAGCCCGGTCAGGCCGATATTCCGGTGAAGGGCCGGCTCACCTTTCAGCCCCAGCCCGTGGATGTCAGCGCCGAGCTGACCAGAGCCTTCGCCAACCGGCCGGAAATCAAGATGGCGCACGACGCCGAAACCAGCGCCACGCTCCAGCAGCGCCTCATTGAGCGCAGCAACATGCCCAGCCTGGGCGTGGGCGCGCAGGTCGGCGCCAAGAACGGCTACCTGCCCGACCTCAACCAGATCAAGCCCAACACGGTGGGCGTGGTGCAGCTCTCGGTACCGATTTACGACGGCAACAAGAATAAAAACCAGCGCGTGGAAGCCCTCGCCAACGCCCGCAGCGCCGTGGCCCGCACCCAGGATACGCAGGAGCAGATCCGCGCCGACGTTCGTCAGGCGGCCAACAACATGGAATTCAGCCAGGCCCGCTACGATAACGCGCAGCAGCAAGTGGCCCAGGCCACCGATGCCCTGACCAAAGCCCGCGCCCGCTACCGCTACGACGTCGGCACCAACCTCGACGTGCTCGACGCCGAAACCCAGCTCGCCCAGGCCCGGCTGGCCCGCGCCCAGGCCATTTACAACTACACCCTCGGTCAGTACCAGCTCAAGCGCGCCACCGGCGAGCAGATCTGGAAATAGCTTCGAATGAGTGGGTTCGCTAATCCGGATCTTCGCTGATCGCTCCTTATTGTCTTTTACTTTTTCCCAATGACCATCCTTTGTCCGCTCGATTTTTCGGCCGCGTCGTCGGGGCTGGTGGCGTACGCGGCGGCGCTGGCCGTGGCCACGGGCGCCGACCTGCGGCTGCTGCACGTCTGCGAGCCGCAGGAAAGCTCGGCCTTGGCGCAAGTGGCCGATACCCAGCAGCTCGCGGGCCTGCGGGCGGCGGCCGAGCAGGCCGGCGTGGCCCGCGTGCACACCGGCATCGTGCAGGGCGAAGCGGCCCCGGAAATTGTGGCCGAAGCCACCCGTCAGGGAGCCGATCTGATTGTTATCGGAGCGCACGGCCAAACGGGCCTCACGCGCTTTCTGATGGGCAATACGGCCGAGATCGTCCTGCGCACGGCCCAGTGCGCCACCCTGCTGGTGCGGGCACCCCTTCAAGCTGAAGTGGGCCAAATCCCGTCCTGAAAGCCGCTTGCTTTCGCTTTAATCATTAAAAAACCGATACCAGACCCTTACCCCGATGGCTCAGCCTGAAATTTCCCCCGCCGTGCAAAACGCCCCTGCTCCTTTTCCTAACGCCGCCGCCACCGATTCTACCACTGTGGTAGCGGAGCCCAAGCGCCGTAATCCTCTCGTGCTGATCATCGTCCTGGTGATCGTGCTGGCGGGCGGCTACTACGGCTGGACTCGCTTCCAGTTCGCTAAAGGCCACGAAAGCACCGACGACGCCCAGGTGGAAGGCGATGTGTATCCCATTCTGCCCCGCGTGGGCGGCCCGGTGCTCGCCGTGAAAGTGGTAGACAACCAGACCGTGAAAAAAGGCGACATCCTCGCCACCCTCGACCCCGCCGACTACCAGCAGCGCGTCAACGCCGCCGAAGCCGCCCTCGTGGCCGCCCAGGCGCAGGTAGCCGCCGCCCGGGCCGGCGTGGCCACGGCCCAGGCCACGGTGCGCACCGCCCAAACTACCATTGGCGTGAGTGAGGCTAATCAGTCGAAACTTCAGAAAGACCTCAAGCGCAGCACTTTCCTGCGGCAGCAGGACATAATTCCGCAGAGTGATTTCGACGCCGTGCAGGCTAACCTGCGCGCCACCAGCGCCCAGCGCGCCACCGCCACCGATCAGGTGAGCGTGGCCCGCCAGCAGGTAGCCGCCGCCGCCCAGCAGATCAAGGTGGCCCAGGCCGTGGTGAAGCAGCGCCAGGCTGATCTCGACAACGCCAAACTCCAGCTCAGCTACACCACGCTCGTGGCCCCCGGCAACGGCGTAGTGAGCAAGAAAAATGTGCAGCCCGGCCAGGTAGTAGCGCCCGGCCAGCAGCTCATGGGCCTGGTAGCCAGCGAGAAAACCTGGGTCATCGCTAACTTCAAGGAAACCCAGCTCGAGGATATGAAGGTGAACCAGACCGTGAAACTGGAAGTGGATGCTTATCCTCACGAGGAGTTTCAGGGCCACATTGAGTCGCTTTCTGCCGCGACCGGCGCCCGGTTCGCGCTGCTACCGCCCGATAACGCCAGCGGCAACTTCGTGAAGGTGACCCAGCGCGTACCCGTGAAAATTGTGCTCGATAAAGAAGATGCCCAACACCCGCTGCGCGCCGGCATGAGCGTCAACGTCACGGTGGCAGTTAAGTAGTACTGGGCGGGCGGCCGGTTCGCCCGCCCCGCTATATAATTATCAACTAGTTAGCAACTAAATGGAAACCGGATTTACCAAGTGGATCATCGTCGTCACGGTGGTCCTCTGCGTTTTGCTGGAGCTGATTGACACCAGCATCGTGAACGTGGCCCTCACGCAGATGATGGGCAACCTGTCCGCTACCCAGCAGGAAGTGAGCTGGGTGGTCGCGTCCTACGGCATTGCCAACGTGATCGTCATTCCGATGACCGGCTTTCTGGCCGAGCAGTTCGGGCGGCGCAACTACTTTTTCGTGTCGGTGGTCATCTTCACGCTCGCTTCCGTGGCCTGCGGGCAGAGCACCAACCTCTGGGAGCTGGTAGCCTTCCGCTTTATTCAGGGTATCGGCGGGGGTGCTTTGATGGCAACTTCGCAGGCCATTCTGATCGATACGTTCCCGCCCAAGCAGCTGCCGCTCGGGCAGGCGCTGTTTGGTATGGGCGTCATCATTGGCCCCACCATCGGCCCCACCCTGGGCGGCTACATCGTGGACAACTACGACTGGCCCTGGATTTTCTACGTGAACGTGCCGGTGGGCATCATGGCCGCCATCTTCACCCTGCTGTTCATCCGCGATCCGGAGCGCATCAAAAATGCCATTCCCCGGCCCCTGCGGGAAATCGACTGGGCCGGTATCGGCCTGCTGATTCTGGGTGTGGGCTCGCTGCAGTTGGTGCTGGAGCAGGGCGAAACCGAGGATTGGTTCGACAGCGCCTACATCATCACCTTCACCGTATTCTCCGTCGTGGGCATTGTGGGCTTCATCTGGCGCGAGCTCACGGCCGAAAAGCCGATTGTTGACCTGCGGGTGCTGGGCAAGAGCCGCAACCTGGCGGTGGGGGCGTTCCTGTCGTTCGTGCTCGGCTTCGGGCTGTTCGCATCGGTGTTCGTGTTCCCCATCTTCACGCAGCGGATTCTGGGCTTCTCGGCCGCGCAAACCGGCTTTCTACTCCTGCCGGGCGCCCTGGCTTCGGGCTTCATGATGCCGGTTATCGGCCGGGCCCTGGTGGCGGGCGTGCCGCAGAAATACATGATCCCGGTGGGCTTCACGATCTTCTTTC
This sequence comes from Hymenobacter sp., assembly GCA_043780755.1. GTDB lineage: Bacteria > Bacteroidota > Bacteroidia > Cytophagales > Hymenobacteraceae > Hymenobacter. The sequence continues at coordinate 8,749 of JAYWCH010000191.1, forward strand.
TCTTCACGTTCTGGATTGCCTCGCGGATCTCGCCCACGGCGGGCGAAGATGATTTCTTCTGGCCGCTCATATTGCGGGGCGTAGGCCTGGGGCTGATTTTCCTGCCCATCACCACCATGTCGCTGGCGGGCCTGCAGGGCAAGGACGCGGGTCAGGCAGCGGGCCTCACCGGCATGATCCGCCAGCTCGGCGGCTCGTTCGGCGTGGCCATCGTGGGTACTTACCTGGAGCGCGGCATTGCCCACAACCGGGTAGCGCTGCTGCCCAATATCTCGCTTTACAGCCCCGCTACCGTGCAGCGCATCCAGGCCTTCACCCAGAACTTTATGGCCCGGGGCTTCTCCTTCGATCAGGCCCGGCAACAGGCCTACGCCGCCATGGAAGGCGTTCTGATGAAGCAGGTTTCCATCATCACCTACTCCCAGGTTTTCACGTCGATTGGCATCTTCTTCATCGCCTGCCTGCCGCTGGTGTTCCTCATCAAGCGCAACAAGCCGGGCCTGGCCATCGACCTGAACGCCCACTAAAGTCGCAATCTGATCCTCCCCAACCAGGATTAACCCACGAAAAAAAGCCCCGGTGCCGTTGCAGGCGCCGGGGCTTTTTTGGTAAATCAGCGCTAAGCTCGCAGATTCAACTCCAATTTAACTTACTGGTACTGAATATACAGCGGCTTAGGCGTGAGCTGCGTAAGGACTTCCTTGGGCGTCATCAGGTGCGAGCCTTTGGGCTTGATATCGTACTCGTAGAAAAGCTTGAAGCCGGTGTACTGCACGGGCTGGGTCTGAATGTAGTCGTGGTAGGAATCCTTTTTCAGGACCGGATCGCCCCAGCCGTCCATGTGCATCACGATCTGCACGCGGGGGTCAAGCTTGATGTTTTTGTAGTTCGTAATCATGCCCTGCGTGAAGCGGTGCACGGTGAGAACCTTGGGCGGCAGGTGGTTTTCACTCACGATGCGGGCCAGGAAGCTCACGGCGTAGTTCACGTCCTTGGCGTCGAAGGTGCCGATTTTTTTGCCGGGGCGCGCGTGCTTGGTTTCCATGGCAAACTCGGGGTCGATGCCCAGGTGGACGATGGGATCTTTGAGGTAAACTTCCAGCTTAGGCAGCTCGGCGCGGAGGTTGCTCAGGCCCACCTGCACGTCCATAAACAGAATGCAATGGTGCTCTTTAGCCCAGCCGATGACTTCCTCGATGGTGGCTTTGGAGTTCATCAGGCGGTACTTGCCATCTTTGCCAGCGGCGCCCTGCGCCGTAATAGTCACGTTGTGAATGGCGGGCTGCAAGGGCATGGTCGGGTCGGCGGCTTTCCACTCGGCCAGCACTTTATCGAACTTGCGGAACATCTGCTCCTTGGGCTCGCGGCCCAGAATGCCCATGCCTTTCGAGCGGATATTGCCATAAAAAGCAATAATGCGGTGCCCCGGCAGGATGGCGCCTGGCAGCTGCCCGCTCTTCTTCACAATGGAATCGGCCCGGAGCGAGTCGCGCCGCATGGCCAACGCCTTGATCTTGATGGTGTCGACGGGAGCGGGCTTGGCGGGCGTCTGGCTGGTGCCGGCGGCATTTTTTTCGCCCTCCGTCGAGCGGGTTTTACAAGCGGATAAGCTGGCGACTACTAAACCTAAGGCGGCGGTCACCGCCGCAAGGCGGGGCGATACTGAAAATAACACTGATTGAGAACAGATTAGAAGTACAATAGAAACGGCAAGTTAGCCTATTTTGAACGGGCTCGCCGCGCCGCGCCCGAAAAAGTGCCGGTCGGGGGCCGTATTTGGCACCCGGTTTCGCCCGTCGGCGCTTTGTGGCACGATTTTGAAACAGCCCTCTGGCAACGCCGATCCTTTCCACGTCCGGCCCCGCAGATTCAACTGATTTTCAGCGCTGGTTATCAGCCATTTTGGTCGATGTATATAGTCGGAATATCGTTCGGGTAAGTATCAGGATACATTATAAAAAAGTCCCCACCGTTGCGACGGTGGGGACTTTTTGGTGTAGCGGCCGGGACTCGGGCTAGAGCGTGGCGCCGGGTTTCATGGTGCCGCCGTCCACTGATTTGAGGAATTTGATGAGGCCGGGGAAGTACGTTTTCTGGTCGTCGTACATGCTCATGTGGCTGCCGGTGGGGCAGGTGAGGGAGTTGCCATTCTGCACTTTGGTGGCAATCATCTGCATGTGCTTGGGGTCCATGGTATCGTACTTACCGCCGATGGAGAGCACCGGAATGGTCAGCTTGGGCAGGTCTTTGGTCCGGTCCCAATTGAGGAGCTTGCCGGCCACGCCGAATTCGCTCGGGCCCTGCATCGTGACGTAGAGCGACTGGTTCATCTTGGCGAAGGAGCGGGTCACCGGCTCGGGCCACTGGTCGAGCGGCAGGCGGCAGATGTGCTCGGCGTAGAAGTTGGGCATGAGCAGGGCCATGTAGCGCGGGTTTTTGAAGTCCTTGTTGGCTTCAATCTTACGCACTTCGGCCAATACCTCGGGCTTCATTTGCTTGGCCAGCACGTCCTGGGCGTAGCGGCCGTACTCGGGGCAGCTCATCATCATGTTGGAAATAATGAGTCCTTTCAGGTTTTGCTGGTACTTGAAGGCGTACTCGGCGGCCAGAATGCCGCCCCAGGAATGGCCGAGCAGGAAGAAGTTGTCTTTGTTCAGATTAAGCGCCTGGCGGACCTGCTCCACCTCTTCCACATAGCGCGGCAGGCTCCACATGGACGTATCGCGGGGGTTATCGGAATTGCCGCAGCCGAGCTGGTCATAGTAGATGAACTCGATGCCTTCGGCCGGCAGGAAGTTTTCCATGCACTCGAAATACTCGTGCGTAGCGCCCGGCCCACCGTTGAGCAGCAAGACTTTAATCTTGGGGTTATTGCCGAAACGCTTGGTCCAGACGTTGAATTTGCCCTTCGGCGTGGTAATCGGAATCATCCGCACGTTGCCGTCCTGCACGCCGGTTTCGGTGTTCTGGAAGTACGAGGTCGGCACGGCGGCCGGCGCGGTAGCCGATTCGGTAGCCGCCGTTTTGGGCTGATTGCAGGCCGTGAAAAGCGGTGCGCTGAGCAGCAGCGCCGCCGCCAGGCGCAGGGGAGTAAAGAGGTTCATTTGAAAGAAAAAAAGTGAATTAAAATAAAAGATCAGAGGGATAACCTGCTACTGCGCCGGGGCCGGCCCGGCCACCACGGCCGCCCGGCTCACCTGCCCCGAAAACCGCTCAATGGCAGCGGCCGTGCGCCGGATCTGCTCATCGGCCTCGTCCCACTTGCGCTCCTCGATCGCTTCGCGGATGCCGGGCAGGGTTTTCACGCCGTAGCCGGTGTAGAAGCCGGGAGCGTACACCTGGTGGCGGTACCAGGGGCGGCGGGGGAGCCCTTCGGTACTCAGTAGCTGTTGCTCAGCTTGATACAGAAGCTGATCAAGCTCTTTTTGCCGGCCAGCGGCGAGGGCGGGGTTGGTCTTGCGGGCCAGGGCGTAGGCCTGGGCGCTCTGGTCGAGCCTGGCCAGGGCATTGTCGAGCGGGGCGAAGTTGAGGTAGGGCACGGCCACTTTGGGCGGGGGCGGCAGCAGGGTGAGGGTGGGGTCGGCCACGGCTTCGTAGCGCTTTTCGGCCAGCAGGCGGGCCAGGCGGTCGGTTTCAGTGCGCATGGTTTCGGCCAGCAGCTTCACCTCGGTGCCGTATTTGGCCACGGTGTTGGAGAAGTTCTGGAACTCGAAGGGCAGCACGTCGGCATTGGCCAGGCGCAGGGCGCAGCGGCCCATGGTCTGGGCCAGGGCTACGCCGTAGGCGAAGTTGGGATCCTTGAAGCGGGTATAATCGTCGAAGGAATCGTAGATGGAGTGGTATTCGCCGCCCTCGCCCTCGCCACCGAAGCCCACGTTCATGGCCGGAATGCCGAGGTGCTGGAGAAAAGACGAATAATCGGAGCCCGCGCCCAGGGCCGCAATGCGCAGATCGGGACGGTCGCGGGCGTCGCGCTGGGCTTCCGGGCTGCCTTCGAGCAGGTCGTAGGCCCGGCGGCGGTCGTTGAGGGAGATGCTCTTTTCGGGGTCCGTCACGTCGCGGCCCACCTGGTTGAAAAACTTCTCCAGGGTGTGCGAGCCGGCAGCGTGCAGAAAGCCCCGGTCGCTGTTGTCGGTATTGAGGTAGGCTACCACGTGCTGTTGCAGGGGCAGGGCGTTGGTTTCGGCCCATTCGGTCGAGCCCAGCAGGCCGGCCTCCTCGCCGTCCCAGGCGCAGAACATGAGCGTGCGCTTGGGGCGCCAGCCGGCTTTCACCAGCTCGCTGGCGGCGCGGGCTTCTTCGAGCAGCGCCACCATACCGCTGAGCGGATCGCTGGCGCCGTTCACCCAGGCGTCGTGGTGGTTGCCGCGCAGAATCCACTGGTCGGGGTACTGGCTGCCTTTGAGCGTGGCGATGACGTTGTAGACCGGCTCCGTTTTCCAGTTGAAAGCCAGCTGCAAGTGCACTTTGGCCGGCCCCGGCCCGAGGTGGTAGGTGATGGGCAGCGCTCCGCGCCAGGTTTCCGGCGCCACGGGCCCGGCCAGGGCCGTGAGCAGGGGCAGGGCATCGCCGTAGGAAATCGGCAGCACCGGAATCCGGGTCAGGGTCGGGGCGGTTTTGTAGTCGAGGCGCTTGGCGGTTTTAGTCGAGCCGTAGCCGGGCGTGAGCGGGTCGCCGGGGTAGGTGGGCATGTCCAGCACCGAGCCGCGCTGGGCGCCCGACTCCGGCCGGAACGGGCCTTTGGGGTACACGTCGCCCCGGGCGTAGCCGTCGTCTTTGGGATCAGAATAGATCAGGCAGCCGATGGCGCCCTTTTCGGCGGCCACTTTGGGCTTGATACCGCGCCACGAGCCGCCGTATTTGGCGATGACGATTTTGCCCTTCACATCGATACCGCGCCGTTCCAGCTCCTCGTAGTCGCGGGGCACGCCGTAATTCACGAACACCAGCTCGGCCGTCACGTCGCCATCGCGGGAGAAGCAGTTGTAGGTCGGCAGCTGCTCGCTGGTCTGACCGGAAGTAGCGTCTTCGGCCACCGGCTTTTCGGTCAGGCCGGCCGTGAATCGGGTGGGGGCCACTAGCTCCAGCAGGCGTAGCTTGGGCGTGGGAAAGAGCACGTAGGAGATGTCAATGCGCGTATCGTAGCCCCAGGATTTGAACAGCCCGGCCATGAATTCCGCATTGTCCTTATCGTAGGGCGAGCCGACGTGGTGGGGGTGGGCCGAAAGGCGCTTCATCCACTGGCGCAGGTTGTCAGCTTTGAGCTGGGCGTCGAACCGGGCTTCGAGCTGGTATTCCCCGGCGGCCGAGCCGGCGTCGAAGCCCAACAGGGGTTTGGTCTCGGCGGGCGCGGTCTGGGATCGGACGGCGGGCGCGGCCAGGAGCCCGGCCAGCAGCAGCAAAGCGTAACGTTTCAGCATCATACGCGCAGGAAGAAAAGACCGGGACGCAAAAATCAGCCGCCCGATAATTAGGCGAAAGGTAGCGCCTGGTTAATATTTTCGGCTATCTATTTTTGAATAGCTGCCGGTGGCTGGTTTTCCGGGCCGGGGCGACGCTGCGGGCCGGCGGGCGGGGCGCGGCACCCCGAGCAATTTGCCCGCTATTTCGGTTTAGGTGAAAGGCCGGGTACGGCGGCGGTGTACTTTTGCGCCCCGTAGCTCCTTCATTCCTTTATTCATCCCCCACTTCCCCCAACGAATGGCTTTCCGCACCGAAAAGGACACCATGGGCACCGTGCAGGTGCCGGCGACCGCCTACTGGGGCGCTCAGACGCAGCGCTCCATCGAGAATTTCCCCATTGCCCAGGACATCAACCGGATGCCCAAGGAAATTATCGCCGCCTTCGCTTACCTGAAAAAAGCCGCCGCCTTCACCAACCGCGACGCGGGCCAGCTGTCGGCCGAAAAAGCCGAGCTTATCGGCCAGGTGTGCGATGAGATTCTGGCCCGCCAGCTCGACGACTCGTTCCCGCTGGTGGTGTGGCAAACCGGCTCCGGCACGCAGAGCAATATGAATGTGAATGAGGTAATTGCCTATCGCGGCCACGTGCTGCAAGGCGGCCAGCTCACGGATGAGAAGAAAGTGCTGGCGCCAAACGACGACGTCAATAAGAGCCAGAGCAGCAACGACACGTTCCCGACGGCCATGCACATCGCGGCCTACAAGATCCTGATCGAAACCACCATCCCTGGCATCGAGAAGCTGCGCGATGCCCTCAAACAGAAGTCCGGCGAGTTCATGTCGATCGTGAAAATAGGCCGCACCCATTTCATGGATGCCACGCCGCTCACGCTGGGGCAGGAATTTTCGGGCTACGTTTCGCAGCTCAATCACGGCCTGCGGGCCATTAAAAACACCCTGGCTCACCTCTCGGAGCTGGCGCTGGGCGGCACGGCCGTGGGCACGGGCATCAATACGCCGCCCAACTACTCGGTGAACGTGGCCCATCACATCGCCGAGCTGACCGGTCTGCCCTTCGTCACGGCCGAGAATAAGTTTGAAGCCCTGGCCGCCCACGATGCCATTGTGGAAACCCACGGCGCGCTGAAAACGGTGGCCGTGAGCCTGATGAAAATTGCCAACGACATCCGCATGCTCAGCTCCGGCCCGCGCGCGGGCATCGGCGAGATCGACATTCCCGACAACGAGCCCGGCTCCAGCATCATGCCCGGCAAAGTGAACCCCACGCAGTGCGAAGCCATGACCATGGTGGCCGCGCAGGTGATGGGCAACGACGTGGCCATCACCATCGGCGGCTCGCTGGGCCACTTCGAGCTGAACGTGTTCAAGCCGCTCATGATCTACAACTTCCTGCACTCGGCCCGCCTTATCGGCGATGTGTGCCAGTCGTTTACCGACAAGTGCGCCGTGGGCATCAAGCCCATCGCGGCCAACATCAAGAAGCACGTCGACAGCAGCCTGATGCTGGTCACGGCCCTCAACCCGCACATCGGCTACTACAAGGCCGCCGAGATTGCGCAGACCGCCCACAAAACCGGCTCCACGCTCAAGGAAACGGCCCTCAAGCTGGGCTACGTCACGGAAGCCGAGTTCGACGCCTGGCTGAAACCCGAGGAAATGGTCGGCTTGTAATTTCATCCCGATCCGCTCTTATCCACATGGATTTCTCCGTTCCCATCGTGCTCGAAAACAGCCGCGTTCGCCTGCGGCCGTTGGAAGTAACTGATTTTGAAGCCCTCAAGCTCGTCGCCTTCAATGCCGACCTGTGGCGCTACACCCTCACCCGGGCCGACGACCCCATGAGCCTGGCCGCCTGGCTGCGACAGGCACTTGAAGCCCGCGACCAGCAGTTGCGCTACCCGTTTGCCATCATCGACCGGCAAACCGGGCAGCTCGCCGGCAGCACCAGCTACTACAGTGTAGTGGAGGCCGATCAGCGCCTGAGCATCGGCTACACCTGGGTGGGAGAAACCTTTCAGCGCACGGGCCTGAACCGGGCGGCCAAGCACCTGCTCTTCAGCCACGCCTTCGGGCCGCTGGGCTGCGAGCGGGTGGAGCTGGAAACGGATTCCCGCAACCAGAAATCCCGCACGGCCATGGCCCGCATGGGCGCCACGGAGGAAGGCTTGCTGCGCAATCACCGGCTGACGCAGAATGACTTCCGGCGCGATACCGTGATTTTCAGCGTCATCAAGCCGGAGTGGCCGGCCTTGCGGCAGGCGGTTTTTCAGGATTTTGAAGCCCGTGGCTGAGCCCATCCCCCCCGCGCCGGAGCAGCTCCGCCCGCCCGAGGGGCTGTGGCGCCGCCGCCTGGCCAGCTTCGGCCATGCCGGGCGCGGCGTGGGGGCGGCCCTGCGCTCGGAAGTGCATTTGCGCTTCCACGCACTGGCCACGGTGGCCGTGGCCGGACTGGGCTGGTACGTGGGCCTGACGCGGCTGGAATGGGCGCTGGTGGCCCTGGCTACGACGGGCGTGTGGGCTACCGAGCTCATTAACACGGCTATCGAGGCGCTCACGGATCTGGTTTCACCGGCTTATCATCCGTTAGCGGGGCGGGCCAAGGACGTGGCCGCTGGGGCCGTGCTGCTGGCCGCGCTGGGCGCCCTGGTGGTGGGTGGGCTGGTCTTCGGCCCCCATTTTTTTTAGGCTAAAAGTTGGCGGGACCGCAACACCAACTATTGTCGGGCTTGGGCGTAAGCCCTGGCACCCGGCCGCGCCCCGCGATTGGGGCGACTGGTTTGGTCCTCACCGCTGACTTTTTACTGACTTTTTAACTCCTGCCCATGCGCGCTCTTTTCGCTGCCCTTCTCTTGCTCACCACGGCCTGCGCCCGCCAGCAGGTGAGCGTGACCACACCCATCACGCCGCCCGAAAGCGGTCAGGTCAGCGGTTCGGCCACGCCCGCGCCCACCAGCGCCAACACGGTGGACCCGGTGCCCGCCCGCGTGCTCAGCTCCGACACCACGGCCCGGCCGCAGTGGCTCAAAGTCCGCATTGCCGCCGTGCTCGCCGAGCGCAAGCGCAACCCGCTCACCCGCATCCTGCGCTACCAGTACGGCGGGCAGACCGTGTATTACATATCGGCGGCCTGCTGCGATCAGTACTCGCAGGTGTTTGATACCAAGGGCCGGCTGATCTGCCAGCCCGAGGGCGGCATCACCGGCAAGGGCGACGGCAAATGCGGCGATTTCGACAAAACCAAAACCAACGAAAAACTGGTCTGGCAAGACCCACGCTAAGCGCCGTAATCCCGGCGAAAAGGCTGAACAACCGTCCGTCTGACGGTTTCAACTCCGCTCGCCGCGACCTAAGCCGGCCGCATTTTTACCCCTCATTTATTTTATGAATACCCTCGAAAAACTTGGTGCCTTCAATGTGTGGGCCAATACGACCGTTCTCAACCGCTTCGCTGAAATTGCGGCAACTGGTCAGGAAGTGCCGGCCGTCGCGCTGCGGCTCTTCAGCCACGTCCTCAACGCCCAGATGATCTGGATTTCGCGCATCAACGGTGTGCCCAGCCCCGTGAAAGTGTGGCAGGAGCACGACCTGACCGGCTGCCAGCAGCTCCACGGGCAGACTTCCGAAACCCTGCACCAGCTCATGGTTCAGGCCGACGAAACGGAATTGCAACGCCTTATTTCCTACGCCAACTCCCTGGGCGATAAATACGAAAGCGCCGTACACGACATGCTGACCCACGCCGTAGTGCACGCCAGCTACCACCGGGGCCAAGTGGCCACGCGCCTGCGCGAGCACGGTTTCGTGCCCGTCAACTCCGATTTCATCACCTACTGCCGCGAGCTCAGCGCGGCCGGGAAGGCAACGGTCAGTCTGTAAAATACCGCCCTTGGCGCGGGCTTGGGGCCAGTTAATAAAGGTCAATTAAACGGCAAAAGGTCAGGCCGGGCATTCGACGCGTGAAGCGAGATGCCCAGCCTGACCTTTTATCGTTCACAGATCGCCGATTCAAAAACCGCTTTCCCGGCTGAGAATGAAAGGGCCCGCGCCGCCCTCAGCTTTCGCGGGGCGTGCCGGCGCGGCGCCAGCGGGCCGCATCCATGCCCAGCGTTACGAGCAGGGCGTGGGGCAGCGTCACGATGGAGGCGGCCAGCAGCGCCAGACTCACCAGGACCGTGCCGCTGGCCGCCCGCGCCCAGGCCAGTCCGTAGAGGACCGCCAGTCCCGCCAGGCTGATGAGCAGCAGGGGCGCCGAGCGTTGCAGGAAAAACCGGATTTCGGCCCACAAGCCCCGCCGGGGACTGGCCACGGTGCGATCCATGAGCTGGTTCATGCGCAAAACGTGTTGCAGGCTGTGCCAGAACACAAAATAAACGCCCCCGGCCAGCACCGGCGGCAACACCACGAGCAAGCCCGTCAGTAACAAAACCTCCAGCGCATCGGTCCGCACCAGGCGGCTCTGACGCAAGCCCAGGTAGCTCATCCAGAGCAGCAGGTGCCCCGCCACTACTACCGGCACCAGCCACTGCGCAGCGATGACCATCGCGCCGGTGCTCACCGGCGCGGCGCCGGCCAGGGCCAGCAGGCCGTTCACGGTGCTCTGCGTTTCGAGGGGCCGGTGCCAGAGCGGCACGGCGAAAATCAGGCTGCCGCGCAGCAGACTGTGCGCCACCCATTGCAGACGGTGCCGGGCCACGGGCGCATCGGCCGAGCCCCAGTGCCAGGCCGTGAGCCCGAAAAACAGGGCCACCGCCACCGCCGGCTGCCGCCACCAGAGGAGGCCCACCGCCGCCGCCAGGCCCAGATAGCCACCCAGAAAACCGGCCCAGTACCGCGCCCGGCCACTGGCCAGCAGCGGGTGCGTAACCGGGACCACGAACTGATCGCAGGCGCCGTGGGCCACGCCCAGCACCAGCATACCCGCCAGCAGCACCGGCCCCAGCAACCAGTTGGCTAGGCCAGGGGCCAGCAGGCCGACAGCCACGCTCGCCAGCACCGCCGCGTAGGAGTAGCGCCGGGAAATGGGGGAAGCCTCACGCCAGGCGTTCAGCTTGAGAGAGTTAAGCGGGAGCATAGTAGCGGGGGAAAATGTCCGGGGGTGACCAAGAGCAAAACCAGCAGACCGAATCCCCATCCATAGTCATTCCCGCCCCCCGCAAAGCGTTTGTGAGAGGCGGGAACGAGCAGGAATGCGGGGCAAATAAGTATGCGGCATCCGGGAGCCAGGGGCTGGCTCCCGGA
>JAYWCH010000192.1:0-4337 GCA_043780755.1 Hymenobacter sp.
CCCAAACCCAATCCGGCCGTGGCGCCAATTATCGCGACCGCCCCCAGCGTGGCCAGTCCGCCTTCCGGGGCGCCCGTCCCGAAGCCGGTTTCCCAACCAGCCATTGAGCCAACCGCCCAACCGCTACCCAGCGCGGACGTACCCAATGTGCCACTCCACGAAAAGCTAAAGGCTGGCCAGCCTGCCGCCCCCCACCTGGCCGAAACCCTGCGCGCGACCGTCGCCCCCGCCTCACTGGCCGAACGCGCCGGCCCCAAAGTGGAAACGCTGCGCGAGGCAATCTCCATCAATCAACGCTTTAGCTTTATCAATGAGCTGTTTGAGGGCGAGAACATGGAGTACCACGCCGCCATTCAACACCTCGATTCGCTGCCCGTGGCCGACCAGGCCCGCGCTTTTATCACTGGCGATCTATCGCAACGCTACGACTGGACGCGCAAGGAAGAGCACGTTAACAAACTCCTGAAGCTGATTGAGCGCAAGTTTGCCTAGCCCCGCATTACCGGCGCAGAAATCCGTATTTGGGCCCCGGCTCCGCCGTTGGGTGTTGCCCTGGCTGCTGGCCGTAGCCGCCTTGGCCAACCTGGCCTACCCGATGTACGTGCATTTCGATTTCTCGCACTCGCCCGACACCCGCAGTTACCTGCGCATGGCCGCCGGCCGTTTCGACAGCATCCGAATCACGCACCGCTACCGGGTGCTGGTGCCCGCCGCCGCCGCCATGGTAGCCGCGCCCATCGCCCGGCAGTACGCCCGCATCTGGCCCCAGCGCCCCGCTGATTTATGGCCGCTGCGGTTCGCTTTTTATCTGGTCAATTGCCTGTTGGTGGCGGCAGCGGGAGCCTGCTGGTTCAATGCCGCCCGCTGCATTGGGGCCACTTCCGAAGCCGCTGCGCTAGCCATGCTGGCCGTACTCAGCAGCCGCTGGGCCGAATACGCCGCGGGCCTGCCCCTGACCGATAGCTTATACCTGCTGGTTTTCGGGCTGGCTTATTACGCCGTCCGCCGGGGGCCGACCGGTAGCTGGGCGCTGGTAGCAGCCCTGCTCCTGGGCCCACTGGCGAAGGAATCCTTTTTGTTTCTCGTGCCCTGGCTCTTCTGGTTTGGGCGCAATACCCTAGCCTGGCCCCGGCAGCTCCTGGCACTTGCGGGCGGCCTGGCCGGTTTAGTAGCTGTGCATCAGCTGATTGATAGTCGCCTCGGCGTGCCGGCCACGCAGTCCGTCACCAACGCACTCTCGCACCTGGAAAACGTGGCGTACTCACTACATCGGGCGGCTTCGGTCAAAGGAATCGGCGAGCTGCTCAGCATCTTTGGCCTATACGATTTGCTGATTCCCATTGCTTTATGGCTGGAAAGCCGCCTGCGAAAATCGCCACTGCGCCGGTCTTTTTGGGCTTCCCTGGGTTGGGCTGAAATTGGTTTGCTGGCCGTCGTGGTCCTACACATGCTACTCTCCGGCGATTTAGGCCGGATGGGTTACCTCGCGGCGCCCGTTTTTTGTTCAGCTCTGGCCTTGGTTTTCACGCACTGGCGCCGTTTGCTCGGCTACCAGGGGTACTGATTGCGGCCCCGATAATCCGACCAACGCCAACCCGAACAGTATGGGCCAGACCGGCACCAAAAACCGGGCAGCCCCAAGTGGCCCAGTCAGCAAGGCCACGTAAATCAATAGCCCGGCCGCCACCCAGCGCCCGTAGCGCAAAGTCGGCGTACTATTTCTCAACCGCCAGAATCCAATTCCGGCCAGCACCAGACGGGCGCCGTTAGCCACCAGCAGGAAAGTTAAAAAGCCCAGTAACCTCACCGGTAAACGACTCAGCGCCGCCAGCACTCCCCCCGCGCGAACCTGCGCCAATAACCCGCCTCCAACCAGTGGTTCCAACCCTAGGAACTGACTAATATCAAATCGTCCCGGATCCAGAAATAACGCAATCATGCCCTGCCCATGCTGGCGCGCATACACGATTGGATGCGCCCCCAGCACCGCCTCCGCCCGCGCCCGAATAACGTGCTGCCGCGCCGCGAAATCAGGCTGCCCATTGGCCTCGTGTAAGACCGCCGCCACCCATTGCTCCTCGGCTACCGGACCAGCAGTCTCGCGGATTACACCGGCCGCGTTGTAATGCAAAAGGTTGATTTCGGCAATGCTGGAAAAGTGAAAGTATCCGGTTCGCTGCTCGTTCCAGCCCATGTACAGCCCGGCCACGATAATTGGGAAGACTGCTATAACGGCTAAATCCAGCCGACGCAAGCGCTTGGCCAATAGGACTCCCAATCCACCAAATACTACTATAATGGGGTAAAAAACAGGTTTAATGAGCAGTGCTAACGCCAGCGCCCCGGCTACGCCGACAAAGTAAATTTTTCTACGCGTTTCAATAAAGGCTAAACTTGCCATCATCATTCCTACCACAACGGTTTGCAGCAGGATTTCGCTCATCACCGCATTGGCGTAAATAATCTGAGCCGGAAAGGTCAGGATCCCGAGTACTGCCCCAGTCCAGCTACTGGTTGATGGCCGGCTCCATCGTGTCCACCAGCTCAGCAATAAACCGATATTGAGCAAGCTAAGCAGATTCTGTAGCGCCAGCAGCAGCCAGGGCCGGCCCACAAACCCACCCAATCCCAACATCACCAGCGGATACCCCAACGGGCGGATCGTAAACTCCTGCACTGCCTGTCCCTGCGGCGGATTTACCGGCCACGGGCGGGCGTAAAGCTCCCCGTGAAATTTCAGGTTATCCGCCGCCTGCAAGTAACGCCCAGAGTCGGGGAAATCCCACCGCCCCGTTTGCAATGCCCACCCCAGCGTCAGTGCGTGGGCCACCACGAGAACCATCCAAACCCACGCCGGCACCCGCCCAGTGCCCATCAGCGCACCAGATCCTGTTTCCGGTAGGCATCCATGGCCAACAGGCTAAACAGCAAAATAGTAAACGACCACAGCGAAGATCCGCCGTAGCTAAAAAACGGTAACGGGATGCCCACTACCGGGGCCAGGCCCATAGTCATACCCATGTTCACCGTCACGTGAAAGAAGAGCACACTCGCCACACAATAACCGTAGGTCCGGCCAAATACTGATTTCTGGCGTTCTGAAAGATAGATAATTCGCCAAAGCAGCGTCAGATACAAACCGAGTACTACCAGACTACCCAGCCAGCCGAATTCTTCTCCCACAGTACAGAAGATAAAATCAGTGCTTTGTTCGGGCACAAAGTCAAACTTGGTTTGAGTTCCCTGCAAAAAACCCTTACCCAAAAAGCCCCCGGAGCCGATTGCAATTTTGCTCTGCGTCACATTCCAACCTTTGCCCAGTGGATCCGCCGATGGATTAATCAGGACTTCGACCCGTTGACGCTGGTGCGGTTGCAGGACCTTATTGTAAAAGAAATCCATCCCGACTACCATTCCAATTACCACCAGCCAGACGCCCAGCGCCAGGGGTAAGTGATGGCGTAACACCCGCCGGTTTAAGCCTACTACTGCCACCAGGATAACCGTAAGGGCAGCAATCAGCCATATTTTGGGGACCAGCAAGGCCAGAATGAGAATGATCCCGCCGGCGGCTAATAAAAGTAAAATCAAGGGCGACATCCCCTCCCGAAAGTACGCCAGCAGCAAGGCGCTATAAACCAGGGCCTGGCCAGATTCATTAGATGCCACAATCAATAACGGGGGCAACAACGTAATGCCAGCCAGCACCAATTGATCCCGCCACCCCTGATACCTCAGGTTAATGGTGGACATAAATCGGGAAGCCGCCAAAGCCGTGGTGAACTTCGCAAATTCCGCGGGCTGAATCCGGATTGGTCCCAGTTCCAGCCACGAACGGGAGCCCGCAATTGGCCGGGCGACGAACATGGTAACGATAAGCAATACGATCATTGCCCCGTACAAAGCATAGGCGAAGGTATCGTAGACCTTATAATCAACGACCAACAGCATAACCACTAGGACGAGAGCAGTTCCAATCCAGAGAATTTGCTTGAACCAGTTGAAAGCCATCAACTTATCAAAGCTTAGGTTTGCTAACGGATTGGCCGGGGCATCGGGCGAATAACTGGAGGCATAAATACAAACCCAGCCTATTCCGACTAATACCAAATAGAGTAGCACCGTTAACCAATCAATACTGCGACTGTAACGGGCGGGAGATACTTGCACAAATATAAAAAAAGAGATACCTGAGCAAATTTACAACCTGCGATGTAAGCTTGGCTATTACGTCTTTCAAAAAGGCACAAACAGCAAAAATCCTCATGATTGCGGTGACGCATCCATGAGGATTCCTTCTATAAAGTTGGCGGCGACCGACTCTCCCACCGGTGAAG
>JAYWCH010000193.1:0-7868 GCA_043780755.1 Hymenobacter sp.
TAGCCGCGAAACCCGGTTTCCATGTCAATAATATTGCGCAGCAGGTTGGCCGCGCGGTTAGAAACCAGCTGCGAGGCTTCCACTTGCTGGGAATTGCGCAGCACCTGCCCCGCCAGCCGGTAATAAAACAGGACCAGCGCCGCGAACAGCACCAGGGGCAGCAGAAACCCGCCGAATAATTTAGAAGTGAGGGTGATTCTCATGCAGTGGCCCGATGGCGCATCCGTTATTTTTTCGTCCGCAGCTGCTGCTCCATCTTCTGGAACAGCACCGCTATTTCGTCGGCAATGACCTGCATGGGCGCGAAGCCGGCCATGGCTTCGTCGATGTGGCCGGCCTGATGCATGTCCATCAAGCGATTGGCTTCCTGATGAATGAGCACGTGCTGACGGTCGAGCTGCCGGGCTTCGGGCAGGTGCGCGTACGGGCCGGGGGCGCGCAGGCGGTCGGCAATCCACCGGCCCAGGCCGCACTGTTCGGGGTCGCGCAGGGGCGCTTCCGCCCCGCCGTTGCTGAAGAGAAAGGACCGCAGCTTGCTTTTAAAATGAACGTGCTTGATCCGGGCCGAATCAAAATCCTGCTTTAGCTCCTCGTTGGTCATATACAAGTCGTTGTGGCCAAGTTTGCTGGTGACCAACCGGCCGTTTGCCGGCCCGGCGCTTGTACGGCAACCGGGCCGAAGTAACCAGCCGGCCGCCGGATTGATCTTCCAAACAAAGATATACCCGGCCGGGGGAGCGGCCTGACGCGCCGGAATGCGGTACTTTTGCGCTTCGACCACCCCACCGGGGCGGCCCCGCTGCGGCTCGCGGCGCGCCGACCGCCCTTTCACCTTTCCCCCCACCATGACCCAAGACCAGATAAAGGACTTGAAGGGCCGCGCCGAGGCCCTGAGGAGGTATCTTTGACTACGATACCCGCAAAGCCCAGATAGCCACGGC
The DNA here is from genome assembly GCA_043780755.1 of Hymenobacter sp. Lineage (GTDB taxonomy): Bacteria > Bacteroidota > Bacteroidia > Cytophagales > Hymenobacteraceae > Hymenobacter. Next base: position 942 of record JAYWCH010000193.1, read on the forward strand.
TGAGGCCCAGACCGCCGCCCCCGGCTTCTGGGACGACTCAAAAGCCGCCGAAACCACGCTGCGCGAAATCAAGGCCATCAAGATCTGGACCGATGATTACGAAGCCGTGCAGCAGGCCATGGCCGACACGGAGGTACTGTTCGACTTCCACCGCGAAGGCGACGTGCCCGAAACCGAAATGCAGGCGGACTACGACCTGACCCTCAAAAAGGTGGAGCAGCTCGAGTTCAAGCGCATGCTTTCCGATGAGGAAGACCAACTATCGGCCATCATCGACATCAATCCCGGCGCCGGCGGCACCGAAAGCCAGGATTGGGCCGAAATGCTGATGCGCATGTACATTATGTGGGCCGAGAGCCACGGCTTTGGCGTACGCCAGATCAGCTACCAGCCCGGCGAAGGGGCAGGGATTAAGTCGGCGTCGCTGGAAATCGACGGGGACTTTGCCTACGGGTTTCTGAAAAGTGAAATCGGCGTGCACCGCCTCGTGCGCATGTCGCCCTTCGACAGCAGCGGACGGCGGCACACCTCGTTCGCCTCCGTGTTCGCCTACCCGGTCATCGACGATACCATCGTCATCGACATCAACCCCGCCGATATTTCCTGGGATACGTTCCGGGCCGGCGGCGCAGGCGGGCAAAATGTGAACAAGGTCGAAACGGCTGTGCGGCTCACCCACGCGCCGTCCGGCATTATCATCGCCGTGCAGATTGAGCGCAGCCAGCTCATGAACAAGGAACATGCCTTGCGCATGCTCAAATCGCGCCTCTACCAGGTGGAGATGGACAAGCGCCACGCCGAGCGCGACAAAGTGGAAGCCACCAAGAAGCGCATTGACTTCGGCTCCCAGATCCGTAACTACGTGCTCCATCCCTACAAGCTCATCAAGGACCTGCGCACCGGCATCGAGCGCACCGACGTGCAAAATGTGCTCGACGGTGATCTGGATGAGTACATCAAAGGTTTCCTGATGCGCAGCTAGGAAGGGCTTCGCTCTTCCCAACCGGGCGCCTCGTCCGGGCACAAAAAAGGCCACCCAATCGGGTGGCCTTTTTTATTGGCAGTGATTTCGGCTACGGATTAGCCTGATCCCACTGAACTTCGGCCACGGGCCGGCGCATGCGGTCGAAGATTTTGTGAGTGGGCAAATCCAGCGGCAGCTGGTTGAGCCGGCCGAAGCGACGCATGTCAATCCAGCGGTGGCCTTCGTAAAAGAGCGAATAGCGCCGCTGATTCAGCAGCTCGTCTTCCAGAGCCGCTTTGGTGCTGGCCCCCGAGTAGTTCGGCAGCTTTCCGGCCGTTGAGCGGATGAGGTTAAGCGAAGTCGTTGCCGCGTTCAGATCGGGCGACGCCTTCTCGATGTTGATCTCGGCGGCAATGAGGATCAGCTCCTCGTTGCGGATGATATCGAGCGGGCTGGACTGCGTGAACAGGTTCGGATCGTACGAGCCGGTGAGGCCACCGAGCGTGCGGGGATTGGTGCGCAGGCTCACTTTGGCTAGGCGGGCATCGCCGGTTTCAGCCTGGGCCACGAAATCTTTCTGGGCCGTTACCAGCGTCGAAACGTTCGAGTTCAGGTTCTGGGCGTAGGGGTTGCCCACGTCGTTGGCGGCCCCGGCGTTGAACACGATTTTAGGACCGATGGTCAGCGCGGCCGACGGGTCGTAGAACGAGGCCGTGAGGGCGGCCTGGGCGGCCACATAGTCTTTGCGGTAAATGTTCACCCGCGCCGCCAGGGCCCGGTTAAACTTCACGTAAGTACCGGGGGTGTCGAAACCCGCGTAGCCGGAGGGCAAGGGGAAGGCGAAGGTGCTGCCACCCGCCGCCAGCTCGGTCACGGCCGAGTTGAGCAGAACATTGATGGCATCGAGCACGCCCTGGTAGCTCTCGGTGAACTTGCTGGGCTTGTATATATTACTGACATCCAGGCGGATACCATTATCAAATTGCAGGTTCGCCAAGTGCAGCATCGTCAGGGCTTCCACCGTGTGGGTGTAACCGCGAATGCCCTGCTTCTGCGCATTGGTCAGCGCCACGGCCGTTTCGGCCGAGCCCCGGAAAACGATGGCCGCGTGACGGGCCTGCGAAAAGCTGGTGTACAGGTCGTTATATGGACCGGCGGCGTCCAACTGACCGTTGGTGCCGAGCAGCTCAGTGTAATAGCGGCTGTCGTTCAGGGCCAGGATGTAAATCTCCCGACCAAACGTACCCGTGATGGCATTGTACTGCCCCCGACCGCCGTGGCCGAGGCGCAGGGCCGCTTCGGTACCCGTCGCCAGCAGGCTGATCTGGGCGGCGGTTGGGTTGGTGATCACCCCGCTCAGGTCCAAACCGGCCGCGTTGGGGTTGGGCACGGCATCGATGTTATTGAAGCTGCAGGCCGAGGTGCTCAGCAGCAACGCCGCGACGCCAACCGTGCGGGCCTTTCGGCTGATAAAATTCAGAGTATGCATGATATTACTTTAGAAAAAGTCGTCGTCAGGAGTTAGAAATCGAGGCCCAGGTGGAAAAACAGGCGCCGCGAGCTGGGGTAAGACGTCACGTCGACCCCGGCGCCGTTGGCGACGTTACCGAAGTTGGATACTTCCGGATCGTAGCCCACGTATTTGGTCCAGGTATAGATGTTGTTACCCGAAACCCCAACCCGGATATTCGCTACGTAATCCTTGAACAGGCTCGTGCGAACCGCTGCCGGCAGGGTGTAATAGAGCGAAACCTCGCGCAAACGGACAAAACCCGCATTCTGGATGTAGTAGCTGCCGTTGTTGAGCGGGCTGCCGTAAAGACGCGGGCCCATACCGTTGGGAATCACGTTGCCTTTGGCATCCTTGGTGCCGCTGTCGCCGCTCCAATCGGCCGTCGTGCCGCCTTCGTCGGACAACTCGGTGGCCAGGTTACTCACGTAGCCATCCTTCTTCCACACCAGCAGGAACGAAGCCTGGAAGTTTTTCAGAATCGTGAACGAGTTCAGGAACGACATCGTGAACGTAGGCTGAGCATCGCCGTAGCGGGTCAGGCCCGTCTTGCTGTCGCCCGTCACGGCCGTGCTCGGCGTGGCGTACCAGCGCGAAGGCGACTCGCCCAGGGTAAAGAACGTGCGACCGAACACACTACCAAAGCTTGAGCCGGGGTTAAAGTCGGGCACGCCCGAAGCGATGCGCGTAACCTGCGTGCGGTTGAGCCAGAACTGAGTGGTCGAGTTCCAGGTAAACTTGGCGGAGCTCACCGGCGTGGTCGTCAGGCCCAGCTCGAAGCCACGGTTGCGCAGGTCACCCACCGGATACGAACCGATGGCCAACACGCCCGTGCCCGGCGAGAGGGAATAGGTATTGATCAGGTTCGTAACATCCTTCTGATAGATAGTAGCTTCGAGCAGGATTTTGTTCTGGAATAAGCCCAGGTCAATTCCGCCTTCCAGCTCGCTGGCCCGCTCGGGCGCAATGGCCGGATTGCCCACGATCGTGCTCTGCACGTAGCCATTACGGCCACCAGTGGCCAGCCCGGTCAACGGATTGAACGTCGCGCCGAAAGGTGGTACGCCGCCGGTTGCGCCGTAAGCGGCCCGCAGCTTGAATTGGTTTACCGGGGCAAAGCTCCAGAAAGCAAACTTGGCGACGTTGATAGCCAGGGAAGCTTTTGGGAAAGCATAGAGCTTGTTAACGTCGGCGTTCAGGCTGGACTTGTCGAAACGAATACCGGCCGTGGCAACAATCTGGTCCCGGTAGTTCAGCTCCTGCTGGGCTACGTAACCAACATCGGCCGAAGAACGCTGGAAGCTGTTCTGGGTCTGAATGCTGGCCAGCTCAGGCGTGGGCGGGCCCGCAGCCAACCCAACACCCTGGCTGTAGGAGAGCTGACGCTCATTGCTCAGCCGCACGGCTCCGACCTGCGAGGTCAGGCCCAAGCTACCGCCGAGCAACTTCCAGTCGTAGATCAGGAAGCCCTGCAGGTTGGAGTTGAAGGACGTATTGCGCGAAACCCGGATTGCGCCGGGATTTGGCAAATCCTTCTGCGACTGCAAATCAGCGGGCAGGAACAAGGTTGCCGTGGTGGCGGCAAAGTCAATACCACCCTGCGCGGCGAAGCGCAGCGAGGTATTCTCCGCCTCAATCAGGTGGACGGTGGCCGAAGACGACTGCACAAAGCGGTTGGTAGCTTCTTTATTGATCGAGCGTTCCAGCACAGCCAGCGGATTCTCCGGCGTATAGGGCGAGTTCGGAAACAGGCCGGTGGTCGGATCCTTGTGCAGCTCTGCGTAGTTCGGGATATACGGCAGGTTGTAGGAAACCGAGATCCCGTTGTTATCATTACCGAAATAACCCCGGCGGTTGGCCGAGTTGATATAGTTCGAGCTCACCGACAAATCAATCAGCTTGCCGATTTTTTGGTCGAGGTTAGCCCGGATCGAATTCCGATCGAAGTCCGTCATTTTCACAATGCCGTTCTCCTTGGTCGTCGAAGCCGAAACGTAGAAGCGCGTTTTGTCCGAGCCGCCCGATACGGTTACGCCCGTAGTTGCGAGCAGCCCTTTGTTGCCATAGACTTCCTTTTCGTAGTCGTAGACTTTACCGCTGGCCTGCGCGGTCGCCAGGGCTGCCTTTTCATTGGCCGCCTGAGCGCCGGTGTAGAAAAAGTCAATTTTCTGGGGAGTCCAGCCCTCTACGCCCAACAAGTGCGAAGCTTGCGCAAAGCCCAGGTCCTGCGTGAGGCTCACGCGGGTCTGCCCGGCGGCACCGCGCTTGGTTTTGATGATGATAACCCCGGCATTAGCCCGCGTACCGTAGATAGCCGCCGCGCTGGGACCTTTCAGGACTTCGATGGACTCAATATCGTTGGGGTTGAGGTCGGAGATCCGGTTTACACCCCCATCCTGGGTGGTCCGCCCGGCGCCCGATGAAGCACCGGAGAAAGCTGCCGCACCCGCGCCGTTGCCGGTCTGGTCGTTGCTGACGTACACGCCGTCCACGATATAAAGTGGCTGCGACTCGCCCGTAATGGTCGAGATCCCGCGCAGCTGCACGGAAACGCCTCCGCCGGGCGCGCCACTATTGGAGCTGATGTTGGCACCGGCCAGCTTGCCGCTAAGGGCAGCATCAACCGTCACCTGCCGGGTACTGCCCGTCAACTCTTTAGCTGAAATAGTGGCAATCGAGTTGGCCAGGTTGGAGCGCTTCACGCTCGTGGCCAGGCCCGTGACCACTACTTCTTCGAGGCTGCTGGCCTCCACGGCCAGGCTGACGTTGACGCTCGTCGTGGTGGCTTCGCGCTCAACGGATTTAAAACCAACCGAGGTGAAAACCAGCTTGGTAACCGTCGCTGGTACGCTCAATGTGAATTTGCCCTCGCCGTCGGTGGTGACTCCAATTTTGGTGCCTTTGGCGAGTACCGTTACGCCGGGAAGGCCCTGACCGTTAGACCCATCGGTAACCCGACCGGACACGGACCTGTCTTGAGCGACCGCCTGCTGCAACAGGCAAGTCACCAGGAAGACGACCATTAGAAAAAAATGTTTCATGTAGGACTAATAGTGGTGAGTGAAGAAAAATGGGTAAAATGACGTAGTGAGTTATTCTTGATCGAATAAATCAACGGCAATATATTACCCCATGCTGCATTATGCCAAAATGCCCATAATATTTTATTTGAAGTTCTTAATAAAGTTCAAATAAACGCCACTTTATAATCCGGGCATTCCAGATTAGCTACTGACGGCTAATCGTTATTAAACAGGGATATAAGAAGCCCCTTAAAGGCTTGAAAAGAATGATTATCGACTTCTTCAGCCAATCCCGGATTTAACGCTCGCTACCGGGAAATTTCTGGGCCAATAATCTTTGAAAAGTTATTTATATCTACTTACACATTCCGCGACCATCTCGGATTGGGTGCCGGATCCCTGTCGCGGCAAGCCACTCGCCCCCGCACCGGCTCCTGATTCGGGCCTCCGACAAGTGTTGAAACGGCCGTGGCGGCGAACAGCCCAGGTTTTGGGGTTTCAAAACTATTCGCCCAAAGTACAAGAACAATGAGACTCCGCCCGCTCGCTCGCCGGCGCCGCAGCGCCGGGGCTGGTCAGCGGGAACCAGTGTGCTCGCCCGATTCCTGTTTTTGGCTTTCTTATTTTTATTGGTTCCACAAGGATATTATTACCCCCGATCAAGGCCAGTCTGGGGACAGTATCTAGCTGTGATCCGCGTTTAGTAGGACGGTAAAATCAAAATAAATCCCGGGCCGTAACCCCTAATAAACCCTACTAAACGAATCCGTTACCTATAATTAAAAAAATGCATTATATTATATTTAAACTTCCTAAAAACATGTTGAAGGCTTTTTATGGTTAAACTTGCACTGATCGATAAGCCTACAGTTAATTTTTCCACATCACCAACCAAACAAACGCTCAAAATGAAAAGAACTTTATTACTGTTTCTGCTGCTCGTCAGTGGCCTGTTGCAGCAGGCCTGGGCGCAGGACCGGACCATCTCGGGTAAGGTGATCGACCGGGCCACCAACCAGGGCCTACCGGGTGTAACGGTCCTGGTGAAAGGCACCACGGTCGGTACCGGTACCAACGCGGATGGCGGATTTTCCCTTTCCGTCCCCAGCACTGCAACCACGCTGGTTTTCAGCTTCATTGGCTACGCTTCCCAGGAGCAGACCATTGGCGGTTCCAATAACATCGATGTGGCCCTGGCCGTCGATTCCAAGCAACTGAACGAAGTGGTGGTGACCGCGCTGGGCATCGAGCGCCGGCAGGAGCAGGTGGGCTACGCAGTGGCTAGCCTGGACAGCAAAGAGCTCACCCAGGCCCGCGTGACGAACGTCGTAAACGGGCTGGCCGGCAAGGTTTCGGGCCTGCAGATTCAGACCCTGAGCAACGGGGTGAATCCCACCCCCCGCGTCACGCTGCGCGGCAGCCGCTCGCTG
>JAYWCH010000194.1:0-2066 GCA_043780755.1 Hymenobacter sp.
TCGGTGGGGTTGTACACCAGATCGTAGAGGTAGTGCTGGTTGGTGAGCGCTGCGTAGGGCAGGCGCGGACACTCGTCGATGAGGGGATAAGTGCCAACGGGCGTGGCGTTGATGATGAGCCGGTGCGCCGCGACCAGCGCCGGGGTCAGATCATCGTAGGTCAGGCCCGCGCTCAGGGGCGTTCGCGTCACCGACCAGTGCTTGATGCCCAGCTCATTCAGGGCCACGCGCACGGCTTTGGCGGCGCCGCCGTCGCCCAGCACCAGGGCGCGGGTATCCGGGGCGGGGTTTGGGTAAAAACCGCGCAGAGATTGCAAAAACCCAATGTAATCGGTGTTGTGGCCGCGCAGACGCCCGTCGGCGGTGCGCTCGATGACGTTGACGGCGCCCACCCGGTTGGCCGACGTGGCCAGGTCGTCGAGGTACGTAACCACCGTTTCCTTGTAGGGCACGGTCACGTTCAGCCCCACCAGATCGGGGTGGGCGGCCAGCAGGGCGGGGAGCTGGTCCACCGTGGCCAGCTCGAACAGGTCGTACTGGTGCTCACTCATGCCCAGCGAATAAAATTTCTGGGTGAAATACGTTTGTGAAAACGAGTGACTGAGGGTGCGGCCGATAAGCCCGAACTGACGCATAGCGATTGAAATAAATAGCAAACTGTTCTAATATAGCGCTGCGCGCCCGACCCCACTACTACAGTCGGGCCGGGTGCTTTGTTAAGTGGCCGGCGCGGGCGGGCCGATGCGGGCTATGCTGTTCATAATCAAATCGCCGGCTCCCGCTCAGGTTGAGGTCGGCGCCGGGCCCGGGCCGCTTACTGGACGGCCGGCTTTGCGCTCAGCTTATCCTTGAGAAACGACCACAGCGGCGGCAGCACCGATAGCAGAATAATCGCATAAATGACCAGCGTGAAATTGTGCTGCACCCAGGCGATATTCCCAAAAAAGTAGCCCGCCAGGGTGAGCGTAATCACCCACAGAGCCGCGCCCATAATACTGAACGAGGCGAAGTACTTGTACGTCATGGTGCCCACGCCCGCCACGAAAGGCGCAAACGTGCGGACAATGGGCACGAAGCGCGCCATGATAATCGTCTTGCCGCCGTGCTTGGCGTAAAAGGCCTGAGTCTGATCCAGATACTTGCGGTTCAGGAGCTTATAGTCGTTGCGGAACACCCGGGGGCCGAGGTAGTCGCCCACAAAATAGTTGAGGTTGTCGCCAATGAAGGCCGCCGCCATCAGCAGCGGAATCAGCACCGCCACGTTGAGCAGGGGCTGGCCGGTTTCGGGATTGGGCTGGGCGGCCAGCGTGCCGGCCACGAACAGTAGCGAGTCGCCGGGCAGGAAAGGAAAAATGATAACCCCGGTTTCGGTGAAGATGATCAGAAACAGGATCAGGTAGGTCAGGTTGCCGTAGTCGTGCACCAGGAGTTTGAGGTGGACGTCCAGGTGCAGAATGATGTCGAAGAAGTGCTTGAGAAGTTCCATGCCGGGAGTGAGTTGAGCCGCAAAGAAAACCGCCCGCTGCCGAAACATTCCGACCCGCCCCCAATCCCCGCCAATCGCGCTAAACCCTGCGCACCCTTTGCCGTTGCAGGATCGAATTTTTACGCACCTCTCCAATGATCGTTTATCAGGGGGGCGACTGGTGGAAAGCCTTGAAGCACTTTCACCAGTCGGCCATTATCCGGCTATTACTCAAGCGCGTGGCCCTGGTGGGACTCTACGGCTCGGCGATTGCCATCGTCAGCCTCGACTTCCATTCGCTCGATGTCCGCATCGGGCGCGAATACCTCTCCATTCTCGGCATTCTGCTCAGTCTGCTGCTCGTCTTTCGCACCAACACGGCCTACGACCGCTACTACGAGGGCCGCAAGGTCTGGGGCGTCCTCATTTCCCAGTGCCGGGGCCTGGCCATGGAGCTCAACGCCCTGCTGCCCCGCGACGCCAAAGCCAGCCGCCGCTACTTCGCCGCCCTCATCTCCAACTTCCCCATTGCCCTGGAAGGGAGCCTGCGCAATAAAATCCGCTTCGACAAGATGGAGTCCACGCCCGACATCATCGAGCG
>JAYWCH010000195.1:0-3465 GCA_043780755.1 Hymenobacter sp.
TTCAACCAGCTTCCTTAAAATTGAACCGTGGGCGCCTTGCTGGCGGCGGGATCGGCCTCGAAATAAGGCTTGGGCTGGAAGCCGAACATGCCCGCAAACAGGTTATTGGGAAAGGAGCGCGTGAAGGTGTTGTAGTCGTTGGTGACGGCATTAAACTTGTTGCGCTCCACATTGATGCGGTTTTCGGTGCCTTCGATCTGGGCCTGGAGCTCCTGGAAGTTGGCGTTGGCTTTCAGATCGGGGTAGTTTTCGGATACGGCCAGCAGCCGGCCCAGCCCGGCCGATACCTGGCTCTGGGCGGCCTGGAATTTCTGAATGTTCTCGGGCGTGAGGTCGTTCGGATTCAGCTGAACGCTGGTGGCTTTGGCGCGGGCCTCGATGACGGCGGTAAGGGTGCCCTGCTCAAATTTGGCCGCGCCCTTGACGGTATTGACCAGGTTGCCGATCAGGTCGTTGCGGCGCTGGTAGGAGCTTTGCACGTTGCCGGCCTGGGCCTTGACGGCCTGATCGCGCTGGACCATGCCATTGTAGCCGCACGAAGATTGGGTCAGCAGCAGGGCCAGACCCGCGAAGTAGAGAAGGAAACGTTTCATAGGGAAAGGGATGAGGTAAAAACGGAACGGAATGAAAGGAGGCAACCGCAAAACCTGCGGCCGGCGCGCCGGTTGGGTTCCGGGTTTGGCGCAAAGTACGCAGCTTGACGCTTCTAGTTGTAGCTTGCTGCTTAGCCGCGTCAGCCGCTCGCTGCTTCCGTCCCGCTCTTCACTCCTCCTCATGAAAGTCGTTATTCCCGTCGCCGGCATTGGCTCGCGCCTGCGTCCGCACACCCACACCCAGCCCAAAAGCCTGGTGCCGGTGGCTGGTAACACCATCCTGGGCCATATTATCGAACGCCTGCGGGGGGCCGGCCTCACCGATTTTGTTTTCGTGGTGGGTTATCTGGGGGATAAAATCGTGCGCTACGTGCGCCGCACCTACCCTGATCTGCAAGCCACCTTCGTGGTGCAGGAACCCCGCGAAGGACTGGGCCACGCGCTGTGGCTGGCCCGCGAGGAATTCCGCCACGACCCCGACGGCGTGCTCATCCAGCTCGGCGACACGATTGTGGACGTGGACCTGCCCACTCTGCTGCGCACCCCCGGTTCGGTACTGGCCGTGAAGGAAGTAAAAACGCCGAGCATGTTCGGGCTGGTCGAAACCGGAGTCAACGGCCGGGTGAGCAAAGTAGTGGAGAAACCCAAAATCCCCAAGTCGAACTTCGCCATGGTGGGCCTCTACAAGCTGGCCTACCCAGAGCGACTGGCCCAGGCCCTGGAATGGCTGCACGATACCGACGTGCGCACCCACGGCGAGCTGCAGCTCACCGATGCGCTCATGCACCTCATCGAAGAAGGCGAGGTGATGACGACCTGCCCGGTGGATAACTGGTTCGACTGCGGCCGCAAGGAAACCTTGCTCGAAGCCAATGCCCGCCTGCTCAATCAGCCCGAGTTTCTGGAGGGGCGCGACTACTCCGAGTTTCCCGATTCGGTGATTATTCCGCCGGTCAGCATCGGGCGGGGCTGTCAGATTTCGCATTCTATCATTGGCCCCAACGTGGCTATCGGCGACAAAACCATCATCCGCAACACCATTCTCAGCGACTCCATCATCGGCTCGTACTCAGAGCTTCGCTCGGCGGTGATGCACGACTGCATCGTGGGATCCGACGCCTCGTTCCGGGGCATGAACCACTCGCTGAACATCGGCGACAACACGGAAATTGACTACAGCTGATAATTATGTGGACGCGGGGCGGACCGTTCGTACTTTTCCGTCACCATTTACTTCTACCGCATGATTTTCCGTCGACTGCTATTTGTCTGGGCCGCCGCCCTGCCCCTACTGGCCGCCGCTCAGACGCCCCTCGGTCAGCCCTCGCTCGACGAGGCCAAGGTGCAGATCTGGAGCGCCACCATTCGTTTCGTATTCGACGATGCCGGCCGGCCCAATCTGAAAGCCAGCGTGCGCGGCGCCGGCGGCAACCTCAGCGCCCTGGCCGCCAGCATCCGGCCCGATAGCCTGCGGGTGTACAGTCTGCTCTACGGCCCTATCGAAACCAAGGGCAGCATTTATCAGGGCAAAAAAGACGACCCCGCCCGGCTTGCGGCCCTGACCAAAGCCATCATCACCAAGCTCAAAAGCTCCCCCGCCCGCCGTCGTGATCCGGCCCGGCTGGCCCGCCTCACGGCCCTCGAAACGGCCCTGACCAACTACGTGGTGAGCGGCACCCCGCCCGGCGACGTGCCCGCCGCCATGACGCCCGCCCCCCCCGATACCGCCGCCCGCAGCGGCGCTCCCGGCCCCGCCGAAGCCGCCGAAGCCCAGGCCGCCAACGAGCGCGCCGCCGCCGGTCCGGTCATCGCCGCGCTGCCCACCACCGGGCCGGGCAGTCTGCTCAACCGCTTTGCGGCCCCGCTGGCGCTGATTCTGGGCATTCTCAGCCTCGTACTCTACGTAATGCTACGCCTGAGTCTGGGCCGCTGGACGCGCCAGCAGCGCCGCGAAACCCTCACCGCCCGGCAGGCCGCCACCGCGGCTCAGGCCGCCGCCGCCGGGGTCAGCGCCGCCGTGGCCGACTCCATCGCCCGCGTGAAACGGGCCGAAGCCCTAATTCTGGCCGCCGCGCCGGAAGGGGCCGCCAGTCCGATTCCCGCCCAGCTCACTCCCGCCCAGCGGCTGGAAGTGGAACGGCTGGTCAGCCAGCGGGTGGATGAGGAGCTGCGCTGGCTACGGGCCAACCTGCCCGAGCTGATTACTGCTGCCGCCGGGGCGGCGCCGGCGACCGGCCCGACGGCTTCCGCACCGGAATCCTGATTGAGGCCACTGCATTGAAACATTGGGGCGGTTATCCGTTTTCTATGAAAGTCAATCCGCTGTTTGCCCTGCTGGTAGTCGTGGCAGCCTGCCGCGCCACTTCGGCGCCGGAGCAGAATTCCCTCCCCCGCCACCAGCCCCTGACGGAGATGACCACCGCCGAAACCGGCGAGCCCAGCCACCGGGCCGGCCTCGTCCTCCCAAATCCGCCCCCCGTGAAATACCCCGAATCCCGCCCCAGCGACTTTACCGACACGTATTTTGGGGTGAAAGTCCCCGATCCTTACCGCTGGCTCGAAGCCCTCGACTCGCCCGAAACCAAGGCTTGGGTGACGGCCGAAAACGAGGTGACGTTTGCTTACCTCGATCAGATTCCGTTTCGGAATAAAATCCGGGCCCGGCTCACTAAGATGTGGAATTACGAGCGCTACAGCGTGCCTGAGCAGGTGGGAACGGAGCTGATATTCAGCAAAAATGACGGGCTGCAGAACCAGGCCCTCGTCTACCGGCAGCGCGGAGCGGAGGCACCACAAGTACTGCTTGACCCCAACAAGTTCTCGACCACCGGCACCACCGCGCTGGCCGGCACCGAATTCAGCAACGACCACC
>JAYWCH010000196.1:0-4860 GCA_043780755.1 Hymenobacter sp.
GTCGAGCTTTTCAACTCCACCAGGTCGTAGCCCGTGCTACTTTCGTGCAGCAGATCGAGCCGGCCCTGCAGCCCGTAGGTGGCCGACAAAAAAGTGGGTTCCAGGAAACAGTCGGCCACGCGCAGGGGCTCCTGCTGGTAGCCGGTGCGGCTCTCGGCCACGAAGCCCTGGGCGCGGGTGGCACGCAGCGTGCGATAGTGGCGGCGCAGGTCCTGGAGCAGCTCCGGCACGCCGGTCCGGGTCTGAAACTCGGGCAGCGTGCTGAGCGCCAGCGGCGCCGAACGAAACAGCCGCTGCCGGAAAAACTGCTCCAGGTTGAATTCTTCGTCGTCCGTTGGCGGGGTCGCCGGGTGGGCGGCGGGCGGGTTGGCGGCGCCTTCCGCCGCCGGTTCGACCGTGGCTGCCCTCGCCGGCTCACCGCCGGCTTCGGCTGCGTTCGCGGCCTTGACCACCGTTAATTGGTAAGCGGCAACGGCTTCCACCTGCCGGGCTGCGTGGCTCACTTCCTCGTCGAGCAGCAGGTTGACCAGGTTGCCGAGCACCAGCGGGCGCGAGGTTTCGTCGGGCAAAAAGGCGTTCAGCAGCGCCCATTCGGGGATGGTGGCGGTGGCCTGAGCGCACTCGGCCACGGTCGTGACGCTGATGAGGTAGTCGGGTTCGAGCACCACGCGGCGGGCGCGCACGCTACCATCAGCCAGCAGCACCGGGCCGATTAAGTGCAGCGTGGGGTGCAGAGCGGCGGCCAGAGCCAGCACGTTTTCGTAGGCGGCGGGCAGCAGCAGCCGGAACGGCCCGGCCGGCCGGCCGACGGCGGGAGCGGCCATTTCCACGGTCAGCTCGGCGGTGGCCTCGTCGGCGTGCAGCACGTTTACCCGCCAGACGGCGCCGGCCGCATTCGCCTCCGGAGCGAAAGCGACGGGCGCGGGCGCGGCATCGGCTTCCGGAATAGATTCGCCGGCCAGCGCCGGCTCCGCCGCCGGGCGCGGCAGCGCCGGGCCGGGATAGGCCACGCCGGTCAGGTGCAGGACCAGCGCGGCCACGGCGGCGAAGCCGCCGGCCACTTCGGCGGGCGTGCCGGCGTAGCTTTCGTGCACGACGAGGTTGGCCGCCAGGCGCACGGCCTGCAGCCGACTGCGCAGCGCCACCGGCAAGCCCTGCGCGTAGGCGACCTGCCCAATGGCCTGATTGAGATCGACAAAAGGCGCCTCCTGCCGCTTACATTCATCACGCAGCACCGCTTCGAGCAGCTTGCGCAGCTTGGGGAGCTGATCGGCCGGCGCGGCGGCAGGGTCGGTGGCCAGGGCGGCAAGACGCGGATAGTAGCGGGTAGGCATAAGGCTGGCGGCGGATTGGGTTTATAAAGATACCGCCGGGGCGCGTTCAGCGGGAACCGCCGGCGCCGGTTTCACGATACACAGTTGCGCCGCCGCCAGACCAGTCGCCAGGTTGCCGGTTTTTTCCTGCTCGATTTATTCGCTCCAATGATTCATTTTCGCCCTTTTCATCTGCTCAGAACGCTGGCCCTGGGGCTTGTGACTACCGCTGGAGTCCACGCCCAAATCGACCTGGTGACGCCCGACAGCCCCCTGCCCGGCCTTTTGCGCGAGCGGGCCGAGCTCACCCGCCGCTACGCCGCTGCCAACGCCCAGCGCAACAGCCTGTTCGGTAACAAGCCCTCCAAAAAAGACTTGCAGGAAGTGGTCGATGCCCTGCAAGGCATTGTCGATAAGGACCAGCAGATTGTGGACGTGCTCAACCAAACCGCCCGGGCGGCCCAAACCAATTCCGTGCGCCTGGCCGCCACCACCACCCACCTCGAAAGCACCGGCCGCGACGACCGCAACCTCACCGCCCAGCGCCTGGCCGAGCTGCAAAATGAAACCGATAACCTGCACCAGCGCGAAAAACAGCAGCTCGCCCGGCAGCGCGACCTCGAAGCTGAAGTGAGCGAATCCAAACAGGGTCACTTCGTGCGCGATGCCCTGATTGCCGGGCTGGCGGTGCTCAGCGGGGGCTTGCTGCTGGCGCGGCGGCGGGCGAAGTAGCCGTACTTTCACCGCATGGCCTCTATTTTCCCCTTTCAAGTGACGGCGGTTCCGCCCCCCACTTCCCCCGAGCGCCAGCTGGCCGTCTTCGCCGATGTGGGCGGGCTGGAAGAATACTACGTGCTGTTTCAAGACTACGGCTTCGGGGGCACGGCCGATTCCTGGGCCGAGCACCTGGAAACCATCGTCGAGGAGTTTCAGCCCCAGCTCCTCGAGGAGCTGGAGTTTAACGAAGGCGGCCACACGTTTGTGGTTTACGCGCCTAATCAGGCGGTTGCGGACCAGTTTTTGGCCTGCGTGCTGCCGTTTTTCGGCACCCTGCCCGCCCTGCGCAAGTACCTGAGCCAGGCTGATCCGGACGATTTCTTCGCCTGAGGATTGCGCCGATTCCGGAATCAGCCGCTCAGCTCTCAATGAAACGGGCCGCCCCCGGGTAGGAAGCGGCCCGGGCGGGTGCCGGCGGGGCAACGGAATTACGACTTAGCGGGCGTATAGGAAAATGCCGGCAACTACATTCCAAACTAAGTCCTTTCCCAGCTGGCCAAATGGTATTTTTTCTTTTTCGCTAAAAAACATTCCCGGGGCGCGGCCCGGGCCAACTACTTCTTTGTTAAGCGGGAGCCGCCCGTGGCCGGACGCGCCGAGCCGGCCATTTATTTACGCATTCCGCCAGGTACTTTATCCCGTTTCTTTTGCTGACTGACTCCACTTTCGTCCCCATTGACCCCTACGCACTCGAAAAAGAGCTGCGCCACGTTCAATCCCTCATGAAGCTGGAGCAGCAGGAAGACCTGGTCCAGTTCAAGCTCAAAAACGCCAAGGCCAGCATTGCCGAACGCCAGCAGCGCGGCCTGACCTGGTACCCGGTCACGATCACGAAGGAAGATGTGGGCTTCGGCGGCAAAATTGTACTCGAGCTGGAACGGCCCGCCGGGCAGCAGGGCCTGCACCTCTTTCAAGTGGGCAAGAATGCCTCCCTGTTTGGCAGTGTGGCCGGCCGCTCGGCCACCGACCGGCCCACGCTCAATGGCGTGATCACCAGTGTGCGGCGCAACAAGCTGCTGCTGGCCACCACCAAGGAAGACCTGCCCGATTGGGTGATCGAGGGCGGCAAGCTGGGCATCGATCTCACCTTCGACGAAGTTAGCTACCGCGAGATGGACTACGCGCTGGGTAAGGTGATGGGCGCCTACAACGGCCGCCTGGCCGAGCTGCGCGACATTCTGCTCGGGGCCAAAGTGGCGCGGTTCCGCGAAGAAAAAGCGTCGGACGTTTTTTATCCCAGCCCGCTTAATGCCTCGCAGCTCGCCGCCGTGCGCCACGTGCTGGCGGCGCAGGACGTGGCCATTATCCACGGCCCGCCCGGCACCGGCAAAACCACCACGCTGGTGCAGGCCATTCTGGAAACCATCCGGCGCGAGCGGCGGGTGCTGGTGTGCGCGCCCAGCAACACGGCCGTGGACCTGCTCACCGAAAAGCTGGCCGAGCGCGGCGTCAACGTCATCCGCATGGGCAATCCCAGCCGGGTTTCCGACCTGCTGCTCGAACATACGCTCGACGCCCAGGTGATGGCCCACCGCAACTACAACGAGCTGCGCTCGATGCGCCAGACCGCCGATCAATACCGCGAGATGGCCGGCAAGCACGTGCGCAACTTCGGCTACGAGCAGCAGCAGGAGCGCCGCCTGCTCAAGGAACAGGCCCGCGAGCTGCACCAGCAGGCCGACAACCTGGAGCGCTACATCACCGAGGATTTGCTCGAGCAGGTGCAGGTCATCACCTGCACGCTGGTGGGCGCGTCCAACCGCAATATCCGCCACCTGACCTACGAAACGGTGTTTATCGACGAAGCCGCCCAGGCCCTGGAGCCGGGGTGCTGGATTCCGATTTCCAAGGCCAACCGTGTGGTGCTGGCCGGCGATCACCACCAGCTGCCGCCCACGGTGAAAAGCGAAAAAGCGGCCCGCGAAGGCTTGCGCAACACGCTCTTTGAGAAGTGCATTCAGCGCCAGCCCGCCACGGCCCGCATGCTCACGGTGCAGTACCGCATGCACGAGCAGATCATGCAGTTCAGCTCCGATCAGTTCTACGACGGTAAGCTGACGGCGTACGAAACCGTGGCCCACGCCGGCCTCGACGCCTACGATCTGCGCTTTGCCCCCGACCTGCCGGTGGAATTTCTCGATACGGCCGGCTTCGGCTTTCAGGAAATCACCATCCCCGAAAGCCGCTCCACCGCCAACCCCGAGGAGGCCGACCTGCTGCTCCGGCGCCTGGCCCAGTTGCTGGAATCCTACGACCAGGCCGACCACGAAGCCGACCTGCTCACCATCGGCGTGATCGCGCCCTACCGCGCCCAGATCAACTATCTCAAGGATGCTATTGAGGAAAACGACGAGCTCAACGGCCTCATGGCCCACCGGATGCTGAGCGTGGGCACGGTCGATTCGTTCCAGGGGCAGGAGCGCGATATCATCGCCATCAGCCTCACCCGCAGCAATACCCACGGCGAAATCGGCTTCCTCTCCGACATCCGCCGCATGAACGTTGGCATGACCCGCGCCCGCCGCAAGTTGCTGCTTGTCGGCGACTCGTCTACGCTCAGCTCCAATCCGTTTTTCATGGACTTGCTGGCCTATGTGAAGCGCATTGGTGGCTACCGCACGGCCCGTCAAACCGCTTCTGCGGCTTGACTTAAACCAACTGGCCTCAACGAAACGAAACGAAACTGAACTGAACTGAAATGCCGTCAGAAGTTAGACAAACTTCAAAGGGTTTCATGGAAAAGTACAAAACTGAGTTTAGGCACCGGGGA
>JAYWCH010000197.1:0-11699 GCA_043780755.1 Hymenobacter sp.
GAGCGTGCGCGTCACCGTGGGCAGGCGCTCGCCGATGGCCGTCGTATTAGTTACCAGATTACTTAAGCGGGGAAAATACCGGGTGCCCGAAACCGTGGATTGAAGGAGCGGAACAGCGGCACGTTCTGGTTGGTCACCTGGGCGGTGGTGGGCGTGCCGGTCGGGCCGAGATCGAGCTCTTCCCAGGAATACGTCAGGGCATCGTTCTGGGCGTCGGTGGCCGTGGCGGTGAGCTTGAAAGGCGTGCCGACGGGCAGCGTCTTGCCACTCGCCGGGGCCGTGACGACGGGCGCGGTGTTGCCCGTGGGCAGCGTGGTGCCGCAGGTAGTGCCGTCGATAAAGGCGCGCATCTGCTCGTAGTTGCCCGTGTGGAAAGTAGGATCGGAATTGGCCTGCAAGTCGTTGCTGGTCCCGCAGATCCCGGCGTAGGCCATAATGGTCGAGCCTGAGCCCGGCTCCCAGGCCGTCAGCGGATCGCGGTTGGCGCCGGCGCAGTTGTCGGCGTCCCCGTTAAAAGGGTGCGTGCCGCCAAACTGGTGCCCCATCTCGTGAGCGACGTAATCGATGTCAAAAGCATCCCCCACGGGCGTGGGCGAGCCGGTGACGCCCCCGGCTTTCTGCCCGCTGTTGCATACCACTCCGAGGTAGGCGACGCCGCCGCCGCCGGTGCTCACGACGTGGCCGATATCGTAATTGGCCGAGCCAATGATGCGGTCCACATTGGTCTGATTCTGGTCCAGCAGGGCACCGCCGTTGTTGTTGGTGTACGTAGGCGAGGGCTGCGGGCCGGTCCCGCTGAGAAAAACCAGCTGATCATTATTGGCGACCAGCACCATGGCCACGGCCAGCTCTTTTTCATACACACCCACCACGCGGTTGACGGTGGTGACCTCGGCCGCCAGCACACTGGCCACAGTATTGCCCTTGACCAGGGCGTATTCGGGCGTGCAGGCCAGGGCCAGGCGGTAGGTTCGCAATTGGGAGCCGCTGGATAAGGCCCGGGCCAGCCCGCCCGAATACGCGGCGGACGCCCGCCGCGCGGCCGTGATTTTCTCATCGGCCACGGTAGGCTTGAAGCCGCAGACCAACGCGGCGCCGGCCGCGCCCCGATTCATATCGCGCTTGTAGTAGCTGAGGTAATGCCGGGAATCGCCCCGACTCACCGGGTCGATGTAAAAGCTCTGGCCGCCACCGGTCAGGACCTGAGCGTGAAATCCCTGGGGCGTCAGATCGAGGCGGACCGACGCCCGCGCATCGTCCAGGCCCAGGCCGGTGTAGGTTTTAATACCGGGGAAGCGGGCCGCCAGCGCGGGCTCCATCACCGGGGCTTCGCGCAGGGCAAAACGCCCAACCTGACCATCGGGCAGTGGTAGTAATATGATCAGGGAGGCGGCCGGGCGGGCGGCTCCGCCCGCCGAAATAACGGCCGGGGCCGATGCCAGGGCGGCCCGCAAACCGTCGACATCCAGGGTCAGACCCCGCGAGTGATACAACGCGGCCGCCAACGGGGAAGCCGCACCCCGGGCCGCGCCCGTGGGGGTAAAGAAATTCTGATTCGGCCGGCGCTGCCCGCTGGCGCCCGGCGTCAGCCCCAGAATCAGCAGCGCAAAAAAGCCCAGGCGAGAGATAACGACGGGGACTGAAGCCGTGATTTTCAGCCAGTCAGAAACCGTCGGGAGCTTACAGGGTATTTTCATCAGCGGCAATAAAAGGGGCGGGATTAGCAAATAGACTGATTCTTAATTTAGCACCGGAGTGACCGTTGTTGCAAAACCAGTCTAAGCCGTTGTGATCTAACGAAGTAAAACATTTTAAATCGCGAATGTTTCCCCGCAGAAAACAGCAACCCGGGGATCAGTCAACTAAGTTTCCGCCCGAACCGAAGTAGGACCGGCTTATTGCTGATGAGCGCAAAAAAGCTCCAGCCGGGGAAGCTGGAGCTGGTTGGGAAGGTGGTTTGGTAATTTCAGAATCGGTCAGGCCGGGCGGAGGTATTTGACCATTAGCTCGGCCGTTTTTTTGGCGGCCTGGTGCCGGCCGAGCTTTTCGCGCAGCTCGTGGTAGCCAGCTTTGATGCGGGCCAGGTAGCCGGGATCGGTGAGCAGCGTTTTGAGCTCGTCGAGCAAGTTGCGGGCCGTGAATTCGCCCTGAATTAATTCCTTCACCACGGCGCGCTCCACAATCAGATTAACCAGCGATATATAGGGAACCTTGATGACCATCTTGCCGATAGCGTAACTCAGCGCGCTGGTGCGGTAGCACACGATCTGGGGCACGTCGAAAAGAGCGGTTTCGAGGGTGGCCGTGCCGCTGGTGACAAGCGCCGCCGTGGCGTGGCTCAGCAAATCGAAGGTCTGATCAAACAGAAACTTAATGCCGTTGCGCTCGAAGTGGCGGTAGTAGTTCGGATCCAGGTTGGTGACGCCGGCCACCACGAACTGGTACTCCTGAAAGCCGGGCAGGATGGCAATCATCTCGTGCAGCATTTCCTCAATTTCCTGCTTGCGCGAGCCCGGCAGCACGGCGATAATCGGCTTTTGGGGATCGAGGTCATTGCGCTCGAAAAAGTCCGCCGTGGGCTGAAACTCGGCCACGGCGTCGGCGGTTGGGTTGCCGGTGTAATCCACGGCGTAGCCAAACTTTTGGTAAAACTCCGTCTCGAAGGGCAGGATGACAAACATCTTATCTACCCGCGCTTTCACCTGCTCGACCCGGCCCTGATTCCAGGCCCAGATTTTGGGCGAAATGTAATAGAATACCTTGATCCCGTGCTCTTTGGCGATCTTTGCCATCCGCAAATTGAACCCGGCGTAATCGACCAGAATCAACACATCGGGCTGGTAAGCCAGCAAATCCTGCTGGCACTGCTTCAGGTAGCCGCGAAATTTGAGGACGCTGGTCGCAGCTTCCACGAAACCCATGATGGCCAGGTCCTGGTAGTGGCGCACCAGTTCGCCACCCTGGGCCTGCATAAGATCGCCGCCCCAGCAACGAAATTGTGCGGCCGCATCCTGTCCGCGCAGCTCGCGCATGAGGTTAGCGGCGTGAAAATCCCCCGATCGCTCGCCGGCAATGAGATAGTACTTCATTCTTTCATTAAAAAATTTGCCCCCGACGCCGAAACCGGGAGCTGCTCATTTTAAACGGTTCCCGTTGCTTATTATCAGGCGCCGCCAAAATATTCCACGAAGTTGCGCGGCGTTTCGTAGAGTTTCACGCGGTGCAGCCGGGCCTGGGTGATGGCGGGCAGCTCGCGCTCGATGATCTGCCAGAAGGCAACGGCCAGATTTTCGGTACTGGCCAGCTGGCCGGCCATGAACGGCACGTCGAGGTTGAGGTTTTTGTGGTCGACCTGGTCGGTGATGTGTTCGCGCAGCAGATCGGAAAGGGCCTTTAAATCAACCACAAAGCCGGTTTCGGGATCGGGCGTGCCTTTCACCGTCACGATCAGATCGTAGTTGTGGCCGTGCCAGTTGGTGTTGGCGCAG
Source organism: Hymenobacter sp. (assembly GCA_043780755.1). Classification (GTDB taxonomy): domain Bacteria; phylum Bacteroidota; class Bacteroidia; order Cytophagales; family Hymenobacteraceae; genus Hymenobacter. The sequence goes on from JAYWCH010000197.1 coordinate 3,489, forward strand.
GGGCCGAAAACTTCGCGGTTGCGCTCCTCGCTCCACTTGGGGTTGTGCAGCTTGTGGGCGGCATTGAAATGTTCCTGACGGCTAACGTATAGCATAATGTTGGATTTCGGTACTGGGCGACTGAAGCCGGGGGGTTGGGAGGCCAACGGCCGATAACCAGTTATTTAGACCAGTCCGGTCCTGCTCCTCCCCGAATCCTCCGCCCTTTGTCGCCCCGCAAATATACGAACAAGGGTACCCCCAACGGAGCCGCGACCAACCCCCGCCCCCGGCCGGATTTGCCCGCAAGCGGAGGACGGAAAAACCGCCACCGCCCGACTAAAACCCGAAACCATGCACCGACGGAGCGCGCCGGTTTACCTTTGCGCCCTCCCAAGCCCGTCCCGTATGATTGTAGTCACCGGCGCGGCCGGCTTTATTGCCAGCTGCCTTGTTTCCCGCCTCAATGCCGCCAATTTCAACGACGTGGTCGTGGTGGATAATTTTTCCATCCCCAAAAAGCTGCCCAACATTGAGCACAAAAAGCTGCGGGAGTACGTGGACCGGGAGTCGTTCTTCGAGTGGCTGGACGCGCACCACGAGCAGGTGGAATTCGTGTTTCACCTCGGCGCCCGCACCGATACGGCGGAGATGGATCCGGCTGTGTTCGACCTGCTTAATCTGAACTATTCCAAGCAGATGTGGCAAGCCTGCTGCCGGTATCAGCTGCCGCTGGTGTACGCCTCGTCGGCCGCCACATATGGCGACGGCGCGCTCGGCTACACCGATACCGACGAGGCGCTGTTTCCGCTCTACCACCCGCTCAACCCCTACGGCGACTCGAAAAACGACTTCGACAACTGGGCTTTGCAGCAAGCAGAAAAGCCCTATTTCTGGGCGGGCCTGAAGTTTTTCAACGTTTACGGCCCCAACGAGTACCACAAGAGCCGGATGGCCTCGGTGATTCTGCACGCCTTCAATCAGATTCAGCAAACGGGGTCGATGACGCTGTTTAAATCGCACAATCCCGACTACACCGATGGTGGGCAGATGCGGGATTTCGTCTACGTGAAGGATGTGGTCGAAGTGTGTTATTTCCTGTTGCGCCACCGGAAAGATTCGGGCATCTACAACCTCGGCAGCGGGCAGGCCCGCACTTTTCTGGATTTGGCGCTGAACACGTTTCAGGCCCTGGATCGCCCGGCTGATATTCAGTTTAAAGACACGCCCGTCGACATTCGCGACAAGTACCAATACTTCACCGAGGCCGATATGAGCAAGCTGCAACGCATTGGCTACGACCGGCCCTTCACCCGCCTGGAAGACGGCATTGCCGATTACGTGCAGAACTATCTGGTCCCGGGACGGTACTTGTAGGCGCGAATCCTTAGCTTGCGGCAGCCGGAACGTGTTTCGTAATTCCGGCATTTATTCGGCAGCGCTTTTAGCCGACTCCTCCCGGTACCAAAGGGCGCGCGGCTCCACTTTTTTCTACTGCTATTGTCTGTGAAGCATTCGGCCCCTCCCGTCATCACCGTTGTGGGCGGCGGCTTTGCGGGCACGGCGCTGGTGTTGCAACTGCGTCGCCAACCGGCGCTGGCGCAAGCTGCGATTCATCTCATTGAGCCCCGGCCAGTTCACGGCCCGGGACTGGCTTACACGGCCCGGCGTACGGAATACCTGCTCAATGTGCGCCCCGGCGCCCTGAGCCTGTATCCGGATACGCCCCCGCATTTCGCCGAGTGGCTGCACAAGCAGCCCGAGAGCGCGGGCGGCGTGCCCGATTTCGCACCCCGCGCCGCGTATGGCCGCTATCTGCACGAAGAACTACTGGCGGTGCTGGAACCCACAGCCACCCACCGGGGCGTGCACGGGCACGTCACGACTGCCGTGGCCGCCCCGCTCCGGCCCGATGGCCGCCGGGCCGTGCAGCTGGCCAACGGCACCACCATCGAGAGCGATTACGTGGTGCTGGCGCTGGGCAACTTCCCGCCTCCCCCACCCACTGGTCCCGACCAGGCTTACCTCACTCACCCCGGCTACCACGCCGATCCCTGGGTGAGCGGCAACCTGAGCCGCATCGATCCCAACGAAACCGTCCTGCTGATTGGCTCGGGCCTCACGGCGGTGGATGTGCTGCTGGCGCTGCGGCGCGATGGCCACCGCACGCCGATCACGGTGGTGGCCCGCCACGGCCGCTGGCCCGCCGCGCACGGCCCGGTGACGGCGCCGTACCCTAACTTTTACCCCGAGCTGGCCGCGCACACCACAGTGGCGGGCGTACTGGCGATTTTCAAGCGGCATCTGCGCACGGCCGCCGCCCGGGGCATCGACTGGCGGCCGGTACTCGATTCGTTGCGGCCCGATCTGGGCCGGATCTGGGCCGCCTGGCCTTTGGAAGAACAGCAGCGGTTTCTGCGGCACCTGGCCGGCCTGTGGGCCGTGACCCGCCACCGCAATCCCCCGCAAAATGCCGAGGCCCTGGCCGCCCTGACCCAGGCCGGCCTGGTGAATCTGCAAGTCGGGACGGTGCGCGAAATTGCTCCGGCGGGCGATCATCTCCGGGTCCGGATCGGGCCTCGGGGCCGGCCGGGTTCCGGGCACCTGGCCCACCACGTTATCTGCTGCGCGGGGCCACTGCTGGACTATAGCCGCATTGCGGCGCCGCTGGTGGTGAGTCTGCGCGAGGCCGGCGACCTCACGCCCGACCCGTTGGCCCTGGGCCTGCTCACCGGCCCGGCCGGCGAACTGCGGCGGGCCGATGGTTCGGTGACCCCGGGCCTGTTTACCCTGGGCCCCAGCCGGCGGCCGGCGTACTTTGAGTCGACGGCCGTGCCGGAGTTACGGTTGCAGGCCGTAGCGCTGGCGGCGGAGCTGGCGCGAAGGTGTGCAACGGTGGAGTAGGCTTTTGTGAAATGACGGTAACAAAGGGGTTATCTAAAAAGTCGATTTTTAAAGCGTCCGTCATCCTGAGCGCAGCGAAGCATCTCGCGTGGATGAGTAACTCCTTTGTTGAACGCGAATGATTACTCGTCCACGCGAAATACTCCACTGCGCTCGCCATAACGGACGTTTTACAGTAATGCGATGCCGGTCGATTTCAGACTGGATTCAGACCAGCATTAATCCCGCAGGAATGACTGCCGGCCACTGGTTTCAGCCGCCGCTAAGCTGCTAAACGCTCCGGGTTTGGCTGCTGAAAGAGCACCGAACCAAGGGCAGGGGGCAGGAGCGGCGGAAACGTTGAGGCGGGAGTTACCAACGGAACTTCCGTCGTTGCATCGACGTGGTGGCGCAGGGCGCGCATCAGCAGATATTTATATTTCTCGGCATCGGCCAGGGCGGCTTCGATGGCTTGAATGGCGGCGGAGTAGGCTACCATAGGTTGCTGATCGCGGCGCGAGCGGCGGACTTGAGAAACCTGAGCGACGAGGTATTCGGTGGCGGATTTCATGGGAGAATCGAACTGGTTTTCAAGGGGGTAACAACGTGCTTGATCAACCCCTGAAACGCAATTTTCATTCCCTGAAAAGCTGATTACGCCACTTTTCGGGGAATGAAAATTTACCAAAACAACGACTCTTTACCAGCCTGATTTCAGACGACTTTGAGCACGACTTTGCCGAACTGCGCGCCGGCTTCCAGGCGGCGCAGGGCGGCTTCGCCTTCGGCCAGGGGAAATATCTCATCCACGACGGGCACAATCTCATTTTCGGACACGAGCTGGAGCATCGCTTCAAAATCCTGTTCGCTGCCCATGGTAGAACCCAGCAGGCTGAGCTGTTTCCAGAATACCTTGCCGGGTACCAGCTGGGGAATAACGCCCAGCGTGCCGCCGTAGAAAACGATGCGCCCGCCGGGGGCCGCCGCGTCGATGAGCGAGTTGAAAGCCGCGCCGCCGGCACTGTCGATGATGACATCGAAAGCCCCGCCGGCCCGCTGGGTGAGGGTTTTCACCCAGTTTTCGGTGTTGTAGTTGATGCCGCCCTGGGCGCCCAGGGCCTGGGCGCGGGCAATTTTTTCTTCGGAGCTGGATGTTACCCAGACCTGCGCGCCCCGGGCGGCGCAGAGCTGGGCGGCCAGCAGCGCCACGCCCCCGCCCACGCCGGTGACCAGTACCCGCTCGCCGGGCTGAACCTGCGCCCGCGTGAAAGCCGCCCGGTAGGCGGTGAGGCCGGCCAGCGGCAACGCGGCGCCCTGCTCAAAATTGAGGTGCGCGGGCAGCGGCCGGATGTAGCGGGCGGGCAGAACAATGTATTCGGCGAACGTGCCGGGATCGGGCATGCCCAGCACCACAAAATCCTTGGCCTGGGCGCGGGGGTCGCTGCCCCAGCGCAAGCCGGGGTTGATCAGGACGCGGGCGCCCACAGCGGGCGCATCGGCGGGTACGCCGGGGCCGTGGGCGGCTACTTCCCCGGCGGCATCGGAACCCAGGGTGCAGGGCAGGGTGATGCCGGCGTACTGGCCCTGCTGGATCCAGACATCGCGGTGGTTCAGGGCGGCGGCGTGGATTTTTACCAGAATCTCGCCTTCTCCGGGCGCCGGGGTGGGCACCTCGCACAGGACGGCGGGCTGATGAATGGCGGGGAGTTGCAGGGCGCGCATGGTAAGAGGTAAAAATTGACGGTGAGCAAGTAAAAAGAACCAAACCCGACCGGCGGAAATCGCTGGTCAATCAGTTCAAATAATGAGCAATGATACTGTAGGATTGCGCTCTTTCTCCCCCGTGCCGCCATGATGGTGCGCGCGTAGTACTGCCATCCTCATGCCCGTTACTAGCTCCTGGCGGCCGGGAGACCCAGCAGCGCCAGCGGTCCGGCCACCAGCAGGCCCGTAGCGAGGCCGCCGAGATGGGCGGCATTATCGATGTTGCCGCTCAGGCCCGATAAGAGGTTGCTCAGGACCAGGTACAGGACCAGCCCCAGCATGGCGCGGCGGTCCGATTTATCGAGCACCAGCTTCTTGCCGATCAATAAAACCAGCAGCAATCCGTAGAGGCCGAAGATGGCGCCGCTGGCGCCCACCGAGTTGATGCCGTTGGAGTGGTACCAGAGGCTGGCCAGGCCGCCGCCCACGCCGCAGGCCAGGTACACGAGCAGCAGGCGGCGCGGCCCCACCCGATCTTCCACCAGCAGGCCCAGCAACCAAAGCGAAAACATGTTCAGGAGCAGGTGCGAGAGGCCGGCGTGAATAAAAAGGCAGCTCAGCAGCCGCCACGGCTGACCGGGCAGCGTGAGGCGCGACACATTGGAGCCCCACTGCACCAGCTCGTGCCCGGTGGGCTCAGAGGCCGACACGCCACTGAGCACCATCAGGCCGAAGATGAGCAGGTTGAGATCGAGCAGCAGCGGGGTGGCCAGGAAGCGACGCGAAGGAATAAAAAGCCCCCGCAGCAAGTGGCCCAGCAGCTCAGACCAGGTTTCCGGGGGCACGGACGGGGCAACGGGGCGGGCACCGCCCGCCTCGGGCAACAGGCCCCGGCGGGCCAGCTCGGCCACGGCGGCGGCACCCACGGCGGGCGGGTAGCGGGCCGCGTGCTGCGCCAGGTAGAGCAGCTCGGCTTCGGATTTTTGGACAAAAAGCTCGGCGGCCGTGGGGACGGGCGCGCCATTTTCGGGGGCTGGTACTTCCATGGGGGCTTGACGCGGCGAGGGGGACGCCGCCCCCACCAACCGGCCACGGGGCCAGCTTGCGGCCAGTGCGCTTATAAGTGAACGCGGCGCACAATGGTTTTGTAGGGCCGCCCGGTGACGGGCGAGGCGGACAACAACCCTGAAAGCAGGTCGCTGACATCGGCGGCGCGACGAGTGGTTTTATCGTTTTCGAAGGGCTGCGGATTTTTCGCCACCAGCAGCAGATCGGCCAGCCCTTCCTGCTGCTGAATGGCGACCCGCGTCATCAGATCCAGGTGCCGGGCCATGACCGGACCAAACTGGTAGTGGTACACGGTGGCCTTGTTCCACTGCTGCCAGGTAGCCATCGTGGACTCGACGTGGCCGGCCAGGGCGGGGGAGATTTTGCCCCGCCGGGCCTGCTCCAACACGTATTCGTTCTGGGTTTCGGCGGCCCAGAATCGCTTGGTGAGCTCGCGGTACTGGTGCAGGGGCTGGCCGGCGCGCTCGGCGGCGGGCACGCGCCCGAGCTGCCGGGTCACGCTCGCGGGCACATTGAAAGCAGGGATGACCGAGGTAGCGACTTCCGTGAGATGAGGCGGCGCCTTGGGCGGGCTCACCGGAATGGGCGGGGCCGGCGGTTTCTGGTGATTGCTGAAATAAAAACCGCCCCCGACGAGCAGCGCCCCGGCAATCAGCAGGCCCACCAGCCGGGTGCGCGGGCGGGTGTCAGCGAGATCGGCCGGGGCGGATAAATCTCCGATAGTGAGCGCGGCGGGCGTCCCCAGCGACACTCCCCGACGCAGCAATTCGCGCCGGGCCGAGTCGATCAGGCTGGGTTGATAATAGGCGGGGTGTTCGATGAAAAATCGCAGCTCGTCGTCGGTTTTCTGCTGGTAGAAGTCGGTACTGGTGGTATTGGACACGGCGGGGGACGGAACTGAGGTAGGGAAGCTGGTCGCAAGTTGGCGAATGCTACGCAATTAGCCATGCCCAACTGTGCCGCCCGAGCGCCGTAAACCGCCGGAGCGGGCGCGGTGCCGCGCCCGCGTGGTTTTTCACCTTTCATACCCAACCCCATGCCCAGCCCCGAACCTAACCCCACCGACCCGCGTCCCGATCAGGCCCCGGCCGCCCCGGCCCCAACCGCCCCCGCCAACCCCGACCGCGCCCCACAAACGGGCGCCATCCCCGAAAGCACTCAGGAAAACATGGGCGACGGTGCCGGTATTCGCGGCGACTACGGCGACGCCAGCCAGACCAACGGCCTCGAAGGCGGCCCCGACCAGACCGACACCGAACTGACCGGCTCCTGAGTCGCGGAGCTTGCGCCGGGAGTTGGGGCGGCGGCGGAAAAGCAGCGGAAGCGGCTCCCACAACGGCCATTTCCCGGCAGCCAGCCGGGTTGGGGCCGAACGGCCGGGAGTCAGTAGCGCGCAGTGGGCCGGTCCCGCTGCGCGCTACTGGCTTAATTTGCAGCTTCTATCCGTTGTTGCTTTTTCCTGTTGATGCTCCGATCATTCGCCGCTGGCCGTTTTCTGTTCTTTTTCCTGGCCTTTGGGTGGGGCATTATGGGGGCGCGGGCCCAGGAACTGGCCGGACCAGCCGGCCCGCCGCCGCCCAAGCGGGAGCTGCGCGGAATGTGGATTGCCACGGTCGAGAACATCGACTGGCCCAACCAGCGCGGCGAAGCGCCCGAACAGTACCGGCGCGACTACCGCCGGCTGCTCGACGCCGGCCAGCGCGCCGGCCTGAACGCGGTCTTCGTGCAGATCCGCCCCGCTTCGGATGCCTTCTATAAATCCAGCCTGGAGCCCTGGAGCAAGTGGCTGACCGGCGTGCAGGGTCGCGCCCCGGCCAACGGCGACGATCCCCTGCCCTTCCTCATCACCGAGGCGCACCGGCGCGGCATGGAGTTTCACGCCTGGTTTAATCCCTACCGCGCCACCATGGATTCGGTCACGCGCCGGCTGGCGCCCAACCATCCGTACCGGCAGCACCCGGAGTGGTTTCTGCGCTACGGCGGGAAGCTGCTCTATAATCCCGGACTGCCAGCCGTGCGGGCGCACATCACCCGCGTGATTCTCGACGTGGTTCGCCGTTACGACATCGACGCGGTGCATTTTGATGATTATTTCTACCCCTACCCGGCACCCAACCAGGTATTTCACGATGAGGCGGCGTTCCGCGATTTCAATCCCGACGGCCTGACCAAGCTCGCCGACTGGCGCCGCAACAACGTGAACGTGCTCATCCGCGACCTGCACGACAGTATCCGGCTGGCCAAACGCTGGGTGAAATTCGGCATCTCACCCTTCGGCGTGTGGATGAATAAATCGGCCGATCCGCTCGGCTCCGACACCCGCGCCGGGCAGCCCTCCTACTCTAACCTGTATGCCGACTCCCGGCTGTGGCTCGAAAAAGGCTGGGTCGATTACATCCTGCCCCAATTGTACTGGAGCACCAATTTCCGCCTCGTCGCCTACCCGGTTTTACTGGAATGGTGGACCCGCAACCATTTCGACCGCCATCTCTACATCGGCCACGGCACGTACCGGATGCTGGAAAGTACCCGTTCGGACACCACCTGGCGCAACCCCCGCGAGCTGCCCCGGCAGAT
>JAYWCH010000198.1:0-12662 GCA_043780755.1 Hymenobacter sp.
ACCACGTCCAGCACCTGGCACAGTTGCTGGACGGAGTGGTGAACGCGTTGCTGATCAATGAAATGCATCGAGCTCACGGGGTGGAGGGATGCGAAAAGAGGACGATGGCTTTTTTTAAAATCTCCAGTTCCTGCGCCAGGCGTTTGTTGACCGCGCGCAGGGCCCGCACTTCGGCTGCTTCAGCGGGGTCCGTGGGCAAGGGCTGTTGGGCCGCTTTCTGCCAGGCATAGAGCCGCTTGGCGTCGATATTCAAGGCGCGGGCAGCCGCCAGCGTCGAGCGGCTTTCGCTGGCCAGGCGCAGGGCTTCGGCCCGGAAGGCCGCATCCTAACGCGGCCGTTTGGTAGGGGGAGCTTTTTCCATGGGTTTGGGAAGTTACCACCCAATAATCTCCTGTTTCACCCGACCACCTCAGTTTTGGTCAAGCCGCTACAATGTGGTTTGACTACGAAAATAGATCCTATATTTTCGTTAATTGTAAATTATTTTCGATTATGGTAAATTTATTGCATCTTTGTCGTGTTAGCCACTAAAACGCCAACTACGAGACAGGCGTAATGGGCGTAAAATACGCCTTATGAATGTATTAAGTAAAGAAAAAGTAAGAAGATATGCTATTGAACACCTAGACGTAGCGAATGCCATTCTGGATCTCTATGACGACATGAAAGCCGCGAATTGGACCAATGCCGGGGAGATAAAGGCTTTTGACCCAAGCGCGACCCATGTTGGGAACAACCGCTGGGTTTTTAATCTATTGCGCAACCGCTACCGCTTGGTGGCCAAGATTAACTACTCGCAGGTACCTGTCTTCACCGGCCAAATTTTCATCCGCTTCATTGGTACCCATGCCGAGTATGACCGTATTTTTGATATAGCGAATCTATGAGCTAAGCTACTGATTACTATAAACAGATTACTATAAAAAGCAGCATTTTAAAAGACCCTAAAGATGATTATCCAAACTGATGCAGCGTACCAAGCGGGAATGAGTCGCTTGGAAGCACTTGATCGGAACAACCCCGCCAATCTCGCGGAAATGGAAGCGCTGGGCAACGCCCTCGAAGCCTATGAAGATCACCACGGCCACGCGCCCGTACGGCCGGATTCGCTCGTTTTTCGCATCGAACGCTACATGTTTGAACACGGCCTAAAAAAGCAAGAGTTGGCGCAGTTACTCGGGATCACGAACAGCCGCCTCAGTGAGGTCCTTAACGGGAAGCGCGCGGTCAATATGGATTTGGGCCGTCGGCTCCATACCAAACTGCATATCCCTGCTGATTTTGTGCTGATGCACGCCTAAACGTCAGCCACTGATTCAAACCCGTGTCTTGTGGCGGGTTCTTTGGTTTTTGCTAGGCAGCGTGTTGGTGAACTACTAAATAGCAACCTCCAACTCAGCCGTGCAACCGACTGGTTTCCTTAAGCAGTATCTTCTTCAAAGGTGCGATTGGTTATATAGTAGCTCACGGCTTTTGCCTCACCAAAGTGAAGCGAAGATTACCTAAGCGGCGTTTATGAACCGTAGTGTCGTCCCGTACCCGGTACAGGCGCATCGTGTCGCCACGGGTTACAAAAGCCAGCACCTCTTCCGTCGGTTGGCCCAGGTCGAACCATAGGGAATCATACTCGTGGAAGGGGCCAACGAAATCGTAGTTTACCCCGTACCGCCGGTGGGCGGGGAAGCCGGTTACTTGGCCCGCTGCCGAGAAGTGAACCGCGAACGCGTGGCCGGCCGAATCGGTTGCGGCATGAGTCCCGGCCACCATGTGGCGGTTGATGTACTGCCCAAAAGGAAGGTCCAGGTTGTTCTTTTCCACCGGCAGGCCCCGCACTTTTCGAAATGCGCTGATGCTGGTCCGCTGCCCCGGCCGGGCAGGCTCGTGCAGATACAAGATCGTATCCAGGCCTTGTACGCGGTAGCGAAAGCTTACCGGGGGTTGGCCCAGGGAGCGTTCGGTCGTAGCAGGCAGTATCGCTCCGGGGTAGCCCGGGCGCAGGTGCAGGTAATACAAGGGGCCGCCTTCGTGGTTGCCGTAGCCCATCTCAACCCGCAGGCTGTCGCCGTGGAAGGAACCCGAGTCAATCTCGACCAGCGTGACGCCGTCAGGTCCCCAATGACCGTGGGATTGCTGGGGCGAACGGGTCCGGCGTAAGCGGGCCCCGTACTCGGCGTTCAGCCAGACGCCGCCAAAGTCGGCGCGGGCCCGGTGGGAATCCAATGCTGTGACCACCAGTGCTAGAGATCCGGTTTTCCCCGGGGTAATGGAAGGCGGAGTGTGTTGCAAGATGGGCGCGTCGGATTCTTGGCAGCCCCCGAGTACCAACCAACAAAAGACCCACCCGCCGGAACGATTAAGCAAAAACTTCATGTTCCAAAGTAAGTAGAAAGAGGGGACAGCACGAGCAGAAAAAGGACCTCGTATCATGCGTTTAAAACTCCAAGAAAACGGTGATTTAAACAGCTGCCCCGATCCTCTATTAATAGGGTCTGATAGGCTTGGCTTATCTGCTATTCCGATCAGCGCCGGCGGATTGGCCCTTGCCTACGCTCCCCAGAATCCGGTTTGCTCCTGGGGTTTTCATTGTAACGGGGCGATGATCGTTCGCTGATTACCTCCCCCCGCCAGCTTACGCAGCCGCTGGTGGACCACTTCCTGAGCCGTATAGTCCGTGCCGTAGGGTAAGGTCCAGGACAGCGCTTCAGCAAACACCGGGTGCCCCAGTAACGCGCGCAACTGCTCCTGGATGTACGTCCGGACCCGATCCTCGGCCTGCGCCAGTTCCGCGAGCAGTTCCGTTCGGTTATCTACCAGGTGCACAATGTCTTCTAAATCCTGGCTCACGCGCAGGTCAGCCCAGCCGCGGTCGCGTAACGCGACCAGCTTGGTCCCCAGGAAGTACACCGGGCTCAGGAGCCGAATGGTCGTGTGATCGGGCAAAACATAGCGCTGGGCCTGAGTAAAACCCGGCGCATACCACGGGTTGCCGAAGCCCAGGATCGCGGGGTCCGTCGGCATCACATCGACGGTCAGCCCCTGGTAGTTCCACCGGCAGATCACGCCCGAGGCCACGTCATGGACAAAGCCCTGGCGGCGCAGCTCGTCTTCCAGCTGGTAAAAGGCGGTGCGCGGCGCTACTTCGACAAGGCAGTCCACGTCCTGGGTAATGCGCGGTTCCGGCGTCCCGGTCGGCGTGGTACTGTAGAGGTTGACGACCGCGCCGCCGACAAAGACGACCCGTTCGCGCAGGGGCCCGAGCGCGTGAGCCACTGCCATGAGGCGCGGGACGTTCTGGGCAGGGCTACGCAGGAATGGCCGGCGGAAAGGTGGGAGCCACCACGGCCTGCTCCAGGAGTTGGCGGGCCTGCTTGACTTCGCGGGGCCGTCCCAGGCGCAGGGCGTCGGTGAGGGCGAGCAGGGCGTAGAACGAGGCATCCTGTCCGGCGGCGGCGGGGGCTTGGGGATAGAGCGGCTCGACGGCGACGCCCCATTGGCTCCCAACGGCTCCAGGCCACACATAGGCCGGTTCGGGGCCGAAGGTCTGCGTGAGGGGCGGCGCACTGGCCCCTGTAGCCAGGCCCCGGGCGGGGGCGCCCGGCTGGACGGCAAAGGCGTAGGGCAACCCGTAGCAGAGAAAGTCCAGTAAAGCGTGGCGTTGCACGATTAACGTGTGGGGGTCCGCGGCCAGCAGCCGACTAAAGCGGCAACGGGCCAGCGCTTCGGATACTTCGGAGGCACTCAGCCAGAGACTCTGGGCCAGGTCCTTGCCGAGCCAGGCCCGGGTAGGCTGAGCCACGAGCTTGAGCAGCAGGGCCACATCCTGGGGCCGGAGGCCGTTGAACTTGCGCATAAATAATAATTTTCGATTCGCGTATTGCGAATATACACCTTATTCAGCCACGTCTTCGGGCCGGTCATGCGGAGCGCCCACTAGAAGACCGTTAAAAAGGGAACAAGTGGGAAAGGAGCCGCCCTTCCCCTATAGAAATCCCAGTTGCCCGTACCCGTGAAAGAGCGTAGAGTAGCATTTACCAAACGGCTCCCTTCAGGCCCTTTCGTAAACGAAGAATCAGAGACGGATTTCGTCCATTCAACGGACGTTACCGTGGCCTCCAGACACCTGGTGCCGGCCAGCGGACAAGCCAGCCCCCGATCCTCTGTTAATAGGATCTGACAAGCCAACGTTATCAGTCCCTATGGCTTTTGCGAGCGGTCGGGCTAACGTTGCCTGATCGCTCCCGATCGGGGCCCGAAGCCGCGCGACTGAAGCGGGCTTTCACAAGTAAAAGTTATCATAAGTTAAAATGACTTTTACGACATCGGATCATTTCTGAGCCATTTGGAACCTGGGCCCCGCAGCAGCCGACGGGAAGCCGCTCCCGACGGCCACTGCCCGGTGGCCGCGGGAAAATGCGCCGCTAAAAAAACCGGGGTCCCGATGAGCCGCAACCAGTACCGCGCCCGGATGACTGCGCTGGATCCGGTTGACCGCTCGCTAGCCAGTTGGGTGTCGGGTTAGCTGGTCGGGCTCGGACTGTAGTACTCCCCACGGCCCCCAAAATCCTGTTTGCCCAGGCCCGAAAAAGCACCTATTTGCGAGTTTACGAAACTCATCCCTTCGGGGCATTTCGTAAACGTTGATTAGTAGACAAGTTTCGTAAACTCGCCCGGCCCTATTGGGACCAGGTGGCCACCTGGTGCTGGCCAGCTGCTAGGAGTTCACGGAAAGGAGCAAAAGCCTGAACTCTTGCTATACCACGAACCACCGCTCTTCGAAGTCGGTGTAGTAGATGTTATCTCGGCCCTCGTGCAGTGGTAGGCTGATGCGTTCCCTACGTCCTTGAAAGGCCATTATGATTCGGCCCGGTTCGATGGCCACTTGTTCCACTAGGCAGGCAATGAAGCGGCACAATCCATTCTTGTACTGGTCGTGCTCGTAGGCCATCCACTCGTTGGGCAGGATTTCGACCAGGGGCGTGGTATAGGTGGTGAGTTTGTAGCCATCAAACTCCAATTGCAGGTAGTCCTGCACAAAGCACACGGCACTCAATTGCTCGCCGACCAAGCGTTGGAAATCATCCATGGAGTAGAAACGACGTTGACCGAAGGTAGACACATTTGGCTTCCTACCGTTCACTGAAATGGTCCCAAGCTAAACGAGGTCCGTTCAAAATAAGGAGGATTCATTTGACGCACATCAAGGGCAGTACACCTTGGTGCTATGAAGAAGCACGTCGCCTTGTTCCTGCTTTTCGGTCCCTTCGCGGCCCATGCCCAAGCGCCTGCCCCCGCCGGGCGGACAGACAGTGCCATCCACCTGAACGTGGTGCCTAACGGCCGCTATTCCCGCGCATTCTACACTGTCAACCAAGAACCGCTGACCAACGGCTCCCTCAAAAAGTTGTTGAACCGCTACCCGCCCGCCGCCACCGAACTGCGTAAGGACGGGGCCCAACGGCTGTGGGGACTGGGACTTTTGCCCGTAATGGCCGTGGCTTTCCTGGTGGCCAAGCAGCAATCCGACCGACAAAAAACGTGGCCGGGTCGAACTTCAGCAAAGCCCCGGTCCCGATCTCCCTCTTACTGGGCGCCTTCGTTGGCTACGGCTATGTTGAGCTCAGCAACACCCATTTTGCCAAGGCCGTCGAAGCCTACAACCAGCAATTTCATTAACGAGCCCGTAGCCGTGTCCACCCATGGGCCGATCAAGAGGGGCTGTCGTCCAAGCAAACGGTGGTAGCGATAAGGGCTCATGTTCTTTCTGCGACGAAAGAAAAAAGACCTATCCTTTCAACCCGAACGCTGGCCCTCCTATTGCTCCGCATGCGTCGGAGCCCCCTCGGCAGATGGCGCGGCCAACCGGCGGAGCAACTCGGCTTCCAGAGCCGGCACCGCGGCCACGAGCTGCTCGTAGGAATCGATGACAAAGTACACGTCCTGCATCCGGTCTTTGGCGTAGGGCGTGGCCAGGATGTGGGCCACGTCGAAGGGCCGCCGGGCGGGCCCCTCGCCCAGGCAAAACCGGGTCTCCCCGGCCGAGGACAGAATGCCCGCCCCGTAGATGCGCAGCGCGCCGTCTTCGGTGATCAGGCCGAACTCGACCGTGAACCAGTACAGGCGCGAGAGCAGCTCCACGGCGTCGGGGTCGTCAAGGTGGCGCAGCGCCAGCGTGCCCAGGGCTTGCAGGAACTCGGCAAAGAACGGGTCCGTGAGCAGCGGCACGTGGGCAAACACGTCGTGGAACATGTCGGGCTCTTCGAGGTAGTCGAGCTGGGCCGGGGTGCGCAGCCAGGTGGTGGCCGGAAAACGCCGGGCCGCCAAGAGCGCAAAAAACGTGCGGTCGTCGACGATGCCGGGCACGGCCACGAGGCTCCAGCCGGTGGCCCGGTCCAGCAGCGGGTTGGTGGCGGCGAAGGCGGGGATGCGGCCGGCCTGGAACTTGACGCGGGGGAGGCCGTCGAGAAAGCGGCGCGAGGCCACGGCGGGCAGCAGCTGCAGCTGGCGCTCAAACAGGGTACGCCACACCCACTGGTCGTCGGCGGTGTAGCGGGCGTAGTCCTGGGTCTGGGCAGCGAAAGCGGGGGCGTTGAAGTGCATGAACGAGGGAAGGGATGCCGGGCAGAACACAAAAGCAGTACACGGGTACTTGTCGATGGACAACTAACCCGTTATGGAGAAGTTTATTTGCCGATCATTGCGACCGGATGCGCCATTAGTGGACGGGCGAAAGCGCCAAAATTACGTTGGGAAGCACAGAGATGCGGCCCGCAGCCGGCGGGGGCGGCGGGGATGCCGTACGGGCTACAGGAGTTGCGGGGCTTGCGCTGGCCGCCGCTGCCGTCAGGGTGTAAGCCTACGAAGAGGTTCTTTTCGTGTGCGGATAGCCTCCTACACCAAGTTCAATTTAACGGTACTGGCGTAAACGGCACTGTTTGATGAAAGTAGTATTTTGATTACCGGGGTAATGATTGTTTCTCGGGGGTGTCGCGCTGCGCGCGCGCTGTGCATCTTGCGTTTCGGACCGGATTGCACCGTCCGCCCGTTATCCCGCCCCACGCCCTTGGAAACCCTTTCGTCCCCGGCAAAACCCCACTACCGCGTCCTGGACGGCCTACGCGGCGTGGCCGCGGTGCTGGTGGTCGCGTTTCACCTCTTTGAAGCGCACGCCACCAATCACCTGGACCAAATCCTCAACCACGGGTACTTGGCCGTGGATTTCTTCTTTCTGCTCTCAGGGTTTGTCGTCGCCTACGCCTACCACGACCGGTGGCCAAAGATGACCGTCGGGGACTTTTTCCGGCGCCGCCTGGTCCGGCTGCAGCCGATGGTCGTGCTGGGCATGGCCATCGGGGCGCTGGCCTTTTACTTCCAGCAGGGCGCCCTCTGGCCCCAAATCGCTGCCGTGCCGGGCTGGAAAGTGCTCGCGGTGCTGCTGATTGGGGCCACGCTGTTGCCCGTGCCCCCGGCCCTGGACATCCGGGGGTGGCACGAAATGCACCCGCTCAACGGGCCGGGCTGGTCGCTGTTCTACGAATACCTGGCCAACGTCCTCTACGCCCTCGTGCTGCGCAAATTGGCCACCCCCGCACTCGCCGTCCTGGTCGGGCTGGCCGCCGGACTGTTGCTGCACCTGGGCCTAACGAGCGCGGCAGGCGACGTCATCGGGGGCTGGTCGCTGGAACCGGCCCAGCTGCACGTGGGGGTAACCCGGGTGCTTTACCCGTTTTTGGCCGGGTTGCTGCTCCAACGCGTGGCCCCCCACGTGTCGGTCACGCACGCCTTCGCCGGGTGCAGCCTGCTACTGGGAGCCGTGCTGGCTTTCCCCCGCGTCGGCGGCGGCGCCCACCTGTGGGCCAACGGCCTCTACGACGCGCTGAGCATCATCGCGGTGTTTCCGCTGGTGGTCTTCCTCGGGGCCGGCGGCGAAGCAACGGGGCGGGTGTCCGCCCGGCTCTGCCAGTTCTTGGGGGATGTTTCCTACCCCCTCTACATCACGCATTACCCCTTGATTTACCTCTACACCGCGTGGGTGCAGAACCATCACGTGCCGCTTCGCGCCGCGTGGCCCGTGGGGCTGGGGGTTTGGGTGGCCGCCCTGGCCCTGGCCTACGCCTGCCTGAAGTTTTACGACGAACCCGTCCGGCGCTGGCTGCAACGCAAGACCGCGCCCGCCATGCGCGAGCAGCCGGCGTAAGGCGCAGTCCAAGCGCGCAACGGGCCGTGGTCAGGAGCCACGCGTCGTTCCCGCCAGGTAGCCTCCCTGCGCAAACGCCTTTGCGGTGCTGAACTACGTTCAAAAAAACGGTACTTTAACCAGCCCCCCGCCGGTTGCTGAATAGGATCTGATAAGCTTCTCTTTTACCGGGGCTTAATCAGGAGACCTGTTGCAGCCGAGCTCCGATGAGAGCAAGGGTCCCGGCAACAGAAGCGGCTGGGGGTAACGGCCCGTGCACGAGTTGCCGGAATACCCCCTGATAAGTGGGCACGAGGCGCTGCCACATGCGGCCCCCGTCGCTAAACAGGACGGCCTCCCTCAACGGCTGGGCCGCCCAATCCCCTTGAAACTCCTGATTGCGAGCATCGTCGGCGCGGGCCTCGATCAGTAATTCGGCAAAGCCCGCGCCAACCAGAAACCCGGGCAGTTCGGGTTGTTGCAGCAATTGGTGCAGGTCGTAGGCGTGACGAATTTTGGCTTGGAGTTCGGCCAGCGGGTCGGCGGCGTAGCCGGCGCGCACCAAGGCTAGGATTTTCTCGACCAGCGTACGCTGCAGGGCCAGGGTCAGCACCTGGAAGGGCTCCAGGCCAAAGGCCACGACCTCTGCCACCTGGCCGCGGCGGGCCAGCACCTGGCCGATGTAGGACTGCACGGGCCGGAGTTGGCTGGGATGGGGCCGGGCAAAGGCGTTGATTTCGAGCAGCACGGCCCCCGCACGCAGTTGCGGCAGCAGCGCGGCCGGGTCGTGGGCCGTCGGGAAGCGGTGCGACGTTTTCCGAAAATGACTGCCGCGCACGGTGCCGGGGGCCGTGGGGTCAGCTTCGAGGCCTTGGGTTATATGACGGGCGGCTTTGTCTAACACCTTCTTGATTTGCCCACCGGTCCACCCTCGGTGCCGGCAATGGCCAGGTCGACGTCTTCGGAAAACCGTTCCACCAGGCCATACGCTTTGGACAGGGCCGTGCCGCCCTTGAATACCACCTGGTGGCGGTAGGGCGAATCAGCCAGGGCCCGCAGCACGTAGCTCACCCAGTAGTCTTTTTCCACCAGCACGGCGGCCAAGCCGAGTTCTTGGGCGGTAGCGGCCACGGCGGCGGCAAAGGCCGGCGGGTCGTGGTGCAGGGTCATCGGATGTTCCATGCGGCGCGATTAGACAAAGCGGCGGCGCTGAGGCCGAGGCGATAAGTAGTTAAGGGGTTGAGGGTGGTCCGCAACCGGGCGGCCCCGGCGGCATCCGGCAGGGTTTCGAGCAGGGCCCCGAGCAGGGCGCGCACGCGGGGGGGAGCCTGGCGGGCGGCCAGCACGGTGAGGCGGCGGCGCGCCGCGGCGGGCAACTGACGCAGGTAGTAGCTGACGCGGGCCACCACGCGCGCGGGCGTCGTATCGGGGATGCGGCGCACGTCGCGCAGTACCTCCAGCCATTGTAGCAACGGCACGTCGCTGGGGGCTTCGGGCGCGGGGCGCACCACGGCCCGCAGCCGGGCCGGCAGGCGGCGGCGGGGGCGGGTGGTGGCCAGCGTGAGCGTGGCCGGCACCTGCGTAGTCAACCCCAGCGCGTTGTAGACAGCCAAGCCGGTGGGATAAGCCGGGGGCTGCCCCGGGGCGGCCCCCACCGCAGCGACAACCGCGGCCTGGGTGGGCGTCACGGGGCCAAAGCGGCCGCGGGCGGGCCGGTAATAGCGGCCTTTGGCCAGCCGGGTCAGTTCACCCGATTTGCTCAGCCGGCTCAGGGCCGCCGCCACCGCCCCGAATTCGGCTGGGTCACGCACGAAATCAGCGTAGCCCACGGGCTGGCCCGGGGGCAACTGGTCGAGTTTGGCCCGAATACGTTGGGTGGTGGTGGACATGCAGGGCCGGATGATTCGACAAATGAACAACCGAATGAGCTAGAAAGTGTCAAGTTTTTACATGTAAAAACTTGACACTTTTATAAAAGGCAGCAGCGCACCTACTTATCATCTCAGAAGAAGTGTATTCCACGCATCCTAAATGGCTCATCAGGTAGCGACTGCTGGCATAAGGGGAAGTAGGCGCAGCACCGTTGTGGCGTGGAACGCCTTGCCGCGCCAGGTGCGGTAACCCGACTCATTCAGTTGGGTCTCAATTTGCCATAAAATGTCCAGCGTAACTGGACCACCTCACTCGCCCCTGTTTCACCCGACCACTTCAGCCCATTAAAAAGCCATCCGGTACGAAAGATTTCGTACCGGATGGCTTTTTAGTGGGCATGAAAATTACATCTTACTCTTTGGGGCCATTTGGCTCTTGGGAGTCATTTTGGTTTTATGCATCTTGCTCGTATGCTTCATCGCTTTGCCAGTTTTGGCGTTCTCCATCTTCTCGTCTTTTTTGGTTTCCATCTTCTCTTCAGAAGGGGATTCCGTTTTCGCTTTGCTCGTCACCGGCTTTGTGCCTTGGGCGTTCGCAGTAAAGCAGCAGCCGGTCAGGGCTACCGCAAACAGTAGTTTGAAGGTATTTTTCATTAGGTTCTTGAAAGAAAGGTGAAGCGAATCAAAGCTCAAATATGATCCTGGATTTTTAAATTTCAAAATATATTAAAAATATTCATTTTAACGAGCCATTTAACCATCGTTCAGGGGGTAATTGTTGACTCTTCACTCAGATCAGGATAGATCGAGAGGCAGTCCCGACAAGAAACGGCAATGGAAACGGCAATCGGAGGTTTGTCCTCAATGCGAATATGGCGCTTGCTGGTTATGGTGCAGGAATCGGCGGTGAAGGAGTCTGCTTTCAAAAATTTTCCGCACAAGGTTTCTACCCGGAGCGGCCGCGCCGGCAAATGGAGCCCTATTACTTCGGGCCGTACCAAGTGCTGATAGCCCTGGCCCGTGAAAGAAGGCATCGCGTTTGGAAGACCGCGCGTTCGAAAAATTAGATTCGCTTTTTCAACTTTCGTAAGCTTCGATTATTAGTGTCTCGGCCATCAAATACAATAGTCATACCATAGACTTGTTCCTAAACAACTCCTTACTTTTTGGTCAGGTGCCAGTTCCGGAGACCACACGCCAAGGCCATTACCCGGTCGTTGAAGGCCAGGGACTTGTTGCGGTAGACTTGCGTGACACAGCCCAGGCGTTTGGCCCCGCTGATGGCCTGTTCCACTTTCACGCGACGGTGTGGATGGGCGCGGTTTTCGGCGCGTTGCGCATCGATCAAGGTCATGGCCGGGGTCTTTTTGCTACGCCGGGGCTTGCAGTGGGGCAAGCTTTGCGGGGCCACATCGTAATCCCGAACCAAACCTAGATACCCCAAACCAGCCAGCCAGGCGAACAGGTCCAAGAGGCCCAGGTTGACGTCCAGCTCGTGTTTCAGCATTTGGTCGTCGTGGGTGGCTGCGCCGGTAGTCGGTCCCAGGTAGTGAATGTAGCGGCCACCGTGCTCGACGTGCAGGACAACAGCCTGGGCCGGAGTCCCAGCCAGCAAGGTCAGCTGTTCGGTCTGTTCCGCCGCTTGCACAACCACGTCGACGGCGCGGGCCTCTACACGCGCAAGAAAATCGTGGAAAACGTTAGCGGCACCGTCACCGTGCGAAGCGAGTTGAACGTGGGTTCCACCTTCATCGTTACC
Organism: Hymenobacter sp.; assembly: GCA_043780755.1. Lineage (GTDB taxonomy): Bacteria > Bacteroidota > Bacteroidia > Cytophagales > Hymenobacteraceae > Hymenobacter. Next base: position 11,804 of record JAYWCH010000198.1, read on the forward strand.
TTGCCGGCCCCCGAACCGGCGACTGCTTAAATTTATGCGACGGCGGCAGTTGTCCTCCCCACTTCGAATTTACTGCCCCCAATGTGCCACACGCATGAAAAAGCTTCCGGGTGTATTGCTGGTTGACGACGACCCCATCACCAATGCCCTCAACGAACGGCTGCTGAGAAAACTAAACGTGGCCGAGGAGTACCTGACCGCCTGTGACGGAGTCGAAGCCTTGGCCGCGCTCCAGTTACTGACTGCTAGGGCCAGCCCCGCCAGCCCCGCCCTGGTGTTGCTCGACATCACCATGCCTGGTCTGGACGGTATGGGTTTTCTCGAAGCTTACCAGCAACTCCCTCCGGTGCAGCAGGCATCGGCCGTTATCGTCCTGCACACGGTTTCGATGACCTCCACGGACCTCGACCGGGTAGAGGGCTTGCCCATCGCCGGCCTCGTCAGCAAGCCCCTCACCACTGGGAAAATCGACATCATTTTGCAAGTGCATTACCGACGGCAGCTCCCCAGCGCCGACTGACTGAGTTTTGCACCAAACTTTCCAGCGAGAGCATCAAAAAGTGTGGGGCAGTGGGGCGACAACCGTCTTGCCAGTTAAGTTAGGAAGCCGTACTTTTTCGTGAAAGTGATACCCCAGCCAGCTGCTACGCCAATCTTATCCGCTCCTGACTAGCTGGTGGCAGTCTTCCAGCTCAAGATTCACCTGGTTGGCGTCACCCCGCACATTGTTCGGCGCGTACTGGTACGGGACGACACCACCCTAGTGCTTAGTCAGGCGAGTTGGTCAACACAATAAAGCGGTTGGCGTTAGAGGCCTATGGCACGTCTCCACACTCCCTTTATCCTGCCGACCGCTGCC
>JAYWCH010000199.1:0-9384 GCA_043780755.1 Hymenobacter sp.
CGCCCCGCGCCAGCCCCGGATGGCATTTTTCAATCGACCCAAAGCTAGAGGTTTAAGCACCTGCAATGGTACGAGCCCGCCGACCCGGCCCCCGTTCCCAAATCGTTACCTTTCCGCTACCAATCGGCGCTGCGGCCCCACTCCTTTCGCCATGACAATGCTAATTCGTCGGCTCCTGCTCGGGCTGGTCTGGTTTTACCGCCATTTTATTTCGCCGCTCACTCCGGCCAGCTGCCGCTACACGCCCACCTGCTCGGCCTACGCGGCCCAGGCCATCGGCAAGTACGGGCCGTGGCGGGGGGGGCGGCTGGCCCTGCGGCGCATTGCCAGCTGCCACCCGTGGGGTGGCCACGGCTACGACCCCGTACCGTAACCACCCGGCTTCGTATAGGCAGGCTCCACCGCTGATTTGCTCTCCCAATGCGCTTTTTACCCCTGCTGCCGGCCGCGCTGGCCCTATTACTTACGTCGGCCTGCTCGCAGGCCCAGCCCGAGCAGCGGACTGCCGAATCCCCCAAAATAACCAGGGGCGGTAACCGGCACCCGGATGCGGCCGAAGCCGCCGCCATTCCCGGCCTGCGCACGGTCGGCTCCATTAAGGGAGTCGTGCCCGAAAGCTCGGGGCTGGCTCCCGCCGAACCCGCCGGCACCTACTACAGCTTCGGCGACGACGGCAACCCGCCGCGCCTGTTTCACCTCGATGCCACCGGCCACCTGCTCGGCACCGTGGATATCGCCGCCTCCAACCACGACTGGGAAAGCCTGAGCCGGGATCCGCAGGGCAATTACTACATCGGCGACTGCGGTAATAACAACTCCGACCGCCGCAATCTGGCCATCCTGCGGGTGCGCCCCGAGCAGCCCCAGAAAGTGGGTAAGATCAACTTCACCTACCCCGACCAAAGCGAGTTTCCCCCCAAAAAAAAGCAGCGCAATTTCGACTGTGAAGCCAGCCTCTGGCACGAAGGCAGGATCTGGCTCTTCACCAAAGACCGGGGCCGACAGGCCACCAGCAAGGTGTATACCGTGCCCGATCAGCCCGGCACGTACACGGCCAAGCTGGTCGCGTCGCTGGCCATTCCCGGCGAGGTGACGGACGCCGCCCTGCGCGCCGATGGCCACCGGCTGGTGCTTTTAGGTCGCGGCGAGCTCTTTATTCTGGACGGTAATTCCTGGGCGGAAATCCTCAAAGCCACGCCCCGCCACGTGGACCTCAGCGGCGCCGGCCAGACCGAAGGCGCCGTATTTAAAGACGATCAAACCCTGCTCATCAGTACGGAGCAGGGTTCGTTTTATGAGTTTAAGCTGCCGTAAAATCGCCTTATGTTGCGCTTACCGCTGCTGCTTCAGACCTACTTCAGGTTGGATACCGAGTCAATGACGGAAGTGCCAGCCGGGGATGCGAGTGGCTGCGGATCGCCGGCCTTGCCCAGGTCGCGGGGCGCGAAGCCGTAGGGGTTCTGCGGATTTTTGCCGGCCCGCCATAATACCCAGATGCCCACGATAATCAGCGGAATACTCAGCAACTGTCCCTGATTGAACAGGTGACCATTCTCAAACGCCACCTGGTTTTCCTTCAGGTATTCGCCCAGAAAGCGCTGCGTGAACAGCAGCACCACAAACAGCCCGAACAACTGCCCACGGGGCGTGCGCTCCCGGGTACGGTTCCACATCGAATAGAGCAGGATCAGCAGGAAAACGCAAAACAGCGCCTCGTAAATCTGGGTGGGATGCCGGGGCACGGCCACGCCCTGAATCAAATGCTCGGTGTCGCGGGGGAAAATAAAGGCCCACGGCACGTCGGTAGGCTTGCCGACAATCTCCGAATTCATCAGGTTGCCGGTCCGGATGCAGGCGCCGCCCAGCGCCACCACGATCACAATGCGGTCGAGCACCCACAGGTAATCAAACTTATTGTTGCGGGCAAACAGCCAGCAGGCCAGCAGGATGCCAATGGTAGCGCCGTGGCTGGCCAGCCCGCCCTGCCAGATGCGAAACACCACCATGGGATCGGCCATGAGCGCATCGAAATCATAAAACAGCATGTGCCCCAGGCGGGCCCCCACGATGGTACCCACCAGCATATAAATCGTAATCACATCGACCCACTGCGGCGACACCCGCTCCGAGCGGTAAATGTGGGTCAGCACATACGTGCCCACCACGAAGGGCAGCATGAAAAACAACCCGTACCAGCGCAGCGTGAGCGGCCCGATATGGGCAATGATGGGGTCGACGTTCCAGGTGATGGCGGCGAGAAGGGGCAGCATGCGGCGCAGATTAGGTTAGACCCAAAGGTACTGCCGTAGGCCGGGCCTACAACCCGGCCAGCTCCTCCACAAACCCGCCGCTGAGGATGGGAAACCGCAGCCAGGACCGGGGGTCCACGTTATAATCATCGAGGTGAAAGCTCGGGGCGTACCGCTCACGCTTCCACTGATTGCGGCTCCAGAGGCTGTAGAAGCGGCGCACGTAAACGGTCAGCTGCGCGTAATCGAAGCCCGTGGCTTCGGTATCCAGGGCGGCCAGCACTTGCTGCGGGCTGAGCCGGTCGTAGAAGGCCAGCCGCTCGATGCGGTTGAGCAGGGTGTAGGGCATGAGGTCGCGCTCGTCGGTCTGGTGGTCGTCCAATGGGCGCAGCTCGGCGGTGGGCTGCAGGGCGTTGACGTGGCGCAGGGCCGGGTAGCCCAGCTCGGTTTCGGCCCAGCGCAACCACTTTTTCACGAAGTCTTTGTCCACTCCCGCGATGGGCGAGATGCTGCCGGCCGTATCACCGTCCATGGTGCAGTAGCCCACGCTGGCCTCGGAACGGTTGGAAGTGGTGATCAGCAGGCAGTTCTGCACGTTGGCTAGCAGCCAGATGCCGGGCGCCCGTACCCGCGCCTGAATATTCTGCAGGGCCAGGTCATCGGTTTGCCAGGTCAGCTCGCGACCCAGCGCACCCTGAATCTTGCCCACGTAGCCGGCTACTTCCTCATCGATTCCCCAATTGTAAAAACGGGCGCCAATGCTGGCCGCCAGCTCGCGGGCCGAATTAAAGGTGTCAACCGAAGAATTGACCGTGCCCTGGTAGGCGCAGGTCAGCAGCTGCCGCACCAGCTCCGCGTTGGTGGGCTGAGCGGGGGACTCCGCCCCCGGCCCGTCGGCCGGAAAGCAGCCGCTGCGCCGCCGGAACTCCGCCGCGCCCAGCTCCTGCACGCCCAGGCGGACCATTTCGGCCACGCCCACGGCGCAAAAGCACGAGTCGGCCCCACCGCTCAGGCTCAGCACAAAGCCCCGGCTGCGGGCCTTGCGCAGGTAATCGAACAGGGCCAGACTCATGGCCTGGTTCAACTCCTGGTATTCGTCGGGCGCGGGCAGCGGCACGATCCCGGCCGCCGGGGCCAGCTCGGTGCTGAAATCGACATCCACCCATTCCAGATCCACTTCCTTGAAGCTCAGCAGCTGGTTACGCTTCAGCAAATGCCCGTTGCGCGCCACCAGAATCTCCCCGTCGAAAATGATGCGGCCCGCCTCGTTGCCCAACAGGTTGGCATAGAGATAGGTGCAGTGAAAGGTCCGCGAAGCATTCATTACCAGCTTGTAGCGCACGTCGGTTTTGCTCATCGCGAAGTGGCTGGCCGAGGGGTTCACGATCAGCTCTACCTTGCCCGCCAGCCGGCCCGCCGGCCGCACGTCGTCGGCCCGCCACGCGTCTTCGCAGATCTCGAAGCCGAAACGCACGCCCTGGTGCTCGAAGGTGAGGTCGCCGAGCGGCCACGTCTCCCCTGCCCAGGCTACGGTCGTCGTCTCACCCGCCACCCAGGGCGCAAAAAACCGCGTTTCGTAGTGCACGCCGTCATTGGCCAGAAACTGCTTGGCCGCGAAACCCAGGATCTGGCCGTCGCGCAGCACCGCCACCGTGTTGTAAGTCCGCCCGTCCAGCCGCACCGGCAGGCCGACGGTCACGCAAATCCCCGTAGTCCAGGGCCGCACAAGCTGCAGGTGCGCCAGCGCCGCCTGCGGCATCCAGTCGCTCAGAAACAAGTCCTCGCAGCCATACCCGGTGAGGCACAGCTCGGGCAGGCACAGGAATTCCACGCCCTCGCCACGAGCTTGTTCAATGGCCGTCTGAATGTTCCGTAGGTTGTTCGTCCAGTCGATAGGAATCTGGTTGAGAGCGGCTCCGGCGATGCGCATAGGGGTAGTGGCTGGGGGCAAAATAGCAAAGGCCGCAGCGGTGCGGCCCAGGCGTGGTCTGGCTGCAAATAAAAGCTCCAACGGGGCGATATGTTAGCCAATTGGCCAGGAATCAACCAAAAAAGCCCCGCCGGCCGGCCCGCCCGGGCCAGCCGGCGAGGGCTTTTTTTAGCGCTGCTATTTGGTATCTGCCACCCGCCCGGCACCGATACGGCCTACGCTACGCCCAGCGCCGTCAGGGCCCGGTCGGCGGCCAGCTGCTCGGCCTGTTTCTTACTCAGCCCCATGCCGGTGGCGATTACTTCCTCATCCAGCAGCACCGTGGCCGTGAACTCCATCATGCCGCCCGGCCGGGCCTCGCCCGTAATATCATAGCGCAAGACCCGGCTCTGGCGCTGCGACCACTCCACCAGCTTGCTTTTGAAATTGGCCGTGGTCGTGGTGAGCGTGTGCACGTCCACGAAGCCGTTGACCAACCGGGAGAGCACGAATTTGCGGGCTGCTTTGTATCCCAGATCCAGGTACACCGCCCCGACCAGCGCTTCGAGCGCGTTGCCGTTCACGGAGCGGGAGCGGGCGGCCCGGCCCTGCGCCGTATCGAGCTGCACCAGCTTATCCAGCCCCAGCTTGAGGGCAATGCCGTTCAGACTTTCGCGGTTCACGATGCGCGAGCGCATCTCCGTCAGGAATCCCTCCTGCTCGTAGGGATATTTTTTGAACAGGTACTCAGCCACCAGCGTGCCCAACACGGCGTCCCCGAGAAACTCCAACCGCTCGTTCGTCAGGTGACGACCCATTTCGGGGAGCTGCCGCACGGCCGACGAGTGCGTAAAGGCGAGCCGGTACAGCTTCACATTGGTGGGCCGCAGGCCCGTCACCGTGCTAATCGCTTGCCGGAACGCCTTGTCAGTACCAAAAAACCGGGAAACGAAACCAAGCAAAACAAAGGATAAAAGTAGCGACGGGTAATATTCAACCCAAAATTCCCGGCTCCCGCGCCGGGGAGCAAAAGCCGGGATACCTGACAGGTACTACAGCTTGCGGAACACCACCGAAGTATTGTGGCCCCCAAACCCGAAGGTGTTGCTGATCGCCACGCGCACCTCGCGGGCCTGCGCCACGTTGGGCGTAAAGTTCAGGGCCTGATTGATTTCCGGATCGGGCGTGTGCAGGTTGATGGTCGGCGGCACGAGTCCGTACTGCATGGCCATCAGACAGGCAACGGCCTCGATGCCGCCGGCGCCGCCCAGCAGGTGGCCGGTCATGCTTTTGGTCGAGGAAATATTGAGCCGCTCGGCGTATTCGCCGAATACCTGCTCGATGGCCTTGATTTCGGCCCCGTCGCCCAGCGGCGTGCTGGTGCCGTGGGTGTTGATATAGTCGACTTCCCCCGCCGTGATGCCGGCATCGCGCAGGGCGTTGCGCATCACGAGCACTACGCCGCTGCCGCTCGGGTCGGGCGCGGTGATGTGGTAGGCGTCCGACGACATACCGCCGCCGATCAGCTCGGCGTACATTTTGGCGCCCCGCGCTTTGGCGTGCTCGTATTCTTCCAACACCAGCGCCCCGGAACCTTCGCCCAGCACGAAGCCGTCGCGATCCTTGTCGTAGGGCCGGGAGGCCGCCGCCGGGTCGTCATTGCGCTCGCTCATGGCCTTGAGGGCGTTGAAGCCGCCCACGCCCGATTCGGTGATGGCCGCTTCGGAGCCGCCGGTCACCACGGCGTCGGCCAGGCCGAGGCGGATGTTGTTGAAGGCCGCGATGATGGCATCGTTGGACGAGGCGCAGGCCGAAGTCGTGACGAAATTGGGCCCGCGAAAGCCGTTTTTGATGGAAATATTGCCCGACGCCGAGTCGGCAATCATGCGGGGAATAAAGAAGGGTGAGTAGCGGGGCGTGCCGTCGCCGCGCCCGAACGAAATGCATTCCTCCTGCAGCGAGCGCAGCCCGCCGATGCCCGAGCCCCAGATCACGCCCACGCGGTCTTTATCGACGCCATCGGCCAGCAGGCCCGCATCGGCGATGGCCTCGTCGGCCGCCACTACGGCGAACTGCGTGAACAGGTCCATCTTGCGGTGTTCCTTGCGGTCGAAGAAATTATCAGCTTCGTAGCCTTTCACTTCGCAGGCGAAGCGGGTTTTGAATTTGGCCGGGTCGAAGCGGGTGATGGCGGCGGCGCCGCTGGTGCCCGTGCGCAGGCCCTCCCAATAGGCCGGGACGGTATTGCCCAGCGGTGTAATGGCTCCAAGGCCGGTAACGACAACCCGTCGGATGGACGACATAAGCAAGCGCCAGTAGCGCGAAAGATGAAGCGGGACAAAATAGCAAAACCGGCCGGCGGCGAGCCGGCCGGTATGCGCAGAACGAAGGAGTCCTGCCGAACGAAGCCAGCCAGCCGGGGCGCAGATTGCGCGCCAGCTGCCCGTTTCGGGGCAAATGACTAAAAACTATTTAGCGTGCTCTTCGAGGTAGCTGATGGCCTGGCCCACGGTACCGATGTTCTCGGCCTGGTCGTCGGGGATGCTCACGTTGAACTCCTTTTCGAACTCCATAATCAGTTCGACGGTATCCAGCGAATCGGCACCCAGGTCGTTGGTGAAGCTTGCTTCGGGGGTAACTTCCGAGGCTTCAACGCCCAGTTTATCAATAATAATGGCCTTTACTTTTTCTGCGATTTCAGACATCTCCGTGGGGGTTTAGGGAAAACTACGGCACAAAGTAACGAGAGATTTCCCAACTAACCCACCCCGACGCTTCCGAATGACGGGTACAAGATTATGGGGGCGGCTCTGGCGGCGGCCCGCCGTCGGATGTAGCTTTGCCCGTGCCCACCCGCCGGACGCCCCATTTGCGGCGGCCCGCTCGTTATGAAGACCTTTACCCTGGACGTTGAGTACGAGTGCGATTTTACCTTGTTCGGGCTGGTCTCGAGCACCCGCGACTACACCCTGGCCTGGGCCCTCAACCGCGCCCTGCGCCTGCGCCTGACCCGCCAGCCCGAGCTCCAGCTCGACCTGCTCAGCGGCGACCGGCTGGTGTTCGCCCACTACCTGCACGCCACCGAAAGCCTGACCTTGCGCCTGCTGCGGAACCGTACCGTTGCTCCTTCCAACTTAAAAAAGCCGTTCTTAGCCCCCGATATTAAAGAATACGACTATCTGCTGACGGTGAGCAACGGCACCGGCGCCCTCGCCGATGATGAACTGCTGCGGCTGCTCACCACCCTGGAGCCGGTCCAACACGCCTGCCAGTTCGATCCTAACACCCTTAAGTATAAGGAGAATCTGATTTTGTAACAGGTGCCTGCCACCCCCATCCAACCCCGCGCGGGCGCCACCTGTCCGCTCGCTCCGCCCTCATTTACTTACCTGTTTAATCTGCACCGCTTTGCCCCGCGCTATTGCCCGCTTATGGAAAACCGCCTAACGTTCAACAAAACCAAGATTGTGGCCACCGTCGGCCCCGCCTCCAATACGTATGAACGCCTCGGCGTCCTCATTCGGGAGGGGGTCGACGTGTTTCGGCTCAACTTTTCGCACGGCTCCTACGAGGATCACCTCTCGGTTATCAACACCGTCCGGCGGCTTAATAAGGATATGCGCACTTCGGTGGGCTTGCTCCAGGATTTGCAGGGGCCCAAAATCCGCCTCGGCGAGGTGGAAGGCGGCGGCGTGGAGATCAAAGCCGGCGACAAGATCAAGCTGGTGTGCGGTGAGAAGGAAATCAGCACGGCCACGCGCCTGACCACGATCTACCTGGGCCTGGCCCGCGACGTGAAGGCCGGGGACATGATCCTGATCGACGACGGCAAGATTGAGCTGAAGGTGCTGGCTACGGATCGCGAGAACGAAGTGGACGTGGAAGTCGTCTACGGCGGCCTGGTGAAGCCCCGCAAGGGCATCAACCTGCCCGATTCCGAGGTATCGGCCCCGTCGATGACCGAGAAGGACATCGAAGACCTGCAATTCGGTCTCTCGCACGATGTGGACTGGGTGGCCCTGAGCTTCGCGCGCCGCGCCGAAGACATCCGGTTTATTAAAAACCTGATTACCGCCGCCGGCAAGAAGACCCGCGTAATTGCCAAAATCGAAACGCCCGACGGCCTGCGCAACATCGACGAGATCATTGCCATTGCTGATGCCATCATGGTGGCCCGCGGCGATCTGGGCGTGGAAGTGAAGATGGAAGAGGTGCCGATGGCGCAGAAAATGATCATCGCCAAGTGCAACGCGGCCGGTAAGCCCGTCATCGTAGCCACCCAGATGATGGAAAGCATGATTTCGGCGCCCCGCCCCACCCGAGCCGAAACCAGCGACGTGGCCAACGCCGTGCTCGACGGCGCCGATGCCGTCATGCTCTCGGCCGAAACCGCCGTGGGTGCCTACCCGGCTGAGGTAATCCGCTCCATGGTGGGCACTATCCTGAGCGTGGAAAGCCGCAGCCCCCAGCTCTTCCACAAGTGGTGGCCCATCGACGCCTCGTCGCCCGCCTTTATGGCCGACAGCGTGCTCTCGGCCGCCTGCCACCTGGCGAAGAATACGGGTTCCAAGGCCATCACCGGCACCACGCACCACGGCTACACGGCGTTTCAGCTGGCCAAGTACCGCCCGAAAGCCGACATCTTCGTCTTCACCGACAACCGCCCCCTGCTCACGGTCCTGAGCCTGGTGTGGGGCGTGCGCAGCTTCTACTACGACCGCCTGGTGAGCACCGACAGCACGGTGTCCGACATTCGCTACGTCCTCACCACCACCGGCCACCTCGAATCCGGCGACCTGTTCATCAACACCGGCTCAATGCCGATTCAGGACAAAGGCAAAGCCAACATGGTGAAAGTAAGCGTAGCCTAACGCTCCCTTTCAATCCCGGTTATTGCCGCTAAAAAGCCCGTTCCTGCGCCGGAACGGGCTTTTTGCGTAGCGTAACAGCTGATAATCATCCCGATGGATAAAAAAGTCTACACTCGTCGGACGGGTGTAGAGACGCGAAGGATCGCGTCTCGCGTGCAACGAGCACCCGGACGGTGCGGACGCCGAGACGCGATCCTATAGTCATTACTCCCAACGCAAAAAGCCCCGCTCGTAACCGAACGGGGCTTTTTGTTAAGAGCGTAGAACCAGACCTTGGGGCGGCGCAGTCTGGCCCTACTAAACTCGCTACGCGCTAAAGCGCATTGACGAGTTTTGTCAGCTTGCTTTTGTTGTT
>JAYWCH010000200.1:0-16787 GCA_043780755.1 Hymenobacter sp.
AGTCAACGATTTTACTGCGAGAGCATTCCGGTTTGGGTGTTTCGGTGCGAGCCAGCTGGCGTGGATAGCGGGGTGGTCAGAATGGTGTCGAGCTCCGGTTTGGCCACTAGCTGATCTGCAGTGTGCGCCCAGACATTCCATTCGGCTCGTCCGGTCTGCCAGAGCTCTTCGAGCATGTTTCGATCCCGCAGTGTATCCATGGGCTGCCAGAAACCCGTGTGGCGGTAAGCGGCAAGCTGTCCGGCTGCGGCCAGGTGTTCCAGGGGGGCTTTTTCCCAGATGGTACCATCGTTTTCGAGGTAGTCAAAAATGCCGGGTTCCAGCACGAAGAAGCCGCCGTTGATCCAGGGAGTCTCGCCGCCCTCGGGCTTTTCCATGAAGTTGCTGACCCGATTATCCTCCTCGGTCAGATTGAATACTCCGAACCGACCCGGCTGCCGTACGGCCGTAAGGGTGGCCAGTACCCCCTGCTCCCGGTGGTAGCGAATGGTCGCTGCGACATCGATATTGCTCACTCCGTCGCCATAAGTCAGGCAGAATGTGCTGTTATCGAGGTATTTCTGCACCCGGCGCAAGCGTCCTCCAGTCATGGTTTCCAGGCCGGTATCGACGAGCGTTACCGTCCAGGGCTCGGCGTGATTGCGGTGAATCTGCATTTCATTGCGATCCATACGGAAGGTGACATCCGAGTTCAACAGGAAGTAATCGGAGAAGTATTGTTTGATCAGGTGGCCCTTATAGCCGCAGCACACTACGAAGTCCGTGATTCCGTGATGGGCATAAATTTTCATAATGTGCCACAAAATCGGCTTTCCCCCAATCTCAACCATTGGCTTGGGTCGGACCCCGCTTTCCTCGCTGATGCGGGTGCCGTAGCCGCCCGCCAGAATCACTGCTTTCATAATAAAAACTTGACTTGAAAACTGGATATGAGTACGATAAGGCCTGACCATTCTGGTTGAGGTCCGGAGCTACGCAAGGGTGGGGCGGCGGCGGACCAGGAACTGGAAGCTGCTGCGGGCCATCAGGTACAGGAAGCGCGAGTTGGTGAGCAGGTAGCGGCGGCCGAGGCGGCGGGGCTCCTGCCAGAGCCGGTAAGCCCATTCCAGCCACAACCGACGCGCCCAGGGCGGCAGCCGGGGCTCCAGACCGGCGTACACCGGAAAGGCTTGTCCGACGCCCAGCATGCACGCCCGGATTTGGCCCTGATGCGCCGCCATCCAGCGTTCCTGGCGCGGACAACCCAAGGCGACGAACAGTAGATCAGGATCAGTAGCATTGATAGCAGCCGTATCGAGCGCATCTTCGGCCGCTGTCAGCGGGCGAAACGGCGGCGCATAGGTGCCGGTAATGCGTAGGGTTGGCAACTCCATCCGGGCCCGCAGTACCATTGCCTGCAATACGGTATTGGTAGTACCGTAGAAATACACGGACTGACCGCGATCGGCCGCCGCCCGCAGCAGCGCCGGAAGCAAGTCCATGCCAGCGACCCGCTCCTGGGCTGGCCCGCTAAACCAGCGGACCGCCGCAGCCACCGGGCTCCCATCGGGAGCAACTACTTCAGCCGCGTTCAGAATCCGGTTAAAATCCGGATCCCGCTCGGCCTCGACCAGCATGTGTACATTGGCAAAGCACACGTAGGCCGACGAGCGGGCCGCCCCAAGCTGGAGGATGGTTTCGATAAAATCAGCGGTGCAGCCCGTTGAGATATTCGAATGCATAACGGCGTACTTCGGGAGCATCTGGCGGGCGGCTAAGGGGAAGACGGGCATGTGCTTACGCTATTCAATTAACGGTCAGTCAATTAATAAGCATTTTCTTCCCCGCGTACCATGTTGCGGACAGTTTTGCCAATGATTTGTAAGTCAAGTCCGAATGACCAGTTCTCAACATACTTCAGGTCGTATTCCACCCGCTTTTCCATGGCGTTGGGTACCCGGGTTTCACCCCGGAATCCATTTACCTGAGCGTAACCGGTAATCCCGGGGGGCACCGAGTGCCGCAACTGGTAAGTACGGCTGCGCTTGGAGTACTCTTCCAACTGCGATACCATGTTGGGTCGTGGCCCAACGACTGACATATGGCCGAGCAGGACGTTGTAAAACTGCGGCAGCTCGTCCAGATTGTACTTGCGCAGGTAGCGGCCCACTCGCGTCACGCGCGGATCAGCCTTCGTGGCCTGTAGTTCAGTCTGCCGATGATCAGCGCGCATGGTGCGCAGCTTGTAGCACGGAAAGAGCTTATTACGCTTGCCTGGCCGGAGCTGTTTGAAAAATACGGGTCCGGGCGAGTCCAGCTTGATCAGTAAGGCCAGTAGCGGGAGCAGCAGGGGAAATAATCCTACAAGCACGAGCAGCGAAAACGCCAGGTCAAATACCCGCTTCAGCAGCTGATTGGTGCGGAACCCGAGGGGCTCCCGCCGGACCATCAGAATAGGTAAATTATCGTGATAATACACGCTCACATCCTTGCGTACCGTCCCTTGAAAGTCGGGTACAATGCGGAAAGCCAGAAAATGATCTTCGGCAAAGCGAGAAAGATCTTCGATTAGTTCATGACGGTCAAGAGGCAGAGCAAAGTAGATTTCGTCGACTGGTGTGGTTAGGCAATAATCCTTTAGCTCAGCCACGGTGCCACGGCGAAATTGGTCCAGTTGGGCCGGCAGGGGCTCATCGCTGAAGAATCCTTTAAATTGATAGGTAGCCGATTCATCCGCCATCAGGTACTGATAGAGATCCTGGCCGCTCTGGCCCGCTCCCACAATTACAAAGTGATTGTGCAGGCGGGCAAAGTGCCGCAGCCACGCCCGGTAGCAGAAAGTAAGCCCGAGCCGACTGCCGATCACGCCCAGAATTGCGCAGCCATAAAGAGTCGTCAGGTAGAGCCAGGAGAGGTCTTCAATGGGCAGAATCAGCACCGCACCCACTACCAATACCTCATGCAGGATGAAGGCTTTGAGCAGGAACTGGAGCTTCTCCCCGTAGGAAAAACGACGCCCGAGACGATAGATGTTGATGTACTGCCGGGATATTATCCACCAGAGCAGGGTAAACGTGAAAAAGAAAAACGGGGAATCGCGCCGCATTGACCAGCTGTGCCACACGATAAACTCAGCCAGATGAAAGACTCCCAGAATAACCAGGGCATCCAAAGCCGGCAGGATAAATCGCGATGAATCCGAATATCGTACATGTCTTTCCATAATTTGGACAAAAAATCAGTGGCCAGGCTCGATTTGGCAAGGACCAACTAGTGCTTAATGGAAGATTAAATGTAACTAATAATGTTTACTTATCAATAATAATTGTAATGAACTTTATAGAAAACAAACTTTATAATTAAAATATTACCTTAATTCTCCCTGAATTACAGCTCATTACCTATTCTTATATTGCTTAAACAATATAAAAAACCTTAATATTTATTTTTCGGTCATTGGTTTGGCAGGTAACTTATCGGCTAAGAGCCGAGGTCAGTAGCGTGTTATCAATCGGCCAGGGGCTGACATGAGCTGTGCAGTACTCACTAAAAGATCCTGTGATGAAGTAGGTGGTCGGGTAGAACAGGGGGAAATTGGGTGGTAACTCCCCAGGCCTACGGAAAAAGCCTCTGCTATGAAAGGGGCGCGTTAGGATGTGGCCTTCCGCGCCGAAAGCCCGCGCCTGGCCAACGAACGCCACTTTACGTGGGCTGCCGCCCGCGCCTCGAATAGCGCGACGCCAGGCGCGAGCTGGACCAGGCCGTGCCGCTACAGGGTAGCCCAAACGTGACGCTCATTGCCGCGCTTACCCCCGACGGCCGCGGGACGCTGCTGAGCGTGGACGGGGCCGTCGGGGGAGCCGTATGCGCGGCCTGCCTGGACCAAATACCCGGCTCCACCCTACGGCCGGGCGACGTGGTCATGCGCGATAATGAGTCGGTGCATCAGGTGAGCGCTTTGGACGAAAGCATGAGAAAATACGGGGGCATCTGTACTCTCTTCCGCCTTACTCAATTGATCTTAAACTGATTGAACCCGCCTTTCAGCAAGCCCTGAACATGGGTGCGCACAGTCCGGGCACGTACCCGCGTCCTGCTTGAAAACGCTATTCTCGCCGCTGCCGCGCGGATAACTGAGCAGCTGATGTTACGCGCAAGCACTCCTGGGAGCCTGGAAACGAAAGTTTCGGCAGCGGCAAAAGCTGCTTTTTCAGTATCCTGGGCAACTTGATGCGTAACATCAGTGAGCATGATGCCAAAACTGGTTTGACCATTGCGTGTATCCTGAACACTAGCTTAGAAGCCGCTCTGACGCGGCCGTTTGGTAGCAGGGGCTTTTTCCGTGGGCTTGGGGGTTACCACCCAGCGCTCTCCTGTTTCACCCGACCATCTCAGCCCTCTACGGCAGCACAAAACGGCCGCTGTATTGACCGGTAGTATTTACTAATCGTAGCACATAGCTTCCCGAGGATAACCCACTCACTGGCACGACTCCCATACCACTATCCGTTAACACAAATTGCCTTTGGCGCTGACCGAGCATGTTATAAACTGCTATCTGCTCCGTGCCGATAATGGGCCCTGAATAGACATACTGCACCAAACCATCGGCAAAGGGGGATGAGAATACTTTGAGGGTCGTAGCGCGGGCCGAAAGCGCTACCGAACGCACCGGCGAAAAAGTCATCTTCCCATCCGTATCGATCTGGCGCAGCCGGTAATAAAGCATGGTGACATTGCCCGGGAGATGCTCATCGCGGTAACGATAATCGTGGGCCACGGCAGTAGTGCCGTGGCCAGTGATCCGGTTTAGAATGCGAAACTCTTTGCCATCGGTACTGCGCTGGACTTCAAATTCGCGGTTGTTTTCTTCACTGGCCGTACTCCAGGCCAATTGGACGGCGTCCCCTTGCATCTGCACTGTGAAGACCGTCAACTGGACTGCTAGTGGAGGGGAGCCAACCAGGTTAAAGTTTGTGGTCAGTGGTATCCCCTGGGTACCAGTGCCATCAGCCCCGGCAAAGGGAGTAGCCGTGAGGGAATAGGCGCCGGCCGTCGGCGTCCAGCCAAAGTATTGGCCCTGAAAATCGCTGAATAAGGCAAAGGGCACCACATTTTCGGTGGCCGAGTGAGTTTGATCGCCAGCCAGGGTAAAAACCACGCTGCCTACTGCCGGGCTGGTATTAGCCCGAACGTTTACGTTATGGGTGGGCAGGGTAGCTAGATCAAGTGTCATTCCTGGTACCAGCGTCAGAATGTCGGAGTTCTTATCGGCATTCACCAGCGTAAAGCTGCTTAATGCGCCCACTGTGTTGATGACAGAGAAGTTAATCGTCAGTGATGTGCCGGCGGTGTTCGTCCCATCAGGACCGTCGAAAGGGGTTGCCAACAGGGTGTAGCTGCCCACAGGAGGATTCCAGGAAAAATAGTTTCCATTATAGTCGCTAAACAGTGCGTAGGGAATAACATCCTCGGTAGTAACCTGATTCTGAGCGCCGGACAAATTAAAAACAACGCTGCCCACTACGAGCGGACTGGTATTGGCGCGGATATTCACATTCCGGGTTGGCAGGGTAGCTAGGTCTATTATCATGCCTGGGGTAAGAGGCAAAATGTCGGTGTTATTGTCGGCATTCACCAGCGTATAGCCAGTAACCTCCGCAGCGGTCACCGTCGCTCCGCTACCAGTCATTTGGGTTGGAAGCAACGGCTCACACCAAGTGAGCACGGCTACTATTAGCGAGTAGTAAAGTGTGTTTTTCATAATGATTACGGCTAAAAGTGTGGGGATATCACAAATACTTCCTGTATTGATCAACCAATAAGCGGGTTATTAGATCTGCCGGATGAGCTTATCGAAGGTAGCCAGGTTTATTAATAATAAAAAGCATTATTCTTCTGTTTGTAAAAATATTTTACGTCGAAGCAATCAAGGCCAAAGGTTGACAGTGCCCCTAATCACTCAATTAACTACCGGTCTGCCAATTTTTTATACTAATCTATTGATAGACCACCGGGGCACGATCAGGAAGCAGGCCAGCGAAATCGGGTGAGTAATGCAAATGTCAGCCGCGCGGGCAGCCACTGAACTGGTACTGGCAGATTGCGTAGCGCCGGCAACTGAAATAGGTCCAGCACCTCGCGGGCCGCAGAAAAGTCGCGGCGGCGCAGTGACCGATAGGTACCGGCTAGAATAAACTGGTGAAAGAACCTTCCCTGGGCCTGTTGTAGCTGATTCCAGGATAACAGCTTAGTATGGTAGGCTTTGTCGAAGATGCGCAGCAGCAGCTCAATTATGTGTGCATTGAACATTCCGGTCGTTAGCGCACCAGTGTGCACAGTGTAGCAGGCCACACACCCCGGCACTTGCCAGAGCCCGTAACGGGCAAAAAGACGAGCCCATTGGTCGGTATCATCGGTATTTTCCTGACTAGAATCAGGCCCACCCACCGCCAGGTATGCTGCCCGGCTGGCCACCAGCGCCGGCATGCGGACATAAGACGAATCAGTCAGGACCTTTTCCAGGGCAATGGCGGGAGTCAGGTACTGGGCCTGGCGGGGCCGCTGCTGCTTGATTACGCGGCCTTTAATGTCGACCACATCGACCCCAAACTGCACGACCGCATGCCGACCGAATGCCGTGCGCAACGTCGTCAGCACCTGGGTGAGGGCGCCGGGGAGCAGATAATCATCATCGTGAAGCATTTGCACGAAATGGCCCCGGGCCCGGTGCAGGCAGTAGTTCCAGTTACTGGTTACGTTGCCGCCCGGGGGGTTGCGGTAGTAGCGCCACTGGCTGCCAGGCTGTTGGGCCAGCACTGTCCGTGTGGTCAGCTCGCAGTCATCATTGGCCGTGGAGTTATCGGAGACAATAATTTCCACATCCGGAGGAAGCGGCCCGATTGATTGTAGCGCGCGCGCCAGGAGCTCGGGCCGATGATAAGTGGGCACGCAGATACTCAGCAGCGGAGACGGCAGGGAGTCCAGCGGGCCGGACGTGGCCAAGCCCGGGGCGGGACGGGCCGCGAGGATGTCCGAACGACGGAGAGTCTGCGGAAACGACATGGCATTGAATGGCTGGGAATAGTTTACGGCACTGTCAGTCTGGCTATTACCTAAGGTTGGGCACTGAATAGCTTAGTCCGAAGTCTGCGGAGTGGGTTCATCTCCCGACTATACCATGATGGCCGGTTGGGTAGTTGCCTGCCACTCCGCGGAGGCCAGCACTGCCCGCAGGCCGGCCTGCAGCTCGATTCGGTGGTGCCAGCCCATCGCGTGTAGTTTGCTCACGTCAAGCACCTTACGCATTGTGCCATCCGGCCGGGAAGAGTCGAACTGAATCTCTCCGGTGTAGCCGACCAGCCCCGCAATGAGTTCGGCTAGCTCCCGGATGGTCAGGTCCGAGCCGGTACCGACATTCACGGGGCTGCGCTCGTTGTAGTTGAGCATCAGAAACAAGCAGGCTTCGGCCAGATCGTCAACATGCAGGAATTCGCGGCGGGGAGTACCGGTACCCCAGACCTCTACGCGCGGCAGACGCAGTTGGGCAGCCTCGACAAACTTGCGCAGCAGAGCGGCCATTACGTGCGAGTTTTCAAGGTCATAGTTGTCGCGGGGGCCGTACAGGTTGGTCGGCATAGCAGTGATGAAATTGCAGCTGTGCTGATCGCGGTAGGCCTCGCACATTTTAACGCCCGCAATTTTGGATATGGCATAAGGCTCATTGGTGGCCTCCAACGCACCGGTCATCATGTACTCTTCCCGAATGGGCTGGGGCGCCAGCTTGGGATAAATGCAGGACGAGCCCAGGTAGAGCAGCTTGCGCACGCCGTGCCGGTAGCTCTGGTCGAGGACGTTTCCCTCAATCATGAGGTTGTCGTAGAGAAAATCCGCGCGGTAGGTATTATTGGCGTGGATACCCCCCACTTTAGCGGCCGCCAGCAGGACATATTCCGGTTTCTCCTCCCGAAAAAACTGGGCCACCGCCGCCTGATCCCGCAGATCGAGCTCGGCCGAGGTCCGGGTGATGAGCGTGGTGTAGCCTTTGCGGGTCAGGAGGCGCATCAGGGACGAGCCTACCATACCACGATGACCAGCTACGTAGATTTTTGCATTCTTTTCCATGACAAACAACATTAAACTGAATTGAGGATCAGATATCTGTTTGATAAAACCGTTGTGATTGCTGTTATTCGTCGTGGTAACTCAGGACCGCATGGCCCGCCTGCAGCAGTACAGCGTCCCGCTGAAATAACTTTAAGTCGCTCTGCATCATATCACTAACCAGGTCAGGCAGCTCATAGGTGGGTACCCAGCCCAGCTCGGTCCGGGCCCGGCTCGGGTCGCCGATGAGTAGCTCTACTTCGGTCGGACGGAAATATGCCGCGTCGACAGCCACCACCTCCCGTCCGGCGGGGAGCTGGTAACTGGGGTTGTGACAGCTGACCACGTATCCTCTCTCAGCCGTACCCTCCCCTGCGAAAGCCAACTCAATACCCAACTCGGCAAAAGCCAATCGGACAAAATCCCGCACCCGGGTAGTGACGCCGGTGGCAATAACATAGTCCCGCGGGATTTCCTGTTGTAACATTCGCCACATGGCCTCCACGTAATCCTTGGCGTGACCCCAGTCGCGCCTGGCGTCCAGATTGCCCAGGTAAAGCTTTTCCTGCAGCCCCAGGGCAATACGCACGACGCCGCGCGTGATCTTGCGCGTCACAAAGGTTTCACCCCGACGCGGGCTTTCGTGGTTGAACAGGATCCCGTTGCAGGCGTACAGACCGTATGCCTCGCGGTAGTTCACCGTAATCCAGTAGGCATAGAGCTTCGCTACGGCGTAGGGCGAGCGGGGATAAAAGGGGGTACTCTCCCGCTGGGGCACTTCCTGGACCAGTCCGTAGAGCTCCGAGGTGGAAGCCTGATAGATGCGGGTTTTGCTGATCAGACCCAGAATGCGCACGGCTTCCAACAAACGGAGCGTGCCCAGTCCATCCACATCGGCGCAATATTCGGGTGTATCGAACGATACCTTCACGTGGGACATGGCCCCGAGATTATAAATCTCATCGGGCTGCACTTCCTGAACAATCCGGATCAGGTTCGTGGCATCCGATAAGTCCCCGTAGTGCAGCTTGAAGCGCACGTGCTCCTCGTGCGGGTCCTGATAGAGATGGTCGATACGATCGGTATTAAACAGCGACGAGCGCCGCTTGATCCCGTGTACCTCATAGCCTTTTTCGAGCAGCAGCTCGGCAAGGTAAGCGCCATCCTGTCCCGTAATTCCTGTAATGAGTGCGCGTTTCATAGGCTTTTAGCTGACCAAAAGGGAAAGAAGCACGAAGCTGATTATCCGTAACCGCTAAGTGGCGGATCGCTTTGCTCCAGCAAGATAGGTTGTTTCATTTTAATTATTATCATTTTTAATTAACATTGTTTTATTTTTTATCAGAATCATTCTAACATCTTCAATCTTATGTGAATCTTCGTTAGTACCCTCCACCATAATTTTTTCAGCGTTTCCCTTCATTCCGCCTCCCCTCGTCAGACAGTTCCTCGGTAGTTCTCTTACCGGTTTTAGGCGTAGAGTCCCTCGGGCGCGCCGGAACGCAAAAAAGCCTGCCCCTTGAGAGGGACAGGCTTTCAGATAAACAGTGTGCTGTTTGAGCGTTCGCCGGGAGAGCTGACCAACTATCCCACCCGGCGGCCTCTGCTTACATTACCTGATTCGTAACGGTGAAGCTGATCTTCAGGGGTGTACCGGCGGTGCCGGCTCCGCTGCCACCAGTGTAAGTACGGGACGTGAGCGAGTAGGCTCCCGTGGGCGGGGTCCACTTGGTGTACACGCCCATGCCATTATCGGAGAACAGGGCGTAAGGGGCGCTGTTCTCGGTCTGGTTCCGGCTGGCGGCCCCGCTCAGGGCGAAGAGGACACTCCCGACGGTGCCCGCGGAAGTCGTAGCCCGGATGTTCAGGTTCCGGGTTGGTAACGCAGCCAGGTTGAGTACGGCCCCGTTGGTGAGCGGACCAATGTCCGTATTCGAGTCCGCATTCACCAGGATGTAGCTCGTCACCTGCGAACCGCTAACTACGGGCGTCGGGGTGGGCACAGGTGCCGTAGCCTGGTTGGTGACCGTGAAACTGATGGTTAGAGGAGTGCCGGCGGTGCCGGTGCCGCCGGCGGCGGTGTAAGTGCGAGCGGTGAGCGAATAGGTCCCCGTGGGCGGAGTCCAGGGGTTATACACGCCGCTATTATCGGAGAAGAGCGCGTAGGGAGCCTGCGTCTCCGTTTGGTTCCGGCTGGCAGCTCCGCTCAGGGCGAAAACTACGCTGCCCACCGTCCCGGTCGAAGTAGTTGCCCGGATGTTCAGGTTCCGGGTCGGCAACGTGGCCAGGTTCAGCACGGCCCCGGGAGCAATTGCCCGAATGTCCGTATTCGAGTCCGCATTCACCAGGATGTAGCTCGTCACCTGCGAACCGCTAGCCACGGGCGGCGTGGTTGGTGTCGGGGTAGGCGTCGGAGTGGGCGTCGGCGTGGGACTAGTACCGCCAGTTCCTACGGCAATGCCTTTTTGCTGAAGCTTTTGTTGCCAGATTGTCCATTCGTTCTGCTCATCCGCTAAAGTCAGCGCTCTATTGGGCAAGTGTACCGTAGGGGAACAAGTAGGACAGGCACCAGGACTGGTATCCTGACGATTAGGATAAGGAGTAGTACCGCCCAAACGATAAAATCCGATCACATTATTGATCATATCGTTATTGGAAAATACTGCACTGGACTGATTGTAGGCATTCCAGAGACCGGCAGCAGCGTAGCCCGCCGGCATTGTCGACCCATCTGGCAATAATCCACTGGTAACCATGCGGTTATCATGGAAGTGATTATCATGGCCAGAAGCAATATTCATTGCAGCACAGGTACTTACGAGCTGATTCGCATAGGCATTTACAAAAGATGTGGCGTTGCCCGCCGTTTGGGCATCGCCGTCCAACGTGATTCCCGAACCAGTGTATTTTGTTCCAGTGGCCGGATAAGGATAGGCTCCTTGCACGTAATTATCGTGCATGCTAACCGGGCTACTGGCAGTACCACCGGAATTATAAAAGTTGATATTATCCTCAACCAGTGACTGGTTAGGCTCATTGACAACTTGATTCCAGGCAATTTCACTGCCTACCAGCCCATGGACACCATTCAATTGCAGGAACTGGGCATAATAGACCCCGCCATTGCGGTAACGGCCATCGATGTTTTTGGCCGAGTTATACCGTATCGTGAGGGTTTGCTGGCCGGAACCATTGCCTCCCCACTGGTAAATATTAATGCCGGTAGTATGTTCAAAAAAATTGCTCTCTACCCGAATCGATACGGCCGAATTTGCTTCCAGAAAACGACCATGGCGAACATTGTCGGCGCTCTGCGTTAAGCCGTAGCCTTTATTGTTGCGAATGATGAGATTATCGCCTCCATTCTTGGCATCAATGAGATCGCCGGCGCCCGCCAGGATACAATTCTCAATAATGACGGGCTGCGTCGTTTGAATCTTGATGACTGGCACTGAAGAATCCGTACTCCGAAAATTACCGGAATAGGTTCCCCCCTGAGTAATAGTAAGCGGCCCGGAATAGGTCACACTTGGGGCTTGGGCCATTACCGTGGACATGCCCGGTAATACGGTTAATAAAGAAACGGCCGTAAGAGTCAGGATACCGGGCAAAGTACGTTTCGCAGGAAAAAGGGATGAGTAGTGCTTCGGATTTTTTTGCATTCTTAAATACTTGAAACGAAAAAAATGATTTGCAATTGCCCACTCAACCAGGCCAAAAATCAATCCGTTCCAATCCGACTCATCGGATTAGTTATATATGATAAAGTGCCATTTCGGATTTCGCCCAATAAGAATCCCCCTTCGACTACGTGCTCATCGCTAAAAGCGGGGCTTTTAGATTATATGTTTTATCTAAAATTAATTCATCTTAATTACCAATCAATAGCCTAACCGGAGATTTCACAGGGTTTCACAATATTTTATAGTTTTTTTTCAAGCTATCATTATTGCGTAATCGCGGTCCTGAATTCGGAGCCGTCTTTTATGAAATCGGGAAGTGATTTTCATTTCAGACCGCCTAAAATAAAATCAAGCTATTGAGAAAATACTATTTCATAATAATTTTATCATTAAAGTTAGTAAATATGTTTTTAAAGTAATAAATCCCTGGATGATATCAACTAATATGATTATTATCGGTTTTGATAATTTCCGGATCAGCTTTGACGGTTGATCGCCCACTACGCGGCAAAGTGGATGACAGGACTGCCTGCTGCCCCAAGGGAATGGACGCTAACGGCCCGGCTGATCCACGGAATCTTATCAGTGGTGTGATCGAGAGACCTCCTCCCGGCGCCCCCCAGAACGTGGGCCTACTAGCACGCCCCTGGTCCGGAGCTTGTGCTGCCATAGTGCCCATTCAGCCCGTTCGGTCTGCAGAGTAATGGGATTGGGCAGATGCCTGGTGTCCGTACAAGGCACACAAGCTCCCCTGCTCAGATCCTGACGCTCAGGTAAGGCCCCGGGGCCGCCCCAGTGCACAAACCCAATGATATTATGAGTTAGCCGGTTATTGTAAAAGACTGTGGATGGTCGCTGATAGAAATTCCAGACGCCAGCGGCCGCGTAGTTAGCGACCAGCCTGTCGCCGTTGGGCAACAGGCCGCTGGTGACTAATCGATTGTTATAGAAGTGGTTGTCATGGCCGGCCGCAATGTTGAGCGCGGCGCAAGCACTCACTACCTGATTATCGTACGCGTTAACGTAGGCGGTAGTGGATAGCGGTCCGTGCCCATCACCATCCAACGTGATGCCGGAACCCCGGTAAGTGGCACTCGTGGCCGGGTACGGATAAGCACCCTGAATATAGTTGTCGTGCAGCCGCACCGGACTGAGACGGGTACCCCCGGAATTATAGAAGTTGATATTATCTTCGACCAAGGACTTGTTGGGTTCATTGATGACCTGATTCCAGGCTACTTCTATATTCGCTAGGTTTGGTAAGCCATTCAGCTGTAGAAAGCTAACGATGGCGCACCCGCCGTCACGGTAACGACCATCGATATTTCTGACCGAATTATAGCGAACAGTGAGCGATTGATGGGCCTGGTCAGTGCCATTCCACTGGTAGATAAGAATACCGGAGGTTTGCTCAAAATAATTGTGCTCAATGCGTATCGAGCGGGCGGAATTGATTTCCAGGAAGCGGCCGGGGCGGGTTTGGTCAGCTGAGGGTGGCAGACCATAGCCGCTACAGTCCACTACAGTAAGGTTAGCCCCACCAGCGGTGGCCCGGATCAAATCGCCGGCCCCGACGATTACGCAATCGCGCAGCGTGACAGGCTCGGTCGTTTCGATGCTGATGCAGGGTACCCGGGAATCGGTACTGCGGTAGGTCCCCGAGTAAATGCCCCCGCGACGTATAGTTAATCGCGGCCTATTGGAGCTGCCCGGAACCGACTGGCTGGAAGATGTCAGAAGAAAACTCAGGCTCAGGCAAATAAACAGTGTTCCCGCCTGTTGGAATCGCCGCGTCAGGGACCGACCGGGTCCTCTTCTCACGGCAGTTCCGACACTAGCCTTAGCCGGGGAATAATCGTCTGGTACTGGCTGATGACCCATTCATTCGACGACGTAAAGGGTTTAATATGACCAGAAAGGCCCATTTCCAGACCAAAGGGTTTATCATACGGCTCGCTCAATGCATAAAGTAGCCCACCAGCCGACGGGCGTAGCCATTCAGCAAATGATAGGGCAGGTAGAGTGGAGGGCAGTTTTTAAGGGTGAAATGCGTGAAATTAAGGAGATTGCCCCCACCCCGAATCCCGAACAGGTGCTGGTAATAACCCCGGAGACTGCGGTGACGACGGGTCTGCTCCTGCCCACTTTCGTCCGGGTAAGTACTGAGTCTGGCGTCGTAGTTGCAGTAAATCGGAAAGCCGTGGCGGCGGGCGACACTCGTGTAATCGAAATCAGCCAGGTAATGAGGCAGGCGCTTTTCGTCAAAGAGGCCAATGGCCTTAATCACTACCAATGGAATGAGCAGGCCCCGGCCGGGCAGGTAGCTTACCGGGTGCAGACCATGACGTGCTTCAATGGGAAGCTCGGCCAGCAGCTGACGGCGCGTGTTAGAGCGCCAATTAAGCTGCTCGCCGCCGTAAATGGGCTGGCCGGTGGCCACGTCCAACTCGAGGGCCCCCAGCATGGCTGTCGGATGGCGGTCAGCCCAGTTCAGCATCTGAGTGATGAAATCGGGCGGTACCAGTACGTCGTTGTTCATCGTCATGACGCGGGTGGCACCCAGCTCCAGTGCCCGACGAATACCTGCGTTCACCCCCGCAGTCCAAAAAAGGCTCCCATTCCCGCTGACTACTTCTACTTCCGGAAAGTCATCGGCCAGCATCTGGTCAGTGCCATCCGTTGAGCCGTCATCGACGACGACGATGCGAAAATCCGTTCGGATCTGCTCACGCAACGAGAGCAGACAATCCCGGGTGTAGTTACAACGGTTGAATACAGGAATGACAATGTACAGCATTACTGAAATAGTAGAGGTACTGGTAAGGAGCAATGGACTAAATATGAGCGACATTTAGCCGGTATTCGCGGGCTATGATTCCTGGGCTATTACTTGATTAACAAGGACCTTATCCTGGGAAAGGACTTCTGTGTTGATTCCCATTTGCTGGAGCATGGTCAGTAGCCGGTCCATCCGTTGGGGCCAGGCTTGGAGCAGCGAAAACTCATAGCCCGCCCGACCCATGGCGCGGCGCACTTCCGGATGGTCATACACGTACTCCACAGCACGAGCCATGGCGGCGGTTGCTTCTTCGGGGCTCGTGACGGGCACTTTTATAGCCGCCGAATCCGGCAGGAAAGTACGGGCCCCCTGATGATTAAGGGTTATAATGGGTAATCCGGTAGCGAGCGCTTCCATGAACTGGGAGGCGAAAGAATCGCGAAGCGAACCGAATAAAAAAACATCATGACTAAGCATCGCCTGGTGTACTTGGGTCCAGAGTACGCTTCCATGCCAGGTTACCTGCCCAACCAGACCATACTGGGCTATCCAACCCGCTACGCGGTCGCGCATGGGGCCATCACCTAGTACTGTGAGGTGAAACTTTACCCGCGGAGCCACTTGTGACAGGGCTTCGAGTACCAGTGGCAGGGCTTTGTTAGGATAGAGTCGACCTACCCAGAGGAGTTGCAGCACCGGCTGGGGCTCCCGCTCCGGACAGCTGGTAGTCTGAAATGAATCGGGTAAGCCGGTATCCAGGAATAACTCGACGCGCGTAGCTCCCAGCTTACGGGCCAGGGCTGCCGACTCGTCATTTGACGCTAGTACTAGCGTGGCGTGGCGAAGATTTTGGTGCAGGTTATAGTCGAAGGTGGTGAGCAGCCAACTGAAAGCGGAGCGCAGCGTCTCCGTTCGGAACCAGTCCGGGAGAAACCGGCGGAAAGCAATGGGCGCTTTCTGGGCTCCGCCAACCGGACCATAAACCATCGGCTTACCCAGTCGCCACAACCAGGAACCCATCTTCAGACTGCTGAAAGTGGCGTGGTGGACCAAGTCGAAGTCAATATCCTCGTCTAATCGTCGGGCCAGGCGCCAAGCCATGTATTGCCACACCATGTAGTGCAAATACACCCCGAACTGCCAGCGGTAGAGGTAACTTACCCAATTCGGCACTTGCGGATAGATAAACCGGATGCGCTGTGTAGCCGCCCGGTGGGTATTGTTAGCCATGAAATCGGCAATGGCACCGGTTTCCCCCTGCGTAGTAGTCAGACACCATACCTGGTGGTCACGCTGCGCCATTTCCCAGACCCAGTGAAACCCATTACCGTCTTCCCCACCCTGAACGGGATTGCAACCATACGCAGAGACAAGAACTTTCATGGCATGACGGGGACAGGAGGTGAAACTGGCATTGGAATAGTCGGATTCGGTAGTGGAGCCGTTGATTTGGCCGACAGTAGACGGGCTAGCAGCCGCCGGACGGTGGCCTGGGCGTGCCGGATCAGGTGTTCCCGGAAGTGCTGGCGATCGCGTCGCCCGTCGCGCAGCACCATGGACGGATGAATCAGCGGAAATTTCAACGTTCCGACGGGCGGATGAGCCAGTTGATCCTGAGGATCTAACGTGTGAGTAGCATCATCACCGAAACCAATATTGGTCACTAAATTCACGGCTGGCACAATGGTCAGGCCGCCATGGGCGGCCACGGCGAAATGCCATTGGTAATCCCAGACATGCGCTAATTGCGTTTCCTGCCGCACCTCTTCAAATTTGCGTAGCCAGTACGTTCTTTCCAGCAGGGAAGGATAGCTATCGACCAAAGCCCCACGCCGCCGCAGCTCGGGGAGCAGCGTAAGGTGAAAATCAAAATGGTGCCAGGCCCGCCGCCAGGAAGCCCAGGCCCAACTATGTACCCGGCCGGAAAAGTGATAGGACTCCCCCCCGACCGGGATCGGATGCCGGGCTTCGCTGGAGAAATTCCCCCCCCCAATGTGCATCACGCGGGTATCGTGCCGGTAGCGGCCCAAAAGTTCCTGGCAGAATCGAAAGAAATCAGGCACTGGCAGACAGTCATCTTCCAGAATAACTCCCTCGGATTCATGCTCAAAAAACCAGCTGATGGCGCCCGCCGGGCCGAATCCACAACCCAGATTTTCGGTCCGGAACAGTGTCCGGACCTCGCAGGGCCAGTCTATACCCGCAGTTACCAGGGCACGGGTTTCCGCGCAGCGGGCAGCATC
>JAYWCH010000201.1:0-5044 GCA_043780755.1 Hymenobacter sp.
CTGGCTGCGGTCGGGTACACCCAGGCCTCAATGGTCCGGGCCGTATTGCCCATGGGCAACTGCGCATTGGTGCCCTGCACGTACTGCGAACCACTGAAAAGCAACGCGCTGGCCACCGTGGCCGGGGCCACATCCGCGCAGCTGAACGTGTTCGGGGCGACACTCAGGGTGTTGGTTGTGGCCGAAGTGCAGTTGGCCGCACTGCCGTTATTCACGGCCGTGGCGGCCAGGGTGCCGGCGCCGTTGGCGGCCAGGGTCAGGATTGCGTTCTGAGCAGTGGCCGTGGGGGGGCAGGTCAGGGTGAAAGTCAACCCGTTGCTGGTGCCCGTGGGCGTGGTCACCGTCAGGCTGCCCGTGGTGGCACCGGTGGGCACGTTCACGGTGAGGGTCTGGCTGCCACTGGTGCCATTCACTGTCAGCCCGGTGGTCACGGTATTGTTGCTGGTGCCGCCAAAAGTTACCTTTGTGGCCCCGGTCAGGTCGAAGCCGGTAATGGTAACGCTGGCACCCACCGAGCCGCTGGCGGGGCTAATGCTGGTGAGTGCCGGTGCAGCGGTTGTGTAGAGAAAGCGAAAGGTCGGGCGGCTGGGCACGGAATAGTAGCCAGTGGTCGCACTGCAGGCATGGTTGTAGCCACTCACCATGTAGGTTGCTCCTCCTGCCGATGCATTAACATTCACCTGGTCGGAGGACTGTCCACCGCCCGAGCGGCAGGTTTGCAGAATCAAGTTGCTGCCATCACGGGTAAAAGAGGTGGTAAACTGGGCCGTGTGCCAGCCGTTGATGGTGCCCGCATCGCTTGCGCTCGGAGCTACAGTGCTGATCGCTCCCGTGTAAAAAGCGGCCCCGCTCGGCAGCGTAGTCAGGGTAGTGTTCGCTGCCCCCACGCTAAAGGTGTAAGTGTTCGGCGAGTTGTCGGTCACCACGTACCACTGCACCCCTTGCAACACTGCCGTGACCGGAACGCCCGCGGCCGCTAAATCAGCGCTCGTAAAAAGCGTTTGCACCTTCGCATTGCCAAAGTTCTGCGGGGTGAACTGATAGAGTTCACTGGCATTAGGGCTGGCGGTGATACTGCCAATAGGGTTCGAGGTACTGGTTTGAGCCTGGACCAGTTGGGCCAGTGGCAGCGCCAGCGCCAGCATGGTGGCCGTTAGTAAATTAAGCCTCATAAGAAAAAAAGTAATTGAGAGAAGAGTATGGGCCAACCGGCTTAACTAGAGTGATCCAGCAAAAATGGACACCCCGCTAAGGTATACTAAAAAATATACATTTATATATATTAAGCGAAGCGCATGTGCCCCGGCCGATGCCGCAGCTTGCGAAAAGAACTCATTTAGTCGGGCTGGAAACGGCCGATCTACAGGCCATTACCCGAAAAGGCACCTGCCAAAGTCGGAAGATCACGCGGGCCCGGTCCCTGTCGCTGCTCGGGGTGGGGAAAAATTGCCAGACTATTGAGTCGGAGTCAGGTATTCCGCCCGGTTAGTACTGGCGGATCCGGCAACGGTATCTGACGGGTGGGCTGGTATCCTTCCACCCGCCATCGCCGGTTTCGGCCACGCCAGATGGTGGGCGCGGACAGCATCCACGAGGTGCCCTGACAGGAGGGCTCCAGCCGAAGCCTGAATGCAAAATGAGGGATGAAGGCCCCGTCCCCTGCGGTCCCGGCTCCTTCATCCCTCATTGTTTAATTGCTGATCCCGAGCTACTTCGACGGATGCCAGCTAATGGTCATCCCCGGCGTGCCGGTACCGAAGTAGGCCGGCGCCAGGCCGATGTCTCGGCCAATGGGCTTGCGGCCCCAGCGGTTACGGTGGCTCAGGTAGGCCAGGTGAGCCGAGAGAATGCCGAAGCCGGCACCGGCCACCACGTCGCTCTGCCAGTGCTTGGAGTTAATCATGCGCAGGGCCGCCACGCTGGTCGCGATGGTGTAGGCGCCAATACCGTACCACTGGCTTTTATCCCGAAACTCGTTGTGCACGATGCTCGCCGCCAGAAAGGCCTGGGCCGTGTGGCCCGAAGGAAAGGAGAGGTTATCCGAGCCGTCGGGGCGCTCCTCGCGGCTGAGGTATTTGACGGCGAAAGTGGAGGTCAGCATAAAGGCTTCGGCTTTGGCAATGATGAGCAGGGTGTTCACGCGGTCGTCGCGCGACTCCACGCCGGCCAGCGCCACGGCGCCCAGCTCCACGAAGGGGGCGATAATGAGGATGTCATCCACGCGGGTGCGGTAGCTGGGAAACAGCCGGTGAATGTCGCGGTTGGCCTGCTGATTGGTGTAGAAGCCCCCGCCATTGAAGGTGTAAGCGCCGTAGCCGATCAGGACCGCCGGCACGATGCTGGCCCGGAACAGCTTGCTCTTGTACCACTTCGCCTTCACCGGAGCCGGCACACCCTGGGGGTTTTCAAACTTGTGAATGGTATCCGGCGCGGGCACAATCTGGGCGTAAGCCGGATTGAAGCTGCCGATAATCAATAAAAACGCGGTAAAGTGGGCGAGCAATAGAGAGCGCATAGCAGAGGTTTTCGGGGGAATTAAAAAGCACAAAGACCCCTAATACGAGTCCTTAACTTAAACGTAACAACGGATTCTGTCGAAAATCTCAATTGGCTGACTAAGCGGTGATTTAGCCCAAAAAAAAGATCCCGGCTTGCCCGGCCGGGATCTTTTCAGGAGGAAGGCCTAAAGCCGATGACGAGTCGGGCGCGGGTTGGTTTATTGCCGAATGACCTGTTCGTTCCGCCGTGGTTTCCCAGCCGGGTGCCCGCCCGACGAGGGTAGAGATGCGACCCTTCGCGTCTGGCGTCCGCACCGTCCGGGTGCCCGTTAACGCGAGACGCGAAGGGTCGCGTCTCTACCCTCGTCCGACGGGTGCCCACACCGGTCCATTTCAGCGGGCCTGCAAACGGCAGTTCCTCAGGCTGCTTCGGTTTCGTCGTCGTCGCAGCCGTTGTTTACTGCCAGCTGCCGCCTAGGGCGCGCACCAGCAGGACGCTGTAGCGCAGCTGCGCGGTCTGGGTCTGGGCCAGCTGGCGGGCGGCGTCGAGAATCTGGCGGTCGGCGTCCACCACTTCGAAATAGTTGGTCAGGCCGCTGCGGTAGCGCACTTCGGTAAGGCGGCCGGCCTGGCGGGCGGCGCGCAGGGCGCGCTGCTGGGCCGCGAGCTGGGCCGCGCTGAGGCGAATATTGGCGAGCGCCGTTTCCGCATCCTGGAAGGCGGTGAGCGCCGCGCCCCGGTACTGGGCTTCCAGCTCCTGGTACTGGAACTGGGCCAGCTGCTCATTGGCCCGCAGCCGGCCGCCGTTGAAAACGGGAATGGCCACGCCGCCGCCCAGGTAGTAGGTGTAGCCGTTGGCGAGCTGGGGCAGCTTGGCCAGCGTGGCGCTCTGCGGGCCGATGAAGCCGTTGAGCTGCACGCTGGGCCGGCGGGCGAGGTGGGCGGCCTCGGCGCGGGCATCGGTGGCGGCGAGCTGGCGCTCGGCGCGGCGCAGGTCGGGGCGGCGGGCCAGCAGGGTGGCGGGCAGGGCCAGCGGCACGAGCGGGGCAGCGGGCAGCTCGGTACCCGGCCGGGCCGGCAGCACGAAGCTGCTGGCCGGCTGGCCCACCACCGTGGCCAGGGCGGCGGTCACGCCGGCGCGCTGGCGGCTCAGGTCCAGGAGGCTGGCTTCCACGTTGGCCAGCTCCGTTTCGGCGCGGCGCAGGCCAATCTCGTTATCAACCCCGGCCTGAAACCGGGCCTGGGTGAGCTGCACGTTTTGCACGCGGGCGAGGCGGGCGCTGTCGAGCACGGCCAGCTCGGCGTCGAGGCCGCGCAGGTTGAAGTAGTAGGTGGCCGCATCGGCGGTGAGGGAGAGGCGCACGGCCTGGCCGTCGGCGGCGGCGGCTTCGGCATCGGCGCGGGCGGCCAGAATGTTGCGCCGGATGCGGCCCCATACGTCCACTTCGTAGCTGACGTTGAGGGGAATGAAGTACTGGGTCTGGGCCACGGCCCGGGCGGGCACATCAAACGGCACCGCCCGCAGGCCGGAAAGCTCCGTCCGGTAAGCCGACGGGTTGAGCGTCACTTCCGGGCTGCGGTAGGAATCGACCACTTGCAGCCGCGCCCGCGCCTGATCGACCCGGGCCAGGGCCGCCCGCGCCGTGAAGTTCTGCGCGAGCGCCTGCTCTTCGAGCTGGGTCAGGGTGGGGTCGTTGAAAACCGTCCACCACGCCATTTCCGGGGGCGGCAGGGCCAGCTCCCGGGCCTGGGCCGGGGCGGCGGGGGTGCCGGTGGGGGCGGGAGCGTCCGCCGTGGGCTGGGCCTGGGTAGCCGGTCCGCCGAAGGCCGGGGCGGCCGTTCGGGTCCGGGGCGGTCGGGGGATGGGCGAGCCGGTGGTATCCGCCCGTCCGGCGTTTTGCCAGGCGCCGGGCGTGCTCACGGCGGGCGCCTGGTAGCGCGGCGCGGTGGCGCAGGCGCTCACAAGCAACAGGCCGATGGAGAAGTAGGAGGGGCGAAAAATCATGGCAAAGCAGGGCGGAGCCCATTACTGGGAATCAGCGGAAGGGGACGCGGGCCGGGGCGGCGGGCACTGGGCCGTCCCACTGTTATTTGATGGGCGAGGATACCCGGGGCGCGTCCGGGTCGTTGGGTCGGGGCCTGGGGGCCGGCGGACCGGCGGGCTTGGCGGGCGGGGTGAAGGCTTTGGTCTGCACGGCTTCGCCTTCGATCAGGGCTTCGGTGGGATTGAGCACGAGCAGCTCGCCGCCCTTCAGGCCCTGGGCTACTTCGAGCTGGGAGCCGAAGTCGCGGCCGGTGGTGATGACCTGGTAGTGAACCTTGCCGGCCTGGACCGTGACCACGCGCGAGTCCGTGCCGCCCAGCACCAGGGTATTGGCCGGGATGATGACCGCCGGCGAGGTGCGCGGCAGGTGAAACCGCACCTGGGCGTAGCTGCCGGGCTTGAGCTCGCCGCGTCCGTTGGGAATCAGCACTTCGGTGAGCAGGGTGCGGGTGTTGGCGTCGAGGGCGCCGGCGTTGCGCACGATCCGGCCGGGAAAGGTGCG
>JAYWCH010000202.1:0-5133 GCA_043780755.1 Hymenobacter sp.
AGCGACATTTCCAGCAATTTACTGAACAGCAGCACGCCCAGCGCGGTGGTGAAGAGCGTCACCACGAACCACCCCGTTTGGCCCAGGAACAGCAGGCGGGGCACGCTTACCCGGGCGGTGAGGTAGAAGATCGCGATCCAGATCCCAAACATCAGCCCCTGCTTCAGCCAGAACTGCGGCGGCATGGTGAGCCGGCCGGTGAGCGGCTGGAACAATAAAAAAGTGAGCCCGAACAGGCTCCACACCAGCACGTGAATCAGCGGCGTGAGGTAGCCCCGGGGGGAAAAAGCGGCCATAGCACAAAGGAAAAAGCCCAACAAACATACAGACAGGCGCGGCGCCCGGCCCGCCCTAACCGACCGCTGGGGGAATTGTATCGACGGTGGGCGGCGGATGATCGGTTGGCCTGCCGCGCCGGCCCGGCATTTGGCGCCAAACGCCGAACTTGGGGCCATGATTCGCCCGCTACTCCTGCTGCTCGTGCTTCTCTCCGCTGCCCCGGCCGCTCCCGCCCAAGCCCTTCCCGACTTCACCAAGTACCCCACCTACAACGGCCCCGACCTGGGCCTGACCTGGCGCGGCCCCCAGGCTACCCTGCGCGTGTGGGCGCCCACCGCCGAGGCCCTGCACCTGCGCCTCTACGCCGCCGGCACCGGCGGCCCGGCCCGCGCCAACTACCGCATGAGCCGCGCCGAGGGCGGCACCTGGACCTACGCCCTGCCCGCCGGCACCACTGGCTTTTACACCGTGCAGGCCACCATTGGCGGGCGGCTTCGGGCCGAAGTGGCTGATCCCTACGCCCACGCCGTGGGCCTGAACGGCCAGCGCGGCGCCGTGCTCAACCCCGCCACCGCCCAGCCGCCGGGCTGGCCCGACGACCTGCGCCCGGCCCTGAAACAAGCCACGGATATTGTGATCGGAGAAGTGCATGTGCGCGATCTGAGCATGCACCCGCAGTCGGGCATCCGGGAGAAGGGCAAGTTTCTGGGGCTGGCTCAATTGGGGACGCGCGGCCCGGCCGGCGTGCGCACCGGCCTGGATCACCTGCTGGAGCTAGGGCTGACCCACGTTCACCTACTGCCTACCAATGACTTTGCTTCGATTGACGAAGCCCAGCCAGTTGGGGCTAATCGCTACAACTGGGGCTACGACCCGCTCAATTATTCGGTGCCCGAAGGCAGCTACGCCACCGATGCCGCCGATCCGGCCGTGCGCATCCGCGAGCTTAAGCAATTGGTGGAAAACCTGCACGGGGAGGGCCTACGCGTGATTCTCGACGTGGTGTACAATCACACAGCCGACGCCGGACGAAGCGCCTTCGAGCAGCTGGTGCCCGGTTATTATTACCGCCAAAACCCCGACGGCAGCCTTTCCAATGCCACCGCCTGCGGCAATGAAGTAGCGTCGGAACGTACAATGGTGCGCAAGCTCATCGTGGAATCGGTGGCGTACTGGGCCCGCGAGTACCACGCCGACGGCTTCCGCTTCGACCTGATGGGCGTGCTCGATATTGAAACCATGCGCGCCGTTCGCATCGCCCTTGACCAGCAGGATCACTCCATCTTTATGTACGGCGAGGGCTGGACCGCCGGCCCCAGCCCCCTGCCCGAAACCCGCCGCGCCGTGAAGGCCAACATCGCCCGGCTGCCCCGGGTGGCCGCTTTCGGCGACGAGCTGCGCGACGGAATCAAAGGCCACTACGCCCGCCAGACCGAGCCCGGCTTCGCCAGCGGCCAGCCCGGTCTGGAGGAAAGCGTGAAGTTTGGCGTCGTTGCCGCCACGGCGCACCCGCAGCTGGATTATACCAAAGTCAATTACTCGAAAGCTCCCTGGGCCGCGTCGCCGGATCAGGCCATCAACTACGTGGCCTGCCACGACGACCGCGTACTCTGGGACAAGCTCACCGTGGCCAACCCCGGCGCCTCCGAAGCCGAGCTGATCCGCATGGATCTGCTCAGCAATACCATCGTTTTCACGTCGCAGGGCGTGCCGTTTCTGCCCGTGGGCGACGAATTTTTGCGCACTAAGGGCGGCAGCAGCAATTCCTACAATCAGCCCGACAGCGTAAATCAGCTCGACTGGGCCCGCAAGGCTAAGTACCTGCCGGTGTTTGACTTCTATCGCCGCCTGATTGCCCTACGCCGCGCCCACCCCGCCTTCCGCCTGCCCACCGCCGAGCTGATTCAGCAGCACCTGGAGTTTTTGCCCAACCTACCGGCCGGCACCATCGCCTACCGCCTGAAAGACCACGCCGGCGGCGATGGCTGGCAGAATATCGTGGTCGTATTTAATGGCAATCGCACGGCGGTGAACGTGCCCGTACCGGTCGGAAAATACACGGTCGTACTGCGGGGTGATCAGCTCAATGAAAAAGGGCTCGACCAGCTGAACCAGACCGGCGCCCCCGTGCCGGTGCCCGCCAGCTCCGCCCTGATTCTGGTGCAGTAGTCCGCGCTTGCGGCCGGCTGTTTCCGCTTATTAGGTGATGGTAGGCGCCAAACTATGTAGCAGCCTGAAAACAGCAGTTGCTGAAACGGCAAAAGCTACTTGGCAGCAACTGCCGCCACTCAGCGCGTAACATCAGTTGTTAAATATATTGATTGATAATACTTTCCAGCCACTCCTGCTTGCCACTTTTGGGCGTGGGCTCGCCGCTACGATGGGCGATGGTGCGCAGGTCTTCCAGGGTTAGTTCGCCGTTGGCGAAGGCCGCGCCGGGGCCAGTGGCGAACGAGGCGTAGCGCTCGGCGCGAAACCGGCGGTAGGGCGATTGGGTCAGGATGGCATCGGCCGTGACCAGGGCGCGGGCAAACGTATCCATGCCGCTGATGTGGGCCACGAAAATATCCTCCAGATCGGTGGAGTTGCGCCGGGTTTTGGCGTCGAAGTTGATGCCGCCCGGCGTGATTCCGCCATGTTCGAGGATAATGAGCATGGCCTCCGTCAGCTCGTTGATGTTGTTGGGAAACTGGTCGGTATCCCAGCCGTTCTGGTAGTCGCCGCGGTTGGCGTCTATGCTGCCGAGCAGGTTGGCATCGGCCGCCACCTGCAGCTCGTGCTGGAAGGTGTGGCCGGCCAGCGTGGCGTGGTTTACCTCCAGATTCAGCATGAAATCCTGCGCCAGCCCGAACTCGTGCAGGAAGCCGATGACGGTGGCCGCGTCGAAATCATACTGGTGCTTGGTGGGTTCGGCGGGCTTGGGCTCAATGAAAAACTTACCCGTGAAACCCTGCTGGCGGGCGTAGTCGCGGGCCATTCCCAGGAAGCGGCCCAGGTGCTCGCGCTCTCGCTTCATGTCCGTGTTGAGCAGGGTCATGTAGCCCTCGCGGCCGCCCCAGAAAACGTAGTTTTCGCCTTGCAGGGCAATGGTCGCGTCCAGGGCATTGAGCACCTGCGTGCCGGCGTGGGCTACTACCGAGAAGTCGGGGTTGGTGCTGGCCCCGCTCATGTAGCGCGGGTGGGAAAAGACGTTGGCCGTGCCCCAGAGCAGCTTCACGCCGCTGGCCGTCTGGTGCGCCTGCGCATAATCGACGATGGTGCGCAGGTTGCGCTCGTACTCGCCCAGCGAGGCGCCTTCCTCCACCAGATCGAGGTCGTGAAAGCAGTAATAAGGCGTGCCGAGCTTGGTAAAAAACTCGAACGCGGCGTCCATCTTGTCCTTAGCCCGCCCGATGATATTCGCGTGCCCATCCCAGGCAAACCGCTTGGTGCCCGGCCCGAAAGGATCGCCGCCCGTGCCCACAAACGTGTGCCAGTACGCCACGGCAAAGCGCAGATGCGCCTTCATGGTCTTGCCGGCCACCACCCGGTTTTCATCGTACCATTTGAACGCCAGCGGATTATCCGACTCCCGTCCTTCGAACCGAATGGGACTGATACCGGAAAAGAATTCCGACTTAGAAAGTGGGTTGACTGCCATGAGAAGGGGGAATTGAGGAAGAAAGGGCTTCGGTTAGATCGGCTTGCCAGCGGGCGTTGGCCGCCTGGTACTGCTCGCGCAGCGCGGCGGTGGGCTCCACGGTGAGAATGGGTTCGAGGCCGGCAAAAGCTTCGGCCGGGCTGGCGTACACGCCCGCGCCGAGGCCCGCGCCCCGGGCCGCGCCCTGGGCGCCGTCGGTATTATATAGCGTCAGCTCCACGTTGCCGGTATTCACGAACGCCTCCCGGAAGACCGGGCTGAGGAACATATTGGCGTGTCCGGCACGCACCTGGCGCACGACCACGCCCGTGGCCCGCAGGATATCCAGCCCGTAATTGAGGGCGAAGACGATGCCTTCCTGGGCGGCGCGCAGCAGGTGGGTCCGGCCGTGCACGTTGAAATCGAGGCCGCGCAGCCCGGCCGCCGCCGGCCGGTTTTCGAGCAGGCGCTCGGCGCCGTTACCGAAGGGCAGAAACCGCAGGCCCGCCGCCCCTACCGGCGCCTGGGCTGCCAGCTCGTTGAGCTGCTCGTAGGGTAGGTCGCCCACTATTTTTCGCAGCCAGCTATTGAGAATCCCGGTGCCGTTGAGGCAGAGCAGCACGCCCGTGCGGGGCTGCGCCGGCGTGCTGTTGACGTGCACAAAGGCGTTCACCCGCGAGCGCGGATCGGCCGTCGGACTAGCCGCAACGCCGTAGACCACGCCGCTGGTGCCGGCCGTGGCCGCAATCTGGCCGGGCTCCAGCACGTTGAGGGAGAAGGCGTTGTTGGGCTGATCGCCGGCCCGGTAGCTCAGCGGCGTACCCACGGCCAGGCCCAATTCCTGGGCCGCCGCACGGTGCAAGGTGCCCTGCACCGAAAAAGTCTCGACCACCTCGGGCAGCAGATCGGCGCTGATGCCGTAATAATCGAGCAGCTCCCGGGCCAGCGCCTGGCGCTTGAAATTCCAGAGCACGCCCTCCGAGAGCCCCGAAACGGTGGTTTGCAGCTGGCCGGTGAGGCGGAAGGCGATATAGTCGCCGGGCAGCAGAATTTTGTGGATCTGCGCGTAGATCGCCGGCTCGTTTTCGCGCACCCATTTGAGCTTGGCGGCGGTGAAGTTGCCGGGCGAGTTCAGGAAATTGCTCAGGCAATAGGCTTCGCCCAAAGCCGCGAAAGCCTGCTGGCCGAAATCCACCGCCCGGCTGTCGCACCAGATAATGGCCGGCCGCAGCACC